>CAMYIF010000052.1 GCA_947258415.1 uncultured Pseudomonadales bacterium
GTCGAATGGAGGATCCTTGCGCATCAGGATGACATCAAGACTCGCCATGTTGCTGTCTATCGGTGCGCCGAGTGAGTACCACTTCTCAGGGTTTGCGAAAACCTCAAGCGGGCGCATTGAAGCACAGGCAACCCCGTCCTTTAAATACAGGTCCTGTTGCTCCATATAGGTTAGTGTCCAGCCACGAGCCTGTGCAGCCAGTAACATTGCCAGTGTGCTGTCTTTTTTGTAATTGATCGCAGCGATGTCATCCATTACTACGCCAACAGAAATTGTCATAACCGGGAAATCCTTATGTTTAACGGCTGGTATTTACCGTAAGCTTGTGACACGAGACATTGTATCGAGTTCTGTATCCGGAATGGAATAACAAAATTATCCAGGCATATCAGGCTAATTTTTGAGTGCAATAAGTTGCTGATAAGAAATGATTAATAACAAAACTTGAAGTTCATAACTTATGGTTTAGGCTAAAAATATAAAAACTGTTTTTAGTCGCGGTCAAAAACTTTCGCTTTGCCAAGATTCTACTATCTTTAATTAAGATTAATTCAATTGGATGTACTTGAGGTTTGCTGGATGAGTGAGCAATTTAATGGGCTAAAGGTGATGGTCGTTGATGACAGTAAAACCATCCGCCGAACAGCAGAAACGCTGCTAAAAAAGGCCGGCTGTGAAGTTGAGACTGCAGTTGATGGCTTCGATGCCTTGGCCAAAATCGTGGATAAACGTCCCGATATCATTTTTGTAGATATTATGATGCCGCGCCTGGATGGCTATCAGGCGTGTGCGCTGATTAAAAATAACAAGGAATTTAAATCTACGCCGGTGATTATGCTGTCAAGCCGCGATGGCTTGTTTGACCGGGCGAAAGGCAGAATAGTCGGTTCTGACCAATACCTGACAAAACCATTTAGTAAAGACGAGCTGTTGTCGGCGATTCGCGAACACGCATCGGTAGAAACATATCAGAACCAGGCGCATTCCAGCTGAACGTAAACCTATAATATTGGGAATTGGTGAAAAATGACTAGTGTATTAATTATCGACGACTCCCCGACAGAAACCCAGGCATTCTCGGCAGTATTAAGAGAGCAAGGTATCAATGTGTTGACCGCTGATAACGGGGCAGATGGTGTGGCGCTTGCCAAAAAGGAACGCCCCGATGTTGTCCTCATGGATATTGTCATGCCAGGGCTTAATGGCTTTCAGGCAACGCGGCAGTTGTCAAAAGATCAGTTAACCTCCAGCATCCCAGTGATTATAGTGAGCACCAAAGGGCAGGAAACAGACAGAATCTGGGGCCAGCGCCAGGGTGCAAAGGGTTACCTGGTAAAACCCATTAAAAAAGCCTTACTTTTGTCTACGATTGATCAGGTTTTAAATACTTGAAAGGAATTCTGGGAAAATTATGACGGATTCAACAGCAATGGACCCCTTCCAGCTATTAACAGATATCGCCACACGAAACAGCCGGATAACAAAGGAATTGCCTTTACAGGAAAGCTCGGAAAACCAGTGGCGAGGCATCGGGTTCAGGCTGGGCAAGCAAAAATTTATCGCCCCTATGGTCGAAGTTGACGAGATATTATACATACAGTCATGCACGCGTGTGCCGGGAGTAAAGCAATGGGTAAATGGCATTACGAATATACGCGGTCGTTTGCTGACTATCATCGATCTGGGTTCTTACTTTGGACGTAAATCCAGTGAATCGATACGCAGCAGCAGGGTGTTGGCCGTCAAGTACGATGACTTTTACTGCGGAGTTGTCGTAGACGAAGTGCTGGGTATGCAAACTTTTGCACAAGGCTCGGCAAAATCAGACGTTGAAATTGATGAATGTTACCGGCCTTTTATCAAAGGGGGCTTTGAGCAGAATAAGGAATGTTGGGCTATATTTAGTCTATTCGACCTAGTACAGACACCTGAATTTTTACAGGTCGCTGTTTAATTAACGACTCAATAGAGTTTAATTTCCGATTCCATTTAGGAGTTACAGGATGAAAGCAAGAAATTCAACTGCCGGCTTTAAGAGTAGCGGTCTAATCATTGGACTCATGGTGCTTTTAGTTTCGGCAATTGCGCTGTTCATTACAATACTTGTGATAACCAATGCAGAAAGCGACTACGACAAGCAATATGTTCGTCACGTTGGTGAATTGCGTATATTGAATGAAAAAATTGCTAAAAACACCCGCCTGGCCGTGTCTGGCAGCGAACAAGGGTTTGATAATCTACAATTGAACATGACCCGATTTGAACGGAATTTTGCTTTTATTACCGAAGGAAATCCTGAAACAGGTTTACCGGGAAGCCCGGTTATTATGGGCGAAGATTTAACCGCGGTTCGGGCGGTATGGAATACCCTGAAACGTGATGTGAACAACCAGCTTCTGTCGGGTCGAGACAAGGTTGTTGAGTTGCACGAGGCGCAAGGCGCACTTAGTCAGGCGATACCCGTTATCCAGGAATCCTACGATAAAGCGACACAGGCATTGGTTGCCAGCCGGGTGTCTGCAAGTCAGGTTGCCGTTATGCAGCGACAGTCCTTTTTGGCTGAGCGATTGTTGCTATCGGCAGGAAAAATTTTACAGGGTGGCTCGAGTGGTGAAGCAGCAGGAAAAAGCTTTAAAGCCGACTGGGCAGAGTTTGACAGGGTAAACGAAGCCTTGGTAAAGGGTGATGCCGCTTTGAAAATAAGCCGTGTAATCCAGCCCGATGTCATCGCTATCCTCAAGGGAATGGAGCCGGGTTTGCGAACCATAGAAAGCAGCGCTAATAAAATTGTTTCCGGTGCGACAACCGTATTGGCCATCAGCGCTGCTTCGGAAACCATACTGGCTGCAACAGACCAATTACTTGACCATATGTTGAGTCTGGATGCGCGCTTCCAGGGATTGCATGCAGAACGGAAAATTACCCCTGAAATGGGATACGCCAGCGGTGTTTTTGCGCTGTTACTCGTGGCCCTGCTGGGTGTGCTTATTTATCGTGATACTTCCAAAAGCCTGAGTGCACAATACGAACAAAACGAGCGCAGCCAGGGAGCGATTCTACGGCTCCTTGATGAGATTGCCGATCTGGCCGATGGCGACCTGACGACATCTGTGACAGTATCGGAAGATTTTACCGGCGCCATAGCAGACTCTATCAACTATTCGATTGACCAGTTACGTACCCTGGTCGCTTCGATAAACAAAAACTCGGTGCTGGTTTCCTCGGCCGCGGAAGAAACGCAGGGAACAGCCAAGCGTCTTGCCCAGGCGTCGGTCAGCCAGGCTGAAGAGATCGGTAAAGTCACCTCTTCGATTAATACCATCGCTCGCTCGATGGATGACGTGTCCGCCCGAGCGGGTGACTCATCCAAGGCCGCTGAGTACTCGGTTATCATCGCCAACAAGGGTGCCGATGCCGTGCAAAATACCATCCATGGAATGGATAAAATACGTGAACAAATTCAAAAAACATCCAAACAGATCAAGCGTTTGGGTGAAAGCTCGCAGGAAATTGGCGATATAGTATCCCTGATCAACGATATTGCCGACCAGACCAACATTCTCTCTTTGAATGCAGCCATTCAGGCATCAATGGCCGGTGAAGCCGGGCGAGGTTTTGCCGTCGTTGCCGATGAGGTGCAGCGGTTGGCGGAACGTTCCGGTGCCGCTACCAAACAGATCGAAGTGCTGGTAAAAGCCATTCAGGCAGATACTAACGAAGCGGTTATTTCCATGGAAAAAACCACTGCAGAAGTGGTTCAGGGAGCACGGTTGGCTCAGGACGCAGGGGTTGCCCTGGGAGAAATCGAGAAAGTTTCTGACGAACTTTCAAACCTGATTAAGGAAATTTCCGCAGCCGCCCAGGAGCAATCAGCGGCAGCGAACAAGGTTTCCGGCACCATGAATATCATCCAGGAAATTACCAGCCAGACATCGTCAGGCGTGACTGCAACGGCCAGCTCTATTGGTAACCTTGCCGACATGGCGAAAGAGATGAGAAGTACGGTTGCCGGTTTCACCTTGCCTGAGGATGAGCAACTGGTATCTGTTGCGGTGAACAATGTAGAAGTCATTTCCGAAGATGATGAAACGCTTATACGGTCCGACGAGGTGTTCACAAGTGACGATTCCGGTCTTGAAGAGAGCGAATTGGTGGCTGACCTCGAAGTCGAGTTGGCGGATGATTCTGCCCAGGAAACCAAGCAGGAGACCGATATACCTGCCGCCATTCCGGAACAGGTAAAAATGGATCAGGATCATGATGAAGATAGTAAAGACAAGCGCAACGTATCTGCCGCTTAATCGATAATTCAGCAGGCAATCGGGTGTGATAGTGGCTGCAGGTAAAAAACCAGATATTTTGTTTGCCCTACTTTGAAAATTAATCGAAAAGGTCTGTCGTGAAAGGTGGGCCTATAAAAGATAGTGGAGTCTCTATGGGTGAGTCCCATGATTTCATAACCCTGGACTGGGTTCAGACTGATATAGAAGAAACCTTGCGCCATGCGCAAGAGCACCTGGAGACCTACCTTTCAAATGTAGGCGACTCGACCCCGCTTAACGATTGTTATGAAGCGGTTCACCAGGTGCATGGTTCGCTGCAAATGGTCGGCGTATCCGGTGCAATGCTGCTTACGGAGCACATGCAGTTGCTCCTGATTGCGTTGCGCGAAGATAAAGTTCAGGAAAAAAATGACGCACATGCAGCGCTTGTACAGGCGCTGGTTGTATTGCAACCCTACCTTGACAGGCTCAAGAAAAGCGCTGATGAAACGCCGATCCTGTTATTGCCCACCATCAATGAAATTCAACGCGTACTTGGTATTAACCTGCTGTCTGAATTTGTCCTTTTTGAACCGGTTATACCCAAACCATTGCCAGCAAGCGAGGAAGTAAAGGCCAAATTTGACGATCAAGCCATCGTTAACGTCAAGAAATTACGCCAGATTTACCAGTTTGCGCTGACCGGATTGATTCGCAAGGAAGCCATAAAGATTAACTCGGCAAGGATGTCAAATGTTCTTGCCCGCTTTCAGCAGTTGTGCAAAAACTCGCCGGTAAATCAGCTTTTCGAAATTGCCGCGGCTTTCATGGAAGGCCTGCTCAACGAAACGATTGAGCTTGATTATAATACTCTGAATGCATTGCGTGATACCGACAAGGAAGTGAAAAATTTAATTTCAACGGGTGTTGCTGGCCTTGATAATCCGCCTGATCCGGAAACACTGAAAACCATGCTTTACGCGATTGCCAAAAGCACGGCGTCAACACCTCATATAGAGTTGATCAAGCAAGAGTATGCTTTACGGGACTATCAGCTATCTTCCCCCGAATCTCCCGATACATCACTGGTTGCAGGGCCCGATAAGGATACATTGAATTCGGTCGTTGTAGCATTGCGTGAAGAGCTGGAACGCATTAAAGATACCATCGATTTGTATGTACGTAATGAAGACAAATCCAATATTGATTTAGGTGGCTTACAGCCAGGTTTGCAGCAAATTTCCAATACATTGCTGGTCCTGAACCTTGAAGCCCCGAGGCTGGTTGCGCAGGAACAGCTTGATACGTTGAAGGGGTATTCGAGTGATAACGTTGAAATTCCGGAAAATGTATTGCTGGAAATTGCCGAGTCCTTGTTATACGTAGAAGCCGAACTCGAGACAGTTCTTGAAAGTGTCAATTCGACCAAGGCAGAGAAAGATCATGGCTCGGTAACCGAGACGGTCCTGTCGGAATGCCTGGAGAACCTCAAGCAGAGCAAGGAAGCCATGAGCGAATATTTTTCCAGTGACCATGATATGTCACAGCTGGAAAATGTGCCGACGACATTGCACGGCGTCTATGGCGGTTTGACCATGTTGTCGATCGCCAATGCAGGGCAATTGATCCTGGCCGTATCCAAATATATCGAAGATGATATTCTGGCAATGCAAAAAGATCCCGAGCCAGCGACGGTCGAGGTGCTGGCAGAGGTTATTTCAACGGTGGAATATTACCTGGACGGTATTGTCAGTGGTAAATCCGTGGGTGAATCGGTACTGGAACCGGCGAAACGGCATGTGGCTTCACTAGGTTATCCCGTCGAGCAAGCCCAGGGAATCATTAGTGAGCAGGATGATGACCCCGATGGTACAGACCTGTCAGCCGATAGCCTGAATTTTGAATTAGCCGATGACCTTGACCTCGATTCCTGGGATACCCCCGAGGAAACTGATACCAAAGCGGAAATTGAAAGACCGAGAGATGAGCCTGAAGAACCGGTCGTTTCTCTAAAGAGAGAGTGCTCGGCAGAAGAGACAGCCAAGATTATCAATTTTGAAATACCCGAAGAGACGGATAAACCGGATCGGGATGAAACAGAAATGGCTGTTAAATCCGATGATAAGCCAGAACAGGCAGAACAGGAAAACTCGCTGGTTGATGATGAAATCCTGGAGATTTTTGTAGAAGAAGCCGAAGAAGTTTTCGAATCCATTGATGTCCGGTGGCCCGCTTTTCTCCAGGATTCCAGTGATCAGGATGCCCTGACCGATGTAAGACGCGCATTTCACACGCTTAAAGGCAGTGGCCGGATGGTGGGTGCCAGTGTGCTGGGTGATCTGTCATGGTCAGTTGAAAATATGTTGAACCAGTTGATCGAAGGTGCTATTTCATTCAAACCCGCCATGGTCACCATGGTTGATGATGTTCGTGATGTATTACCGTCTTTACTGGTTCAGTTCAGCCACAATACCGATGCTGAAATTGACGTTGCCTCTTTGATTCAACGCGCCGAACATTTGGCCGGGGGTGGTGATGCCACTGAGCAGGTTGATGCTGCGGACGTGGATGCCGTTGATGAATGCAAGGAAGTTGCCAGCGAAGAAATTACTATCGAAGAAGTTGCCAGCGAAGAAATTACTATCGAAGAAGCTGCCAGCGAAGAAATCATTATCGAAGATGCGGCCAATGAAGAAATAAATCTCGAAGAAACAACTGAAGAAATTATTCTCGAAGAAACTACCAGTGAACAAGAAGTTACATTCGAAGAGGTTGCCAGCGAAGCCGTAGACAACGAGGAAATAGAAAAGCCGGATTTAGACCTGGACTTCGGCGCTCCAGTTGCGGCGAATGACGAGCCTCTGGAAGATGAGGATTACGTTGAAGATAGCTGCGATGAAATCGAGCAAATATTTATCAAGGAAGCCTCCGAACACCTGGCGACCATGGATGAATTTGTCGGGCAAGTAAAAGACTCGGTTGAGCCGGCACTGCTCAGTGCACCTTTGTACCGCGCATTGCATACCCTCAGCGGTGGTGCCCAGATGGCCCAGCTGGATGCAGTTGCTGAAATCGCGGCCGCCGGTGAACGTCATATCAATGAGTTGCGTGCCTATGAAATACCCGCCGATCAGGAATTATTAGACATCATCTCGGAAGCAAGCAAATTAATGAAGGCCGGTCTTGCCCAGCTTGAGAGTGGTTCGGAGCTTGAGATCGAAGGTGCGCAGGACTTCTTGCAGCGTGCCCAGCAAGTATCCTATGAGCGCCTGTCTGCGGTGCGTGATGTGCCCGGGCAAGCCGTCGTTGGGCAAGTTGAATACGCGGCCATGAAGACATCGCCATTCCAATCCTTTTTAATTAACAATATCGACCGTATCTGTGATGTCAATGAACAGTACGAGATTTGGTCGTCGCAAGGGGCAAATAATGCGAGCCTGTTGACCCAATTATGCGCCGAAATCGATGAATTGCGATCAGCAGCCGGGGATATGGAAATTCCGGTGCTCACCGAGTTATTGACAGCGATTAAAGGAGCTTATTTGTTCCTGCAGGAGCACCCCGACCAGGGTATTACCTGCCTGGATGCGCTCGCCGATGGTCATGAAAACCTGGTCAGCATTATGGATGAATGTGCCGCTGGACTCGATGTGACAATAAACACTGAAGTGATTGCAGCGTTGAACAATATTACAAAACAGGTTCCGGAAGAAGCTGTTGTTGAACAGGCCGCGACAGAAGCCAAGGCTGATAATGCAGAACCGGGTAATGTGATAATGCCCGAACCAGTTCAGGCGCAGGCTGTTGATACTGAAGCGGATGCCGAGTTATTGGCCATCTTTCTCGAGGAAGCCGAAGAAATTGCCGAGGTTACGGCAAACGCCAAACAGCGCTGGATGGAAAATAATACAGATATAGCCGCGGTAGATGAATTGCAGCGAGGGTTGCATACCCTGAAGGGCAGTTCGCGCATGGCAGGTATCTCTGCAATCGGTGATTTGAGCCATGAGCTCGAGTCTGTTTACGAGAATATCAATGCAGGCAAGGTCAGCGCATCTCCGTTCCTGTTTGATTTACTGCACGCCTGTGATGACTGTTTGGCTGATATGGTGTCGGACCTCAAGCAGGGATTAAGCCTGGTCCGCCCCGATGATCTTATTGCCCAGGTGCAGAAATTCCTTGCCGAACAGTTGGGGCAGCCAGTACCTGCCCCGGATAGTGCGCAGGCTGAAATAAAGGTCTTTGATACCGCACTGGGTTCTACTATCGAAGCGGATGTCGATATGCTGGAATCTTTCCTGGCATCGGCAAAAGCCGCCCAGGCAAGCTTGTCCAAAGCCGTCTACCAGTCGGCCCAAAGCAACAGCGACAAAACTGCTTTATACGCACAAATCCAGTCGGATGTTACCGGCCTGAAAGACAGCGCCTACCAGGCAGGTGTCCATGAACTGGGTGATCTGTTGCAATTCTTTGTCGAAGTCATCGCCAATATAGATGCCGAGGAACTGGATTCTGAAGAAGTACAGGCGGATTTATCCGACTGGCTGGAACGTATTCAAACCAGTTACCAGGAAATCAGGGAATCCGTTAAAGATAACACGACAGATCGGGCTGCCGGTGTCGAGGTCGACCTGACCCCGGATACACTCACTGCAACCAGGGACGCAGCACAGAATAATATTCGTGTGCCATCAACACTGCTTGAGCAACTGGTTAACCTTGCAGGTGAAACCAGTGTATCCCGTGCACGAATTGAACAGCAGGTGAGTAACTTTGGATATGCCCTTGAAGAGGTAGGTTCTACGGTTGTGCGCCTGCGCGAACAGTTGCGCAGACTGGAACTGGAAACCGAGGCTCAGATATTGTTCAGAGCAGAGCGCGATGGTCCTGCCCACGAAGGCTTTGACCCACTGGAAATGGATCGATATAGCCGCATCCAGGAGTTATCCCGGGCATTGGTCGAGACGGTATCAGATATGTTTGATTTAAAAGACACATTAAGAGATCGACTGCGTTATACCGATAACCTGTTGTTGCAACAGTCTCGGGTTAACACGGAATTACAAATCGGCCTGATGAAGACTCGCATGGTCCCTTTTTCCCGGATGGTGCCCAGGTTGCAACGAATTGTCAGGCTGGTAAGCCGCGAATTGGGCAAAAGCATCGAATTTAAAATCAAAAACGCAGATGCCGAGATGGACCGTTCATTGCTAGAGAATATGATTGCTCCCCTGGAGCACATGCTGAGAAATGCTGTCGACCATGGCATCGAATCTTCAAACACCCGGAAGAAAGCCGGCAAGACAACCAAGGGTAATATTTGGCTAAGCCTCAGTCGTGATGGTGGTGATATCGTTCTTGAATTGAAAGATGACGGCGCGGGTATTGATATCAATACTATTCGCGCCAAGGCAATTGAACGTGGCCTGATGGCTGAAAATGCAGAGCTAAGCGACAATGAAATCCTGCAATTTATCCTGCAAGCCGGCTTCAGTACTGCCAGTAAAGTGACTCAAATTTCTGGTCGCGGCGTAGGTATGGATGTTGTCCAAAGCGAAATCAAGAAAATGGGCGGCAATATTAAAATTGATTCGCAGCTTGGACAGGGCACACATTTTACCGTGCGTTTGCCATTTACGGTTTCTGTAAACCGCGCACTTTTGGTCACTATAGGCGATGAAAATTTTGCCTTGCCGTTAAGTACCATCGAAGGTGTTGTCCGGGTCAGCCCCTACGAGCTGGAAGAGTATTACAAGGAAGATGGCCCCGATTTTGAGTACGCAGGAGAAACTTATGATCTTCATTACCTCGGAGATTACGTTGGCCACAAACAGGAATTTACTTTGCAAAATCAGGCGCTCCCCCTGCCTGTAATTTTAATTCGCTCGGACGATAAAACAGCCGCTGTACAGGTTGACAGTATCACCGGTAGCCGGGAAGTTGTTGTCAAACCACTCGGCGTGCAGTTAAGCAGCTTGCCTGGCATGTCGGGTGCAACCATATTGGGAGACGGCCAGGTCGTGCTTATCCTCGATTTGGCCGCTATGATCCGTGCACAATCCGTGGTCCATGTTCAGCCAGACGAACCAACGATTGAAACCCGGGAAGAAGAATCTGATGAGGTTCGGGTTATGGTCGTTGATGATTCCGTAACGGTACGCAAGGTTGCTACTCGTTTGCTTGAGCGAAATGGCATGCAGGTCACAGTGGCAAAAGACGGCGTCGAGGCAATGACCAAGCTCCAGGATTTTGTTCCGAGCATCATTTTGCTCGATATCGAAATGCCTCGCATGGATGGCTTCGAGTTGGCGTCACTGGTCCGACATGACGAGCGCTTGTCAAAAGTGCCGATTGTCATGATTAGTTCACGTACCGGCCAGAAGCACCAGGAGAGAGCACTCGAAATTGGCGTAAACAGTTTTATGGGCAAACCATTTCAGGAAGAGGGACTTCTTGATGCAATTACAGAATTCACCGCTTTCGAGCGAGCGAAAGCTGAATAACAAAATCTATTAAGAGTGATTATGACTACGAGTAAAGCGAATACCGCAGAGTCCCTGTCCTCGGTAATGATGCCACTGCAGGACCGTAATTTATTGTTACCTGCAAACGTGATTGTAGAAACAACTTCAATGTCCGGCTTGATTGTTGAATCGCGTGTGCAACGCTGGATATTGGGTCATAAATACTGGCGTAACCTGCGAATTCCCGTCATTACATTCGAAATCCTCGCCGGCGGGGGGTTGAAAAAACATTCAGAACACGCGCGAATTATTGTTTTTCACGGCCAGACTGACCAGGAGCTAATGCCTTACTGGGGAATGCTGGTTCAGGATATCCCGCGGAGTGTGCAGATATCCGATCAAAACATAACGGTCAGTGAAGAAAATATCAGCAAATTCGAGCATGTCGCGGTTGAATTCCAGGGAAGGCACGCACGAATTCCCGATCTTGGCCAAATTGAGAAGCAGCTTTTTAGCTCGCTGGGTATTATTGGCAAATAGCAGCGGGAAACATCTTAAGCCAGGTCTCCCCAGAGGTATTGAATAATACTCATCGCTACTATCGGCGCGGTTTCGGTTCTCAGCACTCGCGGCCCAAGTGAGACAGCCAGGAACCCGCCTTGCACGGCTTGTTCAATTTCCGATTCGCTTAATCCGCCTTCGGGGCCGATCATCAGCGCAACAGAATTTGCAGTACCGGGCGCCTGGCGGGCTACATTTGCGCCCGGGTGAAGAAGCCATTTCCTGTCGGCCCTGCATTCAGCAACCCATTGGGAAATAGTTGCCGGTGGTTGTATCACGGGTAACAGGTTACGACCCGATTGCTCGCAGGCACTGATGGCAATTTTTTTCCAGTGATTCATTCGCCGGGCAAGGCGCTCCCCGCTCAGTTTTACTTCGGTGCGTTCGCACATTAGCGGAATTATCTCGGTAACGCCCAGCTCTGTTACTTTCTGGATGACCCAATCCATGCGTTCACCGCGAGAGATACCGATTCCCAGGCAGGTTGTTAACCGCGAGCTGTTATCGGTAGCATTAAAAGATTCGATCAGGAGGGTAATCTTACGCTTGCTTGCAGCAGTGATGCGTGCAGGGTATTCGCCACCAAGACCATTAAAAACAACAACCTTTGCATTTACGGGCAAGCGAAGAACGCGGGTTAAATAATGACTGGTCGATGCTCCGAGCTCGGTTTTTTCGCCCGGTGCTAGCGGAGCATCAGTGAAAACCCTTGGAATACGCACGTGGCGTTTTTACCTGTAACTGTCCAGGTTCAGGTTTTGCCACAATGCCAGAGTTGGCTTGGCCCTGTTCATGGTGTAAAAGTGTAATCCGGGCGCGCCGCCTTGAAGTAACCTGTCGCACAATTCGGTAACCAGGTCGATACCAAAAGCGGCAATACTGGCACTGTCATCTGCATAGCTTTCCAGGCGTTTTCGTACCCAGCGGGGAATTTCAGCGCCACAAGCATCGGAAAAACGGGCCAGGTTGCTGAAGTTGGTAATCGGCATAATGCCGGGCACAATCGGGTTCTCTATACCTGTTGCCTGGCATCGATCGATGAAATGAAAGTAGGCATCCGCATTGTAAAAATACTGGGTTATCCCGCTGTTGGCGCCAGCTTCGAATTTTTTCTTCAGGAATGCAATGTCGGTATTGCAGTTCTTTGCCTGGGGGTGAGTCTCGGGGTAGGCGGCCACTTCTATATGGAAATGGTCGCCGGTTTTGTTGCGAATAAAGGCGACCAGTTCGTTGGCATAGACCAGTCTCGAACTCCCCATTCCCGAAGGCATGTCGCCTCTGAGAGCGACGACTCTGTTGATTCCATGGTCCTTGTAGGTATTCAGCAGTTTTTCAATGGTTTCAGCCGAATCGCCACCGAAGGATAAATGCGGTGCAACGGGTAATTTCTCGTTATGAATGTTTAAAACCGTCTCCAGCGTATGATCCCTTGTTGAACCGCCTGCGCCGTAGGTCACCGAGAAAAAATCGGGCTGCTTGGCGGCGAGTTTTTTCCAGGTCGACGCGAGCTTTTCATCACCAAGGGGCGTTTTTGGCGGGAAAAACTCGCAACTGAATGTTTTTTTATTACCAGAGTTTTGCATAAATAAAGAGAAGTCCGTAGGTATCAA
>CAMYIF010000053.1 GCA_947258415.1 uncultured Pseudomonadales bacterium
CTTATATTTTTGGTGATGGCAACGACAATACTTTTGACGGAAGTATAAAAGACGACCACCTCTACGGCGGAGCCGGTAATGACACAATTCATGGTGGCCACGGTTCCGATTACATAGAAGGCACCACAGACAACGATAATCTGCATGGCGATGAAGACCGGGATTACTTGTATGGCGGCAAAGGTGAAGACTCGCTTTATGGCGGCGCTGGTGACGATTTCCTGTCAGGTGGCGGCGGGGATTTTGCCGATACCTATTACTACGATTCCGGCGATGGCAACGATACCATTATCGATGCTGACCTGGGCGGTGATCGGATTGTCGTTAATGGTGCTGACCTGTCCACGCTCAACTTCAGAGCCGTTTCGGATAATGCCAATATCTACGTAGCCAATGCAGACGACTCGGACCCGGACAATGACATATCATTTATCGATGGCATCGGCGAAGGCTTAATCGGTATTGCCGGCGCGAATGGTTCAGGTGGATCCATCGCGTTGCATTCCTTCAATAAGGCACAAAGTGATTTTGGCATTAACCTTGGCGCTTCCGAAATAGTTTCTCCACCAATGCTGGAACCTGAATTTCACCTGGTTGGCGATGGTAGCGTTACTGTTAATGGATCAACCACGATATTGGAAAACCTGTATACCACTCGCGATAGCAGCTTTCAAAGCGCGTTTAACCAGGGCAGTCTGGATTTTGATGCAGTGGCGGCAACCAGCCTTTGGACTTACGCAAACGAGTTCACCATTTATTTTGAAGGTGGCGACAGGAATGACGAACTGACCGGCGGTGACGGGCAGGATGTTTTGCGAGGCATGGCCGGGGATGATGTCATTATCGGCAAGGGAGACGATCCTGCGCTGGGCGATCTCCTGGAAGGCGGCAAAGGTAGCGACCATATCCTGGGCGGTGATCCACAGGATAACCTCAACGACGGGGACGATTTGATCTGGGGCAACAGGTCATCCAGGTATGTGCATTTTGGTGCAGGATTAACCGAGGCGGACGTTATACAAGGCATCTTAACCGGCGAGATTTCAGAAAATTTCGAAGAGGAGGCCGATGATGCGAATGACTTTATCGACGGTGGTCCTGGCGATGACCTGATTTCGGGTGACAGCGGTGATGACAGCTTATTTGGCAATGTCGGTGATGATTTGGTTGCCGGTGGCAAAGGCGCCGATCTGATCAACGGTGGTGAAGGGAAAGACCGGATATTCGGTGACAGTAGACATGAGAATATTCTGCAAATAATCCAGGATTCACCCGATGCCATGCATACCTTTTTAGACCCGGTTTTCCTGAGCGAATTAAATACAAGATACGATGATATTTTGTTGGGCGGTGCTGGTGACGATTCCATTTATGGTGAAATTGGCAATGATTTATTACTGGGTGAGGCCGGCAACGATGCGCTCTACGGCGATCGATCCGGCCTGTTGAATGACATCGGTATTCTAAAGATACAAGCTGGGCCGGTTGGCAATGGTGAACTGCTCGTTTCACTCGATGGCCAGTTCCATGGTAACGATATCCTTCATGGGAATGCCGGAGACGATCATCTTTTTGGCAATGGCGGCGACGATATTCTTTACGGTGGAACGGAAAATGACATGCTGTTCGGCGATGACTCAACGCTGGACGATGCGGTTGATCCCGCCTGGCATGGTAAGGATCGTCTTTTTGGCGGCGAGGGTCATGACACACTTTTCGGAGGCGGTAACGATGATTACCTTGAAGGCGGCGCTGGTGATGATATCCTCGAAGGTGATCTTTCAGTAGCCGGGGTCATTACTTCCGAAGTTGACGGCGCTCAAAACACTTTGCTCGCTTTGCAATTCCACGGCGATGACCTGGTTAAAGGTGGTGCGGGGAATGATCTGATTATTGGCGGTGCCGGTGACGACCAGCTCTTTGGCGGCGAGGATAACGACGAGATCTTCGGCGATAGCGCCTACGACATCAGCTCGATAATTGCCAACCCTTCGTTTGACGAAACCTTTCACGGGAATGACGAGATCCACGGCGGCGGCGGAGTTGACAGCATTTATGCCGGGGCGGGTAACGATCTTGTTTTCGGTGACGACGGCCAGGATTATTTATGGGGCCAAGGCGGAGACGATCGATTGTCGGGCGGCGAAGGCAACGATCAACTGGTTGCCGGTGAGGGTGATGACAGCCTCGAAGGCGGCAAAGGAAACGATATCCTGCAAGGTGATAACGGGAACGATACTTATGTCTTTAATTCAGGTGACGGGGTCGACTCGCTGCAGGATACTTCCGGTCGTGTAACCCTGCAATTCAATTCCATCAATCAACTTGAAGCGATTGACATCGTTCAGGATGGACAAAATACGTCGATCAATTACGGCAGTGGCGACGCGGTAGTAATGGACAATGCCTCTTTTAACCATGTTACCCACTTCAAGCTTGCCCAAGGTTTGGAAGTCAACCGGTTCGAGTTTATCGAAAGACTGACAAGCAACATTAATAGCGCCGATAGCCAGATCTCGGTTCAAACACAAAGTCCTGGTGCCAGTGTGAATGTGGATTACCAGGGCGTTAACGATGACTTGCTATTGAGCGTCTCCGAAACGGATATCAACGGTGACACGCCGCTTCAAAAGACCTTCTCTATCAGTAGCGGGGTCGCCGGCGCGATTATTTTTACCGATGCCAACGGCAGCCTGTCAACACCCGAACTTGCCAGCGAACTGATTATAAAAAACTGGTGGCTGGTACCTTCAAACCAGCGCACAGGCAGTGTCGTTATAGATGACACGGTTCAGCCGATTCAGTCTTACGACATACCCAGGACTGTTTTTGGTGGCACCGGCAATGATCAGATTACCGGTGGTGATGCTGATGACGAGCTTCATGGTGGTGATGGCAACGATTCGATATACGCCTCGGATGGAATGGATAATATTTACGGGGATCGTGGAAACGATACGCTTATCGGTAACCTGGGCATCGATACCTACTGGTTCTCTGCCGGCGATGGTGTCGATGTCATTGGCTACAACTCGTCCTTTCGAACCAGCGCGTCGGACCTTATCCGCTTCGATGAAACGGTTGCGAGCACCGATGTCAGCTTGAGCGTCGACCTGGTTGACCTGTTGATCGACTACAATGGCGGCAATGACCAGATTCGCATCAACGCCTATTTTGCCAGTGATGATTTCCAGATCGATGCCATTCATTTTGCCGACGGCACCGTTTGGGATGAATCCTATATTCGCAACGTAACCGGTATCGCTGAAACCGGTTTATGGTTCCAGGGAGTGGCTTCTAACTATGCCTATGGAAATACTTCGGAAAACTTTAATTACGTGATCACAAACGATAATGATGGCGCGATTACCTACCTGGACGGTGGTGTGTTTGGTAATTATGGAGACCAGGTGATTGTCTCGGGAGGCGGTTCCAAGTCCCCGGAATTGCACGAGTTTAATGCCGGCAGGCTGGATGGCTTTTTGGGCAGCGATACTATATACGCCGGTGGTGGTGATGATGAGGTCGTTGGTGGGCCACCCGATATGGCAGACCCGGATTTTTATAACTTTGATCCGTTCGGTGGTTATTTCTTTTCGCTTCCTTACGGGATGGCCTTCCATGATATCAAGGGACTGGTTTTACCTTCTGATGGTTCTGGGGCAGATGACACCAACCAACTGTGGGGCGAAGGCGGCGATGACCTGGTTCGATCCGGCAGTGGCGCCGATACGATCGATGGAGGGCACGGCAATGATCATTTATACGGCAGTTTCAATACTGACACCTACCGGTTCAATCGCGGCTCTGGCCAGGACACTATATTTGATGCATTCAATGCAGCCGATCAATCGCCACTGGATGTGATCGAGTTTGGCGAAGGTGTGGCACCCGAAGATGTCTATGTTCAACAGGTTAGTATCGCCGCTTATTACGATACTGTAACTGGTACCTATTTCGATGCGCGTGAAGAAGTCAGGTTTGCCATAAAAAATAGCCAGGACTCGATTGCTATCAATGTCAAGGACAGCACGCTTGCTTCTGAATTGTTAGAGGTGCGTTTTACCAATGGTGTTAGCTGGAGTTCCGGGGATGTTCAAAGTCGAATCGTCAGCGACCAGCTCTATGCCGACAATACCATGGACAGCATCACAAATAATAAAATAACTGGCACTAATAACGCAGAACGCCTTGAAGCCGGTTCCGGCGATGAAACGCTCAATGCGCTGGATGGAGATGATGGCCTGTATGGTTTTGCCGGAGACGATCAGTTATTGGGTGGCGAGGGCAACGACCAACTGGTTGGCGGATCAGGTAACGATTGGCTGGATGGCGGTGCGGGAAATGATTATTTAATCGGTGGTAACGATAACGACACCTACATTTTTAGTCCGGACTTTGGCAGAGATATCATCGACAATTATGACGATACTGCTACGGCCACCAACCAGATCGGCGGCAGTTCAATCGATGTCATTCAGTTTCAAGCCGGCATTGCCTCGATTGATGTATCGCTGAGCCGTGATGGAGACAATCTTGTTATCGGTCATAACAGCGACCAGGTGATTGTAAACAATCATTTCCTTGGAGAAGACCTGGGTTTCAATGAGCGTTACGCACTGGATGAAATCCATTTTACCGACCAGCAGGCGGTCACCTGGGACAAGATTATGATCAATTCAATTGCCGAGGGTGCGGAGAACGGCGACTCGTCAACACCGGTTGATAATTTACCCCCGTTCTGGCGTCGTCGTTTTCATGGCAGGGGCTGGCAGAACAGGTTTGGCGGGCGCAGGTTGGCAGCTATCCAAAAAATACATGAAAATTATCAAATACCTGATACCTACCGCAATATTATAGAAAATACATTAAGTATTAGGGGTGAATTCTCAGACGAAAATACGGTGTTTTTAGCCAATCAGCTGGACAGGCTAGTGCAGTCAATGGCCGTATCCAGTGCCGGTGATGCTTCTAACCTTTCATTTTACCAGGCATTCAGGGACGACCCGGTCAATGCCATCGCAACAAGCCTGCAATCAGCCTGATCCAGAACCGTTCGCCTGATCTGTTGTATATTTACCCTTGCGCAAGCAGGGGTAATCTTTTCCCCTTGCTGTCGCCATCATCAGATTACTAGAGGCGATAGCAGCTCATTCCAGCTTTTTTTCCCCAGATTGCTTTTATAAATTCTGGTTAGCCTGCCGAATAAATAAAAATTCGAAATTCAATCCTGTTTTTACGGTACCGGTGAAAAGGCTTCATCTGTATTGCTCCACTGCTGGAACGGATTTGCAAGGTATTAAATAGCGACTAATCTTAAAAGCAGGAAATCGAGCAAGGCCTGAAAAAAATAACGATAAGGTTCTGCTGTATAAACTCATGTTTAGGGAAGGTTTTGTGGGCGATCTTGGGGCAGGTGGGACTATGCCTTCCTATCTAATCGGCTGACCTTTCAGCAACGAATTGGCCGTCAGTATTGTCGCTATTCTGGAATCAATAACAGGCGAACCGGGCTCGGGACTTACGAAAATGTCTAAAAATAAAATTGTAGTAATCGCTTTGATATTGGGTGCCTTATTGTTGGTAGACCTTTCGTTGTTAAGCCGGGATTCCAATAAACAAAATTTCATTGCCTGGAAGAGTCTGTATGACAGGTTAAATTTGCTTTCTTACCAGATGGATAATGGCTTGCTTAAATTAAGGGGCGGACTAAACAGTAATTATGATGAGATAACCGAGACCGCCGAGCAAATAAAGATTTTGAAAGACGAAATGAAACAAAGGGAAATTGATGATGAGGCCAGGTCGCAATCACGATTACGCTTTGTTTCAGAGGATGTGTTAACGGCGGATACAGGTGCTTTGCGTGATTTGTTAGAGCACCGTCTTGAACTGGTAGACGAGTTTAAAAACCTTTTTCTCATATCCAGCAACTCTGAAAACATTGCAGAACAGATGATAAATGAACTGCGAGCTATGGGTGTTGAAGAGGCAGGATGGGCTGATCATATAAATGAATTGGAAAAATTTGTTTTATATATAGATAGCTCTACAAACAATACGTTTGTGAAAATAATTTCTCAAATGAAGGCGCGTTCTACAACACTTGAGCAGACCAGGTTACTGGACAATATTCAATTACACCTTAATGGTATGAATAAGAACGTTTTCCGAATCAGGATACTTGTCGCCGATAATTTACGTACATCCAATAGCATCAAAGCAGAAATAAACCAGCTCAATGACAAACTAACCCGGGATTACAAGCAGTTCTCTGGAGCATTATCCTTCTTCCAGTGGTTGTTGTTCGTTCAAGCATTTTTATTTGTTTCATTTGGCACTTATCTAGCCATAAGGGTGATGTCGTTCTCGCGTAAATTAAAGGACCAAAACGCAAACCTTGACAAGCTTGTTCATGAGCGAACCCAGGAACTGGTTTCGGAAACGGTTGCAAAGGAGGGCGTAATCAAGGACCTGAAAAGAAAAGAGAAACAGATACAAAAATCACGAAAAGAACTGGGTGACCTCGTCAACAGCATCGATGGAATTGTCTGGAGACGCTCGGCAAGAAAAGGTGCAAGTTACAGATTTATCAGTGACCAGGTAGAGGTAGTGCTGGGCTTCAAGCCGGAAGATCTTGTGGGCGAAAAAGTAAACCTGGATAACCTGATTCATCCGGATGATGTATCCAAGGTAGAACATGCTTTTTGCGGCAAGGCTGGCATAGAGACCGATAAATTCCAGGTAGAATACCGAATTCAGCTCCACACTGGTCGCATTGTCCATATCCGCAACATCATCACACCCGTTTGTAAAAATAAAAGTGTCACCGAGTATCGCGGCATCATGTTTGATGTCACCCGGTACAAGGATATGTCGGCCAAGCAACAGTCAATGGAAGTGCAACTCAGGCAGGCTCAAAAACTCGAAGCTGTGGGTCAACTTGCCGCGGGTATCGCCCACGAGATTAATACGCCCACACAGTTTGTCGGCGATAACATTCATTATTTCCAGGATGCATTCGTTGATATTGATGAGTTACTTACGCTGCATGACCAATTGCTCGCATTGCTGGCGCAAGAGCAATTGAGTGAAGAAAGCAAACTGCAGGTGGAAAAAATCGTTTCGCTCATCAAAAAAATTGACCTTGCTTTCATTCGAGAAGATATACCCGACGCGATTGCCCAGGCGCTTGACGGGGTATCCCGCATTTCGACTATCGTGAAAGCCATGAAAGAATTTTCGCATCCCGGCGGGGAAGGTAAAGAGAACATTGACCTGAACAGGGCAATCAATAGCACCATGACTGTTGCGCGTAACGAGTGGAAATATGTTGCTAACCTGGTGACAGAATTTGACCCTGACCTGCCTTCAGTTGAATGCCTGCCTGGCGAGATTAACCAGGTGATATTAAATATGATCGTTAACGCCGCGCACGCCATAGAAGGACGGAAAAAACTGGAAGGTACTTCGGATTTAGGCACCATTACCATTGATACATTGGTTGAGGGTGACTATGCGGTCATTCGTATTGGCGATACCGGTGCAGGAATCAGCAAGGAGAACCTGCAAAAGATTTTTGATCCTTTCTTTACTACCAAGGAAGTAGGGAAAGGCACAGGGCAGGGTTTGTACATCGCCCATTCGGTGATCGTTGAAAAACACGGTGGACAACTCGAAGTTGAGAGTGAGTTGGGCAAGGGTACACGTTTTACTATCAAGTTGCCTATTGAAGCGGTCGCTGATGAACCGGCAGAAAGACTCAAGCAAGCGTCATGACAGGTTTATAAATTAACCGGATTAGCGGGTGCTGATAGTGGGGGGCTATCAGATATCTGGAAGCAAAATAATAATCAAAAAAGGGGGGGAATTACCAATTATGTTTAACGCGCTTTTTGTAGATGACGAAATTAATGTTTTGAATGGCCTTAAACGCTCGCTCAGGACAATGAAAGATAACTGGAACATGCAGTTTGCGAACTCGGGTGAGGAAGCGATTGCAATGCTGGAGGATAATCATTTTGACGCTATTGTCAGTGATATCCGGATGCCGGGAATGGATGGTGTCGAGTTACTCTCCAGGGTGCAAAAAAATTTCCCCGGGGTAATTAGAATAGCCTTGTCCGGGCATGCAGAAACAGAACTGGAATTGGAATGCGCCCGGGTAGCACACCAGTTTTTAGCCAAACCCGCAGAAGTGGAACAGATTCAGACTGCTATTAATCGTTCGGTTACTCTGCGTTCGATTCTAAGTGACAAGACCTTGCAATCTGCCCTTGGCAGCGTGGTGGCCCTGCCCAGTATTCCCGGACTTTACCAGCGGGTACTCAAGGAAGCGGCTGACCCTGAAGGCAGCATCATGAATGTGGCTGATATCATAAGTGAAGACCTTGCCATGTCCACGAAAATATTACAGTTGGTGAATTCGGCATTCTTTGGCCTGTCATCTCACGTGGATACGGTCAAGCAGGCAACGGGTCTGTTGGGGCTTGAAATTATCAAGAGCCTGGTGCTTTCACAAAAGATATTCAGCGCCTACGAGGGCCTGAAATCATCAGGACTGAATCTGGAAAGGCTGATGCAACATAGCACCAAAACCGCCTTGCTGGCGCGCAGTATCGCCCAATTCGAGGAACTTCCTGCCCGGCAGTGCGACCAGGCAGTCATGGCCGGTATGTTACACGATGTTGGAGTACTGGTTTTGGCCAATTTGTATCCGGAACGCTATGCAAAGGTAAGCGCCAACCTGGATAGTATTGAGGCTGGTCCCGGGATGGCTGAGATAGAGGAGTTCGGTGTTTCTCATGCGCATGTAGGCGGTTATTTACTGGGCATTTGGGGATTGCCTGACGTGATTGTGGAATCGGTTTGTTTTCACCACAGCCCGGGGCTTGTTGCGGACAATAATTTTTCTGTGCTTGGTTGCGTCTATATTGCAAACAACATTATCAATGCTTGTGAGCTGGATTTAAATGACGATCAGTTAATGGAGCAACTCGATAGTGATTACCTCGAGCGTATCGCTTGCAAATCAAATATCAGTGACTGGCGCCGGATGGCAGAAGAATAAATAGTATTGGAATTGAGTCCTTAACCATGACAAATAATAAAGTGCTTTTTGTAGATGACGAACCCAACATCCTCCAGGCGTATTCTCGTACTCTGAGAAAGGAGTTTGAGATTATGACGGCAACCAGCGGTGCTGCTGCCCTGGACATTGCGGTCAAGGATGGCCCATTTGCCGTGGTTGTATCCGATATGCGTATGCCTGAAATGGATGGTGTTGAGTTTTTGTCCCGGCTGAAAAAACAGACGCCCGATACGGTAAGGGTTATGTTGACGGGAAATGCCGATCAGCAAACGGCCATTGATGCGGTTAACAAGGGTGATATTTTCCGGTTCCTGAACAAGCCGTGCCCACCAGAAAATATGTCCCAAACCCTTTACAGTGCGATTGATCAATACCGCTTGATCAAGTCAGAAAAAGAGTTGATGGAAAGTACAGTCAAGGGCAGTGTTGCCGCATTGTGCGAAGTATTGTCTTTATCCAAACCCGATATTTTCGGTCGTACCACGCAATATAAAAACCACATGCTAGCCTGTGCCGATTTACTCGGGATTGAGATTGACTGGCGGCTGGAAACCCTGGCAATGATGAGCCTGGTTGGCACCGTTTCCTTGCCCGATGCACTGGTAAAAAAAGCCCTGTCGGGTAAGGTGTTAACACCGGAAGAAGAGCGTCAGTTTAGCCAGCACCCGCACCTGGGCGCGGAGTTGCTCGGCAAGATACCCCGCTTGACGGTGATAGCCGAGGGGGTCAGGTATCAATTAAAAAACCTTGATGGATCCGGCTCGCCTGTTGATTCAAAGAAAGGGGAGGCTATTCCAGTAGGTTCACGACTGTTGCGCGCCATTATTGAATTCGACTTGCTTGAGCAATCAGGGCTCGACAGGAATACGGCGTTGAGCAAGTTGGCCGGAGAACCGGAAAAATTCGACCCCAAGATTGTCGACGCGTTGGCCAAAGTGTTCCAGACGTCAGAACAATCAGCTGTACGCGAAGTTAGTGTCACCCAAACTACTGACAAAATGATCCTGGCCAAAGACGTATTGACGAATGAGGGCCGGTTGCTGGTTTGTAAAGGCCAGCAGTTAACTCCTTCTGTGAGCAGCCGCCTGATGAACTTCTGTTCCAATGGTGCCATCAAGGAAAAACTCCTGGTGGTAATGCTGGCTGAGGATTAGCAATGGGCCGGAAATATCGTTACTGATTTAATGTCGCCTTTTCGCTTAACAATATCCCGCAAAGAACTCTCTTTTAATTTCCCGCAATGGCTGCATGATTCCGAAGCGTGCAACCGTTTGCATGCCATTTTCGTGCACTTTGCATTAGCCTGATTTTATCGATTGGGATAAGCTCGATACATGGATCCACGCAAGCTTCTCCTCCAGTTATTTGATTCGGCTGTTAACGCAGCCAAACCTTCTCTTGTGCTGGCAAATTATTTACCCAAGCCGCCAAAGGGAAAAACCCTGGTAATAGGGGCGGGTAAAGCAGCAGCGTCCATGGCGCGAGCGCTGGAGAATAATTGGTCTGGTCAGTTAACTGGTTTGGTGATTACCCGCTATGGGCACACTCTACCCTGTGAGCGCATAGAAGTTATCGAAGCGTCACACCCTGTGCCAGATGATGCCGGAGAAAAAGCGTCCCGACGTATTCTTGAACTGGTTTCTGGCTTAACAGCAGATGACCTGGTTATCTGCCTGATCTCCGGTGGTGGTTCTTCCCTGTTATCCCTGCCTGCGCCGGGCATCAGCCTTGATGACAAACGTTCGCTGAACAAATCACTCCTGAAGTCGGGTGCCAGCATTGCGGAGATAAATTGTGTCAGGAAACACCTGTCGGCGATCAAGGGTGGGCGCCTGGCAAAACATTGCGCACCTGCGCGCGTGGTTACCCTCGCTATCTCCGATGTGCCTGGCGACGCACCGGATACAATTGCTTCCGGCCCGACGGTAGCCGACCCGACAACTTCCGCTGAAGCGCTTGCTATTCTGGAACGTTACAAAATCGATGTTCCACAGCGTGTCATAGACTGGCTTGAATCGGCAGAATCCGAGTCGGTTAAACCCGGCGATACCGACCTTGAAAATAACGAGTTCAATATCATCGCAACGCCACAACAGAGCCTTGAAGCGGCAGTCAAAACGGCTAAAGAGCATGGTCTGAATTCCATTATTCTAAGCGATTGTCTCGAAGGCGAAGCACGCGAGGTTGCCCTTGTTCATGCCGGTATAGCCAGACAGGTGTTGCATTACTCCCAACCGCTGGCGCCACCTTGCGTTATCCTGTCGGGCGGTGAAACAACGGTAACCGTCAAAGGGAAAGGGCGAGGTGGGCGCAATGCCGAGTTCATGCTTGGTTTGCTTAATTCGTTGCGGGATCAGGAACGGGTTTTTGCCATTGCTGCCGATACCGATGGTATCGATGGTTCAGAGGATAATGCCGGTTGTATCCTGGGGCCAGACAGTTATCAGCGTGCCCGGGATGCCGGTATGGATTTGAACGCCATGCTGGACAATAATGACAGTTACGCTGTTTTTTCTGCACTGAACGACCTGGTTATTACCGGTCCGACGCTTACCAATGTGAATGATTTCAGAGCGATTATTATATTGATATAAACATTGATATGAATTGATAAAGCTGTGAAATAAATTAATAAAAACTATAAATTAAAATAAGTTTGTGGTCATTGCTGATTGCCGATGAATTCGGTGTCGCTATTTCTTGTCTATGCACAACTAACAAAAAATGTTCAAATAGAATGCCTAAAAATAAGACTTGTTAAGGAGGGGTAACACATGTCATTAGAGAAATCAGGAGGAGCCTGGTATACGGGGCCTCGTAAAACCATATCGATTTATTTCCCCGGTGTACTGGCCAGCGTTACTGTTGGCTTGGCGGCCACCTTCGTTGCTCAACATTACAATAGCCCCGTGATGTTGATGGCCCTGCTTTTGGGACTCGGTTTTCAATTCCTTTCAGAAGATACCAAGTGCATAAAGGGCATTGAGTTTGCCTCCAAGAAGTTACTTAGAATCGGCGTGGCATTTCTGGGAATGCGTATAACCATCGACCAAATTGTCAGTCTGGGTTTTGAGTCGATTGCGATTACAATAGGTGGTGTTGTGGTAACTATTTTAGTGGGTTATGTGGTTGCCCAAATGATGGGGCGTGGTTGGCGTTTCGGAATACTTACCGGTGGTGCGGTGGCCATTTGTGGTGCATCGGCTGCACTTGCCATATCTTCGGTTTTGCCAAAAAATGAAAATTCGGAAAGAAACGTTATCTTTACCGTCATTGCGGTCACGACCCTGAGCACAGTAGCGATGATTGTCTACCCGATTATTGTTACTGCGCTTGGACTGGATGCAAAGGATGCCGGAATATTCCTGGGCGCAACCATCCATGATGTTGCCCAGGTCGTTGGTGCAGGTTACTCGTTGGGAGTAGAGACAGGGGATACCGCAACTTTCATTAAACTGCTACGAGTCTCCATGCTACTTCCTGTCGTCTTTCTGTTTTCATTTCTGGCCCGTGAAAAGGGTCAGGGAAAAGGCTCGTTTCCAATTCCCTTTTTCGTCATCGGTTTTGCAATTTGTGTTGTAGCCAATAGCATGGGCTTGGTGCCGGAAACAGTGCGTGTGGGACTTGTGGATTTATCCGGTTGGTGCCTGGTTACAGCGATTGCTGCACTTGGTATGAAAACGTCGTTAAAGGTACTGACTGAAGTTGGACCACAGGCGATCATATTGATACTGATCGAAACGGTCGTGCTTG
>CAMYIF010000054.1 GCA_947258415.1 uncultured Pseudomonadales bacterium
CATTGGTTACGATAAGAACCTGGTTGCCGTGCACATGCCTGGTAATCAGCTTGCTATCGCCAATGAGGGTGGTACCGATATAAATCGGGTAGCTGCGCTCACCCAAATCAACCATTAACTCTTGCATCAATCTTTCCGTAAACTGAAAGCAAGTAAATATAACCCAGGAAACGCAAGGGAATACAGGTCTAATTTGTCAGGAAAGCAGGAATTTAATAAAACAGGGAAGGTAAAGGAAGGTTAATCGGATCCCAGATAGGCTTTTATTTGTTTTACGACGGCTTTCGGGTCGCCTTCATTGGTGGGAACAACAAGGTCGGCGATAGCTCGATACAGAGGGTCTCTTTCCAAAAATAACGCCTGCAATTTTTGACGGGGATTTTCGAGCTGAATCAGAGGGCGTTTTTTATCGTGCCGGGTTCGCTGGTATTGAAGGTCAACCGGCGTGTCCAGATACACAACCGTACCACGTTTTTGCAGGTTGTCCCGGTTCTCGGGTTTCAATACAGCACCACCACCCGTCGCCAGCACAATTTTTTTTTCGCGGGTAAGCTCGTCAATGATATCAGCTTCCCGGCGACGGAATCCTTCCTCGCCCTCAACATCGAAAATCCAGGCTATATCCGCACCGGTTCGTTCTTCTATTTCACGGTCTGAATCTTTAAACCCTAAACGAAGCTCTCTTGATAGCAAACGCCCGATGGTGCTTTTGCCAGCTCCCATCGGGCCAATTAAAAATATCCGGGTTGATTCTTTCACTAATTAACGGGCAGTAAGCGCGTCCTTTATTAACCTTGGGGTTATAAATATAAGTAACTCTGTTTTGGATTCTTCTTTTTGAGTCCGTTTGAATAATCGGCCCAGTCCCGGAATATCACCCAGCAAAGGTGTCTTGGAAGTGGTGTCCACAGAGGATAACTCATAAACGCCGCCCAGCACGATGGTTTCGCCATTTTCGACCAGCACCTGCGTTTGAATTTCCCGGGTATCGATACTCGGAACGCCGCCGAATATTTGACCAACGGAATCGTTATTAATTTTCAGCTCCATAATGATTCGGTCGTCGGGCGTTATTTGTGGCGTTACTTCAAGTGACAGTACCGCGTCCTTGAATGAAACCGAGGTAGCACCACTCGAGGAAGCTTCCTGGTAGGGAATCTCAACACCCGAGTCAATACGTGCGGTCTGTCCATCGGCGGTTACCAGTTTCGGCTGGGAAACCAGCTCGCTCAAACCATCACTTTCCAGTGCGGCAATTTCCAGGTCCAGGAACCCGCTATCGGTCAGGAAACCAAGGGCAAACGAGGAAGTCGATGCCACACCCAGGTCTACGGCCAGGCCGCCACCAAAAGCGGTTTGGGTTCCAAGTGCACCGTTTAACTGTCCCAGGGTGCCGGCGCTGGCAAATTGATCACCGCCGGTGGTGGTTGTGCTCTTCGAAAAACCCCAACGAACGCCGAGGTTCTTGGAAAAGTCAGTTGATGCGATAACAATACGCGCTTCTATCATCACCTGCCGGACCGGAATATCCAGGTAGGTCAGGGCGCCGCGAATAGCATCCAGCTTGGCTGCAGTATCCTGGATCAACAGGGTATTGGTGCGTTCATCGACGCTGACGCTGCCTCGTGAAGACATCAATCCCTGCTCCGCGGTCAATAATGCCGCGATATCAGTAGCCTTGGCATAATTAACCTGAACAAATTCTGTTTGAAGTTTAGCCAGCTCGGCAACCTGGCGACTGTTTTCCAGTTCAAGGCGTTCACGATTAGCAATCTCGTCTGCCGGCGCAACCATTAACACGTTACCAACCTTGCGCTTGTCCAGTCCTTTTGTTTTCAGGACCAGCTCCAACGCCTGATCCCAGGGCACGCTTTGTAACCTGAGTGTTATGCGACCGGAGACTGTATCACTGGCAACCAGGTTCAGGTTGGTAAAGTCGGCGATCAGCTGTAATACAGAGCGCACTTCTATATCCTGGAAATTCAGGGATAATTTTTCACCGGTGTAAGGGAATTTTGCTTTACGGCGTTTCTCCGCGTCATCAACAGTAACCGGTTTAAAATCAATGATTAATATGTCATCGGCCTGGTAAGCCAGGTAATCATACTCACCGCTGGCCTCAATATTGATAGTACTGCCATCGCCTTCGGGTAATGAATCGATATTCTGAACCGGTGTTGCAAAATCAATGACATCAAGGCGACGCTGAAGCGCTTCGGGTAATGTTGCGTTCATCAGGCTGACACGCACATCAGTGCCTGTTTGTGAAATATCAATTTCCACGTCTGGTTTGGACAGGCTGATTTCAACACGCCCTTCGCCATTCTCACCCCGGCGAAAATCAACATTAGTGACCGACCGCTGAGCCGGGTCACTCGCCTGGGCAACGCTGGCAGAAGGTGCACTGGCAGCCTGGCTGGATTGCGCAAAAGCAGTACCACCCGCACCAAGAAGTACATACAGGCTATTACCTTCTACTCTGGTGGAATAGGCAACCATTTCTGTCAAATTAACAACAACCCGGGTACGGTCTCCCGCCTCAAGCACCGTCACACTGCGTGCGTTGCCAACACCTAAACTATGGTATTTTGTATCCAGGCCACTGGAAACAGAGAACAGGTCGAGCGTTATTCTCGCAGGTTGATCAATGGTATAACTGCGTGGCTCGGGAGGAGTGCCGTCAAAATTAAGCTGCATTTCAACCCGGTCACCAGATAGAGATGCAAAATCAATTTTTTGTAACGTCACATTAGCAGCATTAGCCATGCTAGCAACACACAACAGAATGACACCAATCGCTGTGTTTATAAGGGGGCTAGCTTTTTGATACAAGTGTTTCCCACCCGCATTCATGCTCGCTATTATTTTCATTTGAAGCGTCTCCACTGATACCTATGTCTCATCCTGTAAACTAATCGAGCGTGGCCGTTCCAGCCACCCACCATGCCCATCAGGAACAATTTCAATAACATCAACTTGTCCCTGATCTACATCAATAACCTTGCCATGATTCCGGCCCATGTAATTACCCGGTTTTACCCGGTTCACGTTACCCTGGGAATCGTCTATCAATGCCCACAGAACACCATCAGCCATGGCAATCGTTCCAACCATTCTGAGTGCATCAATACTTATATTTTCAAGTGGCTCTTTGGGCCTGTCCAGATCGGGTTTAATATCGCTTTTACCCTTCTCCTGCTGGTATTTGATGAGTTTTACTTCAACCGGCGGTGAAAAAGGCGCACGTAAACCGGCTGCGCTGTATTTAAAGCTTTCGTAAAGTTTAAATTCCGGCAAAGGTTTGATTTCACCTCTGGGCCTGGCATTTACTTCGGCAACGAATCCCTGCAAGTCCTGAAAATCATTACTGCCGGTGCAACCTGCCAAAAATGAAGAGATGAGAAAAACAGGAAGAATCTGCTTACTGGTCAACATTACTGCACCTCCTTATCATCGTTATAACGATAAGTTTTCGCGGTAATGGTCATGCTTAGCAATCCTGAATCCAAAGACTTAAGGTTGAAGTCATGCAGGGTAACAATCCTGGGCAGGCTGGCAACCCCGCTGACAAACGAACCGAAATCATGATAACTGCCCGTTGCCTGTATCTCGATAGGTAACTCCACATAAAATTCAGCAGCACGTTCGGGTTGCAGACGTATCGAGTTTATATCCAGACCTGTACCCAAGCCGGTATGGGTTATGTCTTCCAGCAGGCCCGGTACTTCTGTATCGCTAGGTAGTTGCTTGACCAGGGCGCCAAATGATTTTTCCATCTCTTGCATCTGCTTTCGATAAGCCTCCAGATTGGCCGCTTTAAAAGCTTTTTGCTCAAAATCACTTTTTAGTACCAACTCCTTGTTTCTTTCTGTTTCCAGATAGGTCAACTGATCGTTGAGATGCCAATAGTAGCCTGCAAAGATAACCAGGCCTAATACAATCATCCATACAATAAACTTTATCAGCGTCGGCCAAGAACCTGCATTATTAAAATCCAGGTCATTGATATCGAAGTCTTTCATGCCTTCAGTTAATCCAGATAACTTCACGAATTAACCCTCCTGCTCTTCATTGGCCTTTCTCCGCTTGACGGTAAGGTCAAAACTGTTAGCCTTGCTGCCTTCATCGGATGTGGCTTTGACAGACGTCAAGTTTGGCTCTGTAAACCATTCCGAGCCATCGAGACGACGCATCAAACTGGAAATTCTATTATTGGACTCGGCGCGCCCCTTGATTGATATCAAATCGCCCTTCCTGTCCAGGCTCTCGTAAAATATACCGTCGGGTAGCGTGCGCACTATTTCATCAAACATATGAACAATGACAGGGCGATTACCCTGAAGGCTTTGAATAATCTTCATGCGCGCAATCAATTCGTCTTTTCTTTCCTGCAATTTCTGAATTTCTACAATTTTTCTGTCGAGAATGGAAATTTCATTCTCAAGATAGGCGTTGCGGGCCTGCTGAGTTTCGGTCCAGCCACTGATGACCAAATTTGCTACTAATATATAGAGGCCGCCCAATAAGGCGAAGCCCATCAGCGAAGTCAGGAACTGTTGCTGTTTCTTGGCTCGCAGTTCCTCTCGCCAGGGTCTTAAATTAATTCTTGCCATTAATCGAAACTCCTCATCGCCAGTCCGCAGGCAATCATCAATGACGGCGAGTCATTGCTGAGCGCGGCTGTATTTACTTTCGGAGAAACCGACATCCCCACAAAGGGATTAGCCACTACTGTGGGTGTATCTGTTTTTTCCCTGACCAGGCTATCCAGTCCTTCGACACTGGCAGAACCACCAGCCATAACAATATAGTCAACCGAATCATGCTGACTGGATGAATAGAAAAATTGCAAAGAACGTGTCACCTGTTGTACGGCAGCATCCCTGAACGGGGTTAATACTTCTGCTTCATAATCGTCAGGCAGTCCACCCTGCTTCTTGGCAAGCCCCGCTTCTTCTGCAGACAGACCATAGCGACGCTGGATTTCTTCTGTTAATTGTTGGCCGCCGAAAAGCTGTTCGCGAGTATAGATGGTTTTCCCTTCGCTTAATACGCTCAGGGTCGTCATCGTCGCACCTATATCAACAATGGCAACCGTTAATTCATCTGTATTGCCTTTTAATTGGCCCGTTACCAGTTCAAAGGCGCGCTCCATTGCATATGCCTCAACGTCTACAACGCTGCACTCCAGACCGGCGATATCGCATACATCTTCACGCAGCTCAACATTTTCACTGCGACAGGCTGCAAGCAAAACCTGTGACATTTCAGGGTTGGAAACCGAAGGGCCCTGGACTTCAAAATCCAGGGCCACTTCGTCCAGAGAATAAGGTATGTACTGATCAGCCTCAACGCTTATTTGGCTTTCGAGTTCATTTTCGGAAAGAGCAGCATTCATTTCGATAGTCTTGGTTATCACAGCAGAACCGGCAACAGCAACAGCGGACTGTTTAGCCTTTGTCTTTGAGCGATTAACAACTCGTCTAATAGCATCACCAACTGCCTCAACCTCGTGAATATGGTTTTCAACCACTGCACCCGGTGGCAAAGGCTCGACGCCATAAGCTTCCACACGGTATCGCCCACCAGATCGACTTAATTCAAGTATTTTTACCGACGTTGAACTAATATCGATGCCCAAAACCGGGCTTGTCTTTTTACTAAATATTGATATCACGGATAAATTCCTAGAAGCAGCAGATACTTACTTACAGGTTAAATATTTAATTAACATTAAAGTCTATAAATCCCACATGCGCAAATAGATAAAGGACAATTATTCGGCTTATAATAAGCGACTGGTAACGCGCACCAATCAATTCTAGCCACATTCCATCTATTTGCCAGAAAAACATATCGGGAACAGCATGACACCGCGAAATACCTTGAAAAAAATGGTCCTCTGGAGCATTCCGTTAGTATTTTTATTCGGCCTTCTCAGCGTATCCGGCCTGGCATTGTACCTGAACACAAAATTGCCCCACGTCGAGTCCCTGAAAAACATTCAGCTGCAAACGCCGCTTAAAGTCTATTCTTCAGATTTAAAGCTGATAGCCGAATTCGGTGAAAAGCGCCGCACACCTGTTAACATCGCGGACGTACCGCCGCTCTTCGTCAAGGCCGTCCTTGCAGCTGAAGACGATGGCTTTCTCCAGCACAGAGGCGTTGATATCAAGGGATTAATGCGGGCTGCACTGCAATTGATCACAACCGGCCACATACAGACAGGTGGCAGCACAATTACCATGCAAGTAGCCAAAAATTACTTTCTGTCACAGGAACGAACTTTTAGCCGGAAATTTAATGAAATTTTACTGGCTTTGCAAATAGAGCAGGAATTGAGCAAACAGGAAATCCTTGAACTTTACCTTAACAAGATTTATCTGGGGAATCGTGCATACGGTATCCAGGCGGCAGCTGAAGTCTATTACGGCAAGGATATACGATCGCTTGACCTGGCACAATTGGCAATGATTGCCGGGTTACCGAAAGCGCCATCAACTTTCAATCCGCTAGTAAACCCAGAACGAGCCCTGATCAGAAGAAACTGGATATTAAGGCGCATGTTGCGGCTCAAATACATTGACCAGGGTGACCATGACAGCGCAATTTCAAAACCGGTTACCGCCGTATATCATGGCCTGCAAAGAGAGCTGGATGCATCCTATCTGGCCGAGATGGTCCGCGCTGAAATGCTGGAGCGACATACTGAGGAAGAAGTTTACACGTCGGGCATGCGCGTTTACACCACGCTGCACAGCAAACACCAGCGCAGCGCAAACATTGCCCTTGAACAGGGCCTGCTTGCCTATGATCGACGGCACGGTTACCGGGGTCCCGAAAAAACTTTCGAGCTTTCTGATGAAGCGCCTGTTGAATCGGCCATCCGGTTACTGGCGTCCAGCGAGCAGATTGGCCCACTTCATTCCTCTGTTGTTATAAAGGTTGAAGAGAAAGGTATTCTTGCTGTACTGAAATCGGGACAACCCATCGAGATTCAATGGCAAGGCCTGGAATGGGCACGACCTTTTTTAACAACGGACTCCATGGGTCCAAAACCGGAAAAAGCTGAAGACATAATCAAACCAGGCGACCAGATACGCGTTATCAAAAATAATGAGGGTAACTGGGAATTATCACAACTGCCAGCGGCACAAAGCGCTTTCGTATCGCTTGACCCGAATAACGGGGCGATTTTGTCACTGGTGGGAGGGTTTAACTTCCAGCAAAGCAAATTCAATCGGGTGGCGCAGGCAGCCAGGCAACCCGGTTCAAACTTTAAGCCCTTTATTTATACTGCCGCTTTGGAAAACGGTTACACAGCAGCAAGTATCATTAACGATGCGCCCGTCATTTTTGACGACCCGTTACTGGAAAATGTCTGGCGACCGGAAAACTACAGCGGCAAGTTTTTCGGGCCTACTCGGCTACGGCAGGCGCTTTATGAATCCAGGAACCTGGTGTCCATTCGCCTGTTGCGCGCATTGTCAATACCGAAAACCATCGATTACGTAAGCCGCTTTGGCTTTGAAAAAAAACGGCTGCCCAGGGACCTGTCGCTGGCGCTTGGTAGCGCGGAATTTACCCTGTTGGAGATAGTAACCGGTTATGCTTCGCTAGCTAACGGCGGCTATAAGATAAATCCTTACTTTATTGATAAAATCTACGACAACAATAATAACCTGCTGTTTCAGGAAACCCCAATTTCTGTGTGCCGTGAATGCGAGAATCTGGCAGATAAAAAGAATAACCGGCAAGAAACGACGGGTATGTTGACCGAAACCTCATTAAATCCGGGCTCATCGGCAGAAGCAATCACCACCGCTGTGCCAGTCCGTCTGGAACCAATACGCCTGCCCGAGACGCTAAAAAGGAGACTACTTCCCGCTCCCAGGATCGTCGAGGAGCGCGCCGCTTACATCATCAACTCGATGCTTCAAGACGTTATTAAAAAAGGCACGGGGACACGTGCCAAGGTACTGGGGCGATCAGATCTTGCCGGGAAAACAGGAACCACCAATGACCAGAAAGACGCCTGGTTCTCCGGATACAATGGCAAGTTGGTGGCAACTTCATGGATCGGTTTCGATCAGCCACAAACACTCGGTAAACGCGAGTATGGCGGCTCGGCTGCCCTGCCCATCTGGATTGATTATATGCGCGATGCGCTCAATGGCATACCTGAAATTCACAGCGCTCAGCCCAAGGGAATAATTTCGATCAGGATTGACCCGAAAACAGGGCTCAGGGCCCGGCCCGGGCAGGCGGATGCAATATTCGAGATTTTCAGATCGGAAAACGTTCCGCATGAAAGCGCGAGCAGTGTCGAGGCGCCAACGGGTACCAATATAACCAACGAGACCGTTCCCGAACAGCTGTTCTAGCAATACCCGGAATGGACTCACCGCCCTGCACTGAGCCATCGCCGTTTTATCGATGCAAGTAAAAAGCCCCGGTTACTCGACATAAACGGGGCTTCTGCATTTGGTTTCTCGATAACCTGGCGGGAAAAGGAACAGGACCGCTCCCTGCTATTAACTCCGACCTGAGAGATTTAGAACAGGATTATTTCTTTTTCGATCGACCAAAGCGTTTGTTAAAGCGGTCGATACGACCACCTTTTTCGGCTTCTTTTTGCTTGCCTGTGTAAAAAGGGTGGCACTTTGAACAAACATCAATGTGCATGTCATTGCACAATGTTGAGCGCGTTTTAACCTTATTGCCGCAACTGCAAGTCGCGACAATATCTTTGTATTCCGGGTGAATGCCCTGTTGCATTTTATCAACCTCACGTTAGTATGCACCGCAACCCGAGCCCAGTCAGGCACCGTACACCATTAATTTACAAGCCATCAGGCCATCAATTGGGACGCGCAATCATACCAGAAAAAAATGGATAATCAATACGCTTCCTCAGGAATAGGATAAACTTGCAGGCTCCGGTAATTTACAGTCAAAATCACCCATTCGGTTGAATCACAACACCATAAATGAAGCATCATCATTCCATATTGAAAGTAGCATTGCCGGTGCCCCTGCGCAGGTGTTTTGATTATTTACCGCCCCGGGAAACGGGTTCCCGTGAACTCGTTCCGGGCATGCGTGTCTCGGTCCCGTTTGGCAAGCGCCAGCTCACAGGCATATTAATAGAGGTGAGCAATTCGACCAACCTGTCGACGAGCAAACTCAAGCAGGCAACAGAAGTATTCGATGAAGCGCCCGTTATTTGCCCGAACATGATGCGCCTTTACCAGTGGTGCGCGAACTATTACCAGCACCCGCTCGGCGAGGTCTTCGCCACTGCCCTGCCTGCCTTATTACGCAGCGGCAAGGACAAACCCTTAAGGCAGCCGCTCAATTATGTTTTGAGCACCGAGACTGAAAGCCTGCCAGGGAAACACCTGAAAAGGGCACCCCGACAGGCACAAATTATTGACCTGATAAAAGATCACCCTCATGGGGTAAGCGAACATACGCTAAAAACACTGGGATTGACCGGATCGCCGCTCAAAGCCCTGATCGACAAAGGCTGGGTGCAGGCGGAAGTTGTTCAATCCCGGCATAATAAGAACCCCGATAATATTCTTGCCGAAGCACCCCTTACCCTTAATGACGAACAGGCATCTGCGCTCGATGCGTTTTGTGGTATGAAAGATGATTTTGCCTGCCTGCTGCTCGAAGGTGTTACCGGCAGCGGCAAGACAGAAGTTTATTTGCAAATGATCGAGCAGGTTCTCGGAGAGGGGAAAACCGCACTGGTACTCATTCCGGAAATAGGCTTGACGCCGCAAACCCTGGCGCGCTTCAAACACCGGTTTAATGTACCCGTTGTTGTATTGCATTCAAATATGTCCGACCTTTCGCGCCTGCACGACTGGTTGGCCGCCGGCAAGGGTGAAGCCGGAATTATTATCGGCACCCGGTCAGCCGTGTTTACCCCGATAAAATCGCTGGGCGTGATTATTGTCGACGAAGAACACGACCTGTCCTATAAGCAAAATGAAGGATTACGATACAGCGCCCGGGATGTCGCCGTGTTCAGGGCGTATCAGATGCACTTACCGATAGTGCTGGGCTCGGCAACACCGTCGCTGGAAAGCCTGCATAATGCAGAAACCGGGCGTTACCAGCACCGGGCTTTGAAACAACGGGCCGGGAATGCCCTCATCCCGGGGTTTGACCTGATTGATATCCGAAGTCGCCCGCTGCAGGGCGGTTTATCCCAACCACTGATCGAAGCGATCAGAAAAGAGCTCGTCAGGAACAATCAGGTACTGGTTTTCCTGAATCGGCGCGGCTTTTCGCCAACGCTCATGTGTCATGAATGCGGCTGGATGGCAACCTGCACCCGCTGCGATACGCGTTTCACTTTTCATGCATCTGCACGCCAACTTCGTTGCCATCACTGCAACAAGACAAACCCAGTGCCGAATCAGTGCCCGGAGTGTAAGCATACCGGTTTAAATCCACTTGGGGTCGGCACCGAGCGTATCCAGGAAGCCATTACCGGCCTGTTCCCGGGTAACCGCGTGATCAGGATCGACCGTGACACTACCCGTCGCAAAGACGCCATGCACGAACTCGTGGCAGAAGTTAAGAAAGGGGAACCCTGCATCCTGATTGGCACGCAGATGATTGCCAAGGGACACCATTTTCCCGACGTTACCCTGGTTGCCATCCTTGAAGCTGATGCCGGATTGTTTAGCGCCGACTTCCGTGGCCTTGAGCGCATGGGTCAGCTTATTATCCAGGTTTCCGGACGCTCCGGGCGGGCTGACAAACAAGGCCGGGTTCTGATTCAAACGCACCAGGCAGATAACCCCCTGCTGAATGACCTGATCCATACAGGCTATGCCGATATGGCACGGCAATTACTGGACGAACGTCGGCAGGCAGGCCTGCCGCCATACCAGCACGCGGTTATTATTCGAGCCGAAGCGGTCAAAGAAAGAGACCCCCATGATTTTTTACTGCAAACCCGCCAACTGGCAACGATGATCAGCACCGACAAGCAGTTGTCCGGCATTGATATTTTTGGCCCCCTGCCCGCGATCATGCCCAAACGCGCTGGCCGTTATCGTCAGCAACTTATGCTCCAGTGTACGCAAAGAAAGCCGTTGCACCAGTTGTTACATTGCTTGAGCCTTGAACTGGAAACGCTGAAGGCGTCACGCAAAGTGCGCTGGTCAATTGATGTTGACCCGCAGGAAAGCTTTTAAACAAAAAAACAGGTTAAAAAACCCATTCCCTGCACTGGCATTTTTATCCTTATTGACTAGTCTTTGGGAACACCCGCGCGGCTGTTAAATTCATTGACTGGCGAACCGAAGCGCAAAGCCGGAAAACCCGAAAAATGCAGTTTCCTACGGGAAATCGCCAATTGATTTTTTTTATAAAAATAGCCAAGCTGCCAGCACTGCACTAGACTCGTTTAAGGCAGATAACTCGAGAAACACATCCCTATGGCCCACGATTTTGCCAAACGCGCCCAACAACATAAACGCAACATGTCGGGTACGAAGAAAAAGGAAGGCGGCCTACCAAAGGGCCTGATATTTGCTACCCTGGTCATCGCCTGCGGATTCGTCGCGTTTCTTTATCACCTGGCCAGGATCTCACCACTATCCGCTACACACTCGCCATTAACGGACCAGCACAAGGACGCAGGCGTTGACAAGACGGCGAAGCCGGACTCAAACCGGCAGCCAAAAGACCTCTACGATTTTTATACGCTATTACCCGAGAGCGAAGTAATTGCTCCACGGGTTGATGCCTATCATTCGCAGCCCAAAAGCCAAATAAACGATGAATACGCTTATATGCTCCAGGCTGGATCTTTTAAAAACAGCCGGGACGCTGATCGCCTCAGGGCCCAGCTTATCCTGCACGGTTTGAATGCCCAATCAAGCCGGGCGAGAACAAAAAATGGTACCTGGTACCGGGTTATGGTTGGCCCCTTCAGGTCAAGGCCCGAGCTTAATCGTGCACAGGATATTCTCGCGCGTGCAAATACCGAGTCGATGCTGATTAAAATCAAACCCTGAAATTTTCCTGTTTTTTTAGTTATTCAAAGTTCTCTATACTTGTTCACGAATTACAGCCTTGAAATCCTTATCGGCGACTCCATATCCTAGTTTCCAGCAACACTAATACAACCCTGTTTTAGTTCATAAAATCGGGGCCAGACAAACCCCAAAAAAGGTTACCAATGACTACCATTGTATCTGTAAGAAGAAATGGCCAGGTTGTTCTTGGCGGAGATGGCCAAGTATCCCTTGGTAATACCGTTATGAAGGGCAACGCCCGCAAAGTTCGACGCCTTTATCGCAACCAGGTAATCGCCGGTTTCGCAGGTGCAACAGCCGATGCTTTTACCCTGTTCGAGCGTTTTGAGGCAAAACTGGAAAAGCACCAGGGACACCTGATGCGCTCTGCCGTTGAACTGGCCAAAGACTGGCGTACCGATCGCACCCTGCAGCGACTCGAGGCGCTGCTGGCAGTTGCTGACAAGGAACATTCGCTTATTATTTCCG
>CAMYIF010000055.1 GCA_947258415.1 uncultured Pseudomonadales bacterium
AATGCATTTCCATGCCCAAACCATTGACTTTGGAGGACGCTGCTACCTTGGTAGGCTGGATCGAACAGGTCGATTGCTATGAGATGTTGTCCGGTACACTGGATACCGCAATTGAAGCAATCGATTCATTGGTAAACATCCAGTAGTTAGAGGCACGAAGGCGTCGAATAACCCTCCCGAGTGCGACGGATAAATGCCCATCATCAGGGTGGGTTTTTTATTCGTAATAAAGCAAAACTTCAGGTTTGGCAGGGCGCAGTATAGCCACGGTATACAAGATTCGAGTAAAGTATCGATGAAGAAAACCTAAAACTGCTGTCTGATGGATTCGTAATGCCAGCATTTGATGTAAAATCCAGGGCTTGATCCTGGTGACGAGCCGATGATCGGTCGATTAGATTCAGACCGAAACTAACTGTAAAAGATAATATTTTAGTCGGTAAATAGAGGCAAGGGAGGGACACATTGGGCGCATATTTCAGTAAAGTTGACCGGTTTGCCATCTCGCTGACCAAGGTTATGGTTCGGTGGCGTTGGGCGGTTGTGTTTTTAATGGCTGCCTTTGTCGTGTTTATGGGCTCAGGCGGTCGTTTCCTTGAGTTTTCAAATAATTACCGCGCTTTTTTTTCCGAGGAAAATCCCGAGCTGACCGCTTTTGAGTCGCTGCAAACGACCTACACCAAGAATGATAACTTTACCTTTGTCATTGTCCCTGAAAGCGGCAACATTTTTAACCAGGATACGCTCAAGGCTGTTGAGCAGCTAACCGAGCAAGCCTGGAGCATTCCCTACGCGTTGCGCGTTGATTCGGTCACCAATTTTCAGCATACACATAGTATCGAGGATGACCTGATTGTTGAAGACCTGGTAAAGGATGCAGAGAACCTGTCTGATGCCGATCTTGTTGCAAAAGCCAAAATAGCCTTGTCCGAGCCGCTTTTGCTGCATCAACTGGTTAGCAAGGACAAGAAAGCCACGGCGGTGAACGTGGTACTGCAATACCCGGAAGAAAGCCTCAGCGAAGTACCGGAGGCGGCTGCAAAAGCCAGGGAGTTGCGCGACCAGCTGGTCGCTCAGTACCCGGATACAAAAGTGTATTTAACCGGCGTGTCGATGCTGAACAATGCTTTTGCCGAAGCCGGATTTAACGATATTGGTACCCTGATGCCCCTGATGTTCATGGTCATCCTGGTGGTTACGCTGATTATATTAAGGTCTCCGGCGTTAACCCTGATCACCATGCTGGTAATCATCATGTCCAGCGTGGTAGGGATGGGCGCGGCAGGTTTTATCGGCATCGAACTGACGCCTATTTCAGGTTCGGCACCGATTGTTATTCTTACCCTGGCTATCGCAGATTCTGTCCATATATTGATCAGTTTACGCTCGGCGATGCAATCGGGTATGAACAAAATAGACGGGATTGTTGATGCCCTGCGCATTAATTTTTTACCCGTTACCATTACCTCCATCACCACCATTGTCGGTTTCCTAAGCCTGAATTTCTCTGATTCTCCCCCCTTCTGGCACCTGGGCAATATAACCGCGATCGGCATCGCCGCCGCGTGGCTGTTTTCGGTTACCCTGTTACCAGCCCTGGTGGCTATATTGCCGTACCGGGTAAAACCACTGGATCACGACAGTTTTGGCACTATGACCATAGACAGGCTCGCGGATTTTGTCATTGAGCGCCCGAAAAAATTACTAATTCTGTTAAGCCTGTTGTGCATCATATTAATCAGTTTTATTCCCCGAATTGAGTTTAACGATCAGTGGATTCACTATTTTAGCGAGGAGATTGAGTTTCGCCGGGACAGTGACCAGTCGCTGCAATATTTCGGTATGTATCCGGTTGAGTTTTCTGTTCCTGCCAATGGCTCGGGCGGTATAAGCGAGCCTGAATACCTGGAAAACCTTGATCGCTTTGCCGAATTCCTGCGCGGGCAATCCCAGGTCGTGCACGTTTACTCGGTCGCTAACATTATGAAACGCCTGAATAAAAACCTGCACGGGGATGACCCGGCATATTACCGGATACCGGAAGACCGGGAGCTGGCGGCGCAATACCTGTTGCTTTATGAAATCTCGCTGCCTTACGGGCTGGACCTGAATGACCGGATTAACGTCGATAAATCGGCGACACGGGTAACCGCGACCTTGACCAACAGCACGACAGAGCAAACCAAGGAATTTCTGTCGGCAACCGATAACTGGGTGAAGGAAAACTTCCCGGACTACATGCAAACGGCGCCTACGGGGGCACAGGTGATGTTTACCTATATCACCGATCGCAATGTTGACAATATGATCGCTGGCACCTTGATGGCGATTATTGCAATTGCCTTCATCATGATGCTGTCCTTGCGCAGTATGAGCCTGGGCTTCCTTAGCCTGATTCCAAACGGACTGCCCATCCTTGTTACCTTCGGTGCCTGGTCACTGCTGGTCGGGCAGGTCGGCTTTTCGGTGGCCACCGTGGCTTCTATTTCACTGGGTATTATTGTTGACGATACGGTGCATTTCCTGTCCAAGTTTGTGCGCGCCCGCCGCGAACGCGGGCTGACGACGGCCGAATCAATCCGTTACGCGTTTCATACGGTGGGCGTTGCCATCGTGGTAAACACGGTTATCCTGAGTATCGGGTTTTTTGTTTTAACGACATCGAGTTTCAAGGTGAACGTCGATATGGGATTATTGACATCTATGGCTATCATTTTCGCCCTGATTCTTGATTTTCTGTTTTTACCTGCATTATTACTCATGCTGGACAAGTCAGCGTGGGGCAGCACCCTGTTTGGAGAAAAAAGTCATGCCTGAGACCAGAAGCTTATCCCGTCGTGCGTTTAACTGTTTTAGTAAGATCCTTTTTATGCCTCTTGGCGTTTTATTATTGTCGCTGAGCGGCCCTGGAACTGCCGCACCCTATGTAACTCCGGTACAGGGCAAGACACCGGAGGAAAAGAAGGGCTTCGAGGTGGAGGCGCGGGCCGACAGGTCTGATCGTGGATTTGGTGATAGCGATGTCGAACTGGAAATGGTATTGAAAAATTCCGCCGGCCAGCAAACGAAACGTACATTACAAATAACCACCCTTGAAATGCCCGATGAAAATGTCGGTGACAAGAGCCTGGTGGTGTTTAAAACTCCCAAGGATATCGATGGTACCGCGCTGCTATCGCACGCGAAAATAATCGAACCTGATGACCAGTGGTTATACTTGCCCGCCCTGAAGCGGGTCAAACGTATTTCATCCGCTAACAAGTCCGGACCGTTTGTCGGGTCCGAGTTCGCTTTTGAAGATTTTACCGCGCTGGAGCTGAATAAATACAGCTACCTGTGGTTGAGAGAAGAAGCCTGCGGCGAATTAAAGTGTGACGTGGTCGAACGCAGGCCTCGTTACGAAAATTCGGGTTACACGCGCCAGGTTGCATGGATCGACCAGAAGATACACCAGATTCGTAAAGTTGAGTTCTACAATCGGCGCGATGATTTGTTAAAAACGCTGACAATCAGCGGGTTTAAAAAATATGGTTCGGTTTGGCGTGCACAGAAGCTGTCTATGGAAAACCATCAAACCAATAAGTCAACCGACATGATCTATGGTACCTATCAATTTGGCCTGGGCCTCAGCGATAATGATTTTGTAAAAAGCAGGTTAAGCCGGGTTCGCTAGGGTAAAGATCGTATCTTTAGCCGTGACAGGCCGGGTTTTATTGGTGCAGGCAGCAATAAATCAGTCGAGTTCGTGGTCGAAAACTGTTTCGGCGGTGGTGATAAATTGCTCTTTTGAAACCGGTTCTTTCCACAATAGCTGTATGGGCAACAAGGTTTGTACATAGACTGGTGAGGCCCTGAATTCCGGGTCTTTTGCTACCTGGAAAAGGATCATGCTACTGATTATTGACCAGGCAAAAACATTGGCGTAAACACGCCTTCTCCAGTTATTTTGCTGGACGGCGAAGTGCAGGTTCAGGGTAAACAACAAAACCAGCAGCAAACCGTTGCTCAGGTAATCGTAAGTATAAATCCAGAACGGGCTCAGCGTATTAAAGGAAATTATTGCGCTGATGTATTCATTGATACTGAATAGAATAAAAACCGAAGCAGATGCTATAAACTGGGTAATAAACCGTGTTTCATGCCTCAACAGCCTGCCCAGAAAAGTCCAGATCGACGCCCAGATCAGTATGACAATGAAAAAGGCCAGTAAACTGATACCCATTTCGCTGGTGTTGATTTTATTGAAGCTTTGCAGGTACTGGTTGCCCGCGGTTATCCCGAAAACAACGAGAATCAATATAAAAGCGCAAGCGGGCCGGGAAAGGAAATCAAAAATATTTTCGATATTACTGAGCGCAACAGCCGGTTTTACAACGTAATCCGGATTATAGATTCGAATGCGAACCTTCCCGACTATGAATTCGTCACCCGACCGAAGCAGGGCATCCCCCTCTATCTTGCGGCCTTTGCTCGTGTAGGTTCCATTACGGCTGTCAAGATCGTGCAGCAACCAGCTGCCATCATCCTGTTTTTGCAATTCTGCGTGGTACGGACTTACGTGTTGATCCGAGATTATCAGGTCATTATCGAAGGCGCGACCAATGGTGATTCTGGTGCTGTCGAATTTATGCCGTTCGATGGTTTTTTGAGATCGGTTGACTAGCTCAACAATCAGTTCCATCGAACGTGCTCCATGAACCGGCGAAGGAACGCCATACTGTTTTCACGACTGACGCCAGTCAGTGAGAAGTGAGTAATCAGGCCCTGGTCATTTTCACCAAGGTAGGCGTTGATAAACAGGACGTCATAAATTCCCGGGTAATTATTGTAGGACCTTGAGCAAAACAGGGTATCCCAGGCGCTGATACCTTTATTTTTTGCTTCTTCTGCGGGTACATTTTCATTATCGACGAAATCCTGGTGGCACTGGAAATTGGTGACATCTTCCTTACCGGCTTTATTTGCCGAGTAGATAGGCCCAAAAGCATTTTGATAGCGCGCGAAAAATCGCACGGGGTTCAGTTCATTGGTTGAGAATAAATAAAATTCATAGTCCAGTTTGCCGGTATTAAAACTGTTGCTGATATAAATCGAATCGTTGGAAGAGCATCGGCTCCAGGTGACGCTATACAGGCTGTCCTTGTCATTGCTGGTATCGCCCCAGCAACGGGTAAACCTGGCAATTTCACCGATAATCGTTGTTTTACCGAGCGTATCCCTCGGCCAGTCCGAGGCAAGCAGAAGGTCAAATCTGGCCGTTTGATCCTGTAGTAACTGCCGGCTTATTAACCCGTTGAAATCAAAACTATCACTGAGTTGTTCTGTATCTGCCAGCAGGGCATGCAAATATTTTACTGGCACCAAAAAGCTGATCTGGTTGCCAGAAGTAGCAACATTTATGCCGGTTACCTTGCCCGTGATGTCCAGCGCCGGTCCGCCGCTCATTCCTGGATTCAGCGAGCCCGAGAACAGGATTCGTTCATAAAAACTGTTTTCAATCAAACCGCTATAGGCGCCAGCGATGACGATCATGCCAAGATCGAGGGGGTTGCCAATGGAGAAAATACCCTCACCCTTGTTTAACAGGTCATCGGCGAGGTGGATCGATTCTGAATACTTGTCCTGGTGTTTCACAAGGGCCAGGTCGTGAACAATATCGATGTTTTTAATCGACAATTCTCCCTTTTTACCCTCATGGTTAATGTATTCGAGGCGGTACTTTTCGGGCTTGTGAACGACATCGGAAATCACATGGTAATTGGTTGCGATCATGCCATCGGGGTTGATCTGAAAACCCGAACCAATGGATGATTTATTCCCCGATGAAAGCTCGATAACGCGAATTTGATAAATGGCTTTTTTGTGTTCGCGGAACAGGTCCTGGGCCGGACCGGCAGATATATTGGTCGAAATCAGGCAAAAAAATATGGCCGGCAGGAGCGTGAAAGCGCGCATTAATCGCCAGGACATTTTATGTCATCCTTTGTTAAGCGAGCGGTTATACCAGTAAAAGGCAAGCTGTTAATAGGGGTTGGGTGAGTTAAACGCATTCGACCCGATTGTAGGGCGCGACCTGTATAAACTCAACCATTATCTGCAAGCAACGGGCCTTCGGATTATTTATTCGACCGGTTCCGCATTTGTATAAAGAAACAGTAAATCAAGAGGTTGGTTGTCGGTCAAGGATCGGGTTAAACTACACCGCATTTATAATCTTGAGAATAACACAGACATGCTCACTGATTTTTCCAACTTCCTGCTTACCTATTTTTCTCAAGATCAATACCTGGTCATAACCGCGCTGATTTTCACTGTTGTGCTGGTCACCTGGCTTATATTGAGAGGTATTTACAGAGCCAGCCAGACGGACCTGCAGGGGCGTTTAACCGAGAGCGAAGCGCAATGCTCCGAGCTCGAATCGGCAAACCTGGACTACCACGCCCAGATCAGCCGACTTAACGCCGAGACCAGGGAAAAATCCGATCAGTTGATCGAGTTAAGCACACGCCTTGACCTGTTGCTTGAGCGGCAGCAGCGACTGGAGCAGAACAGGGACGACATTCAGGCAGAATTACGCACCTCGAACCTTGAAAACGTTAGCCTGAAAGAGCGCCTGGCCGCAGAAGAATCGAGGCGCGAATCCGAGAGGAAACAAGCCGAGGAAAAACTGGGCTTGCTTAACGATGCCAAAGAGCGACTCACCATTGAGTTTAAAAACCTGGCGAACGAGATATTCGAGGCAAAAGGCAAGTCTTTTACCGAGCAAAACATTAAAAACCTGGATTCGTTACTTAACCCGTTCAAGGAACAAATTGAAGGCTTCCGCAAGCGCGTTGATGCCGTACACATGGAAAATGTAAAGGGCCAGTCGGATTTGAAATCGGAAGTCAAACGGGTTCTTGAAATAGGTTTGAAGATGAATGAAGAAGCGCATGGCCTGGCGACAGCGTTAAAGGGCCAGAAAAAAATGCAGGGTAACTGGGGCGAACTTATCCTGGAGAATGTGCTGGAACGTTCCGGACTGGAAAAGGACAAGGATTACCGACGTGAAGTCAGTTTTAATACCGAGGAGGGGCGGAGCCGCCCGGACGTTATTGTCTACTTGCCCGATAACAAACACCTGGTAATCGACTCCAAGGTTTCCCTGAATGCCTATACGCGCTATGTCAACGAGGAGGATAAAACTATCCGGCAGCGCGCCTTGCAGGAACACGTGCGCGCAGTTAGTGATCGGATCAGGGAGCTGTCGGATAAAAATTATTTTAATCTGCCCGGTCTGAATACACCCGACATGGTTTTTATGTTTATTCCCATTGAATCGGCCTTCGTGGAGGCATTAAAAGCAGATGAAACGCTGTTTCAACGGGCCATTGAAAAAAATATACTGGTAGCCACACCGACCACCCTGTTGACAAGTCTGAACATCGTTCAGCAATTATGGCGGTTTGAAGACCAAAACAAGCATACCGCCGAGCTGGCCGCCAGGGCTGCCAAATTTTATAAAAAACTAAATACGTTCCTGACCAGCATGGAGGGTGTCGGAAAGCAGCTTGACAGAGCCAAGAGTACCTATTCAAAGGCCTTTGGCCAGCTGTATTCTGGACCCAATAACCTGATCAAGCAGGCCAGTGAATTTAAAAAACTGGGGGTATCTGTGCAGGCCGAATTGTCTGCTGATTTGACGGACAAGGCTAACCTTGAACTCGATCAATTACCGGAAGTGGCTGCTGCCGAAACCAAGCCGGAATAGCTAAAATGTTGCTTTTTGCGCCTCTAATACCTGATTTCGATTGAATCAATCCTGTTTTGATCCCTGCCAGATCCTGATATCTTTCAGCCAGCCTAAATGCCGGCTTGTTTGTTTTAGTTGTTGTTTTAACGCTTTCAGGTCCAGTTGTGAATCATCCGGATTACAGGCAAGGAAGAATTCAATAACGATTCCGTTTTCCTGGTAATGTATGGTCATTTTTTCCATGAACCTGTACTCGGGAATAGCTTCCCAGCACTGGTTAGTCTGCTCAATGATCTGGCTACGCAAGGGTAATAGTTTTTTTGTTTTTATAGCGTCATAAGGGCAGTCTTCCTCGGTGTCAATGTGATAAATAATATCCTTGATGGCGCTGAATTCCTCGCGCAGTTTTTTTGATACCCATTCACCAATCATATGTCCCTCAGAAACGCTGATGTCGGGGCTCACGAGGATATGCAGGTCAAGGAATATCTCCGTACCCATTTTACGTGTACGCAGGTCGTACGCGCCTCGTACGCCCTCGACGGCCAATACCAGGTTCTTTATCGCGGCAATTTTTTTGGGACCAAGCCCGGTGTCGACCAGTTCCTTGAGGCTATCCCAAACCAGGTCACCACCGATTTTACCAACGATAATAGCGACCAGGATGGCTGCGAATGCATCGAGCCAGTAGTAACCCAACATCGCCCCGGATACGCCTGCCAGGACAACTATCGACGAGAAGGCATCGGTACGACTGTGCCATGCATTGGCAATTAGAATATTGGATTTGAGCTTTTCGCCGGCTTTTCGGGTGTAATGATAAATCCACTCTTTACTTACAATCGATAGGCCGGCAACCACCAGAGCAGGCCAGGCCGGGGGTGTCAGGATTTCACGGGTCATCAAAATAATAAAATTTTCATAGGCCAGTATAATTGCGATTGCGATGAGGATGCCGCCAAGCAAAACGGTGCCGAGTGTTTCAAAGCGAGCGTGTCCATAAGGGTGTTCGTCATCCGGCTCGTGGTAGGAAATTTTCGTGATAACCAGTACAAAGATATCGGTGATCACATCCGAAAGTGAATGAACACCGTCGGCAACCAGCGCGTAGGAAAATGAAATGATTCCAATGAATATTTTGACAACGCCCAGAACGATATCCAAAGCCATACCAACAAGCGTAACTCGCCGTGCAATTTTATAGTTTTCGGTAACTTCGGAATGCATAAACGCATTTTCCACCAGGTTTGAACGATATGAACGTTTATTATACGGACCCGGAGATTACATCGGAAAGTAATTTGAGTGGAGTCAGTTTACCTTCGTGCCTTACCCCTTGAGCAATCATGGCACGGATCACGATTGATCCTTACTTTTTTAAAACGGTTTTCAAATTCGCGGAAAATCGGGTATTCGGCACAAATTTACCAAGGATGCGTCGATTCCAGACTATTGCAAAATAGTAAATTAAACGACAAAAGCACAAAATCAGGATAAGTCAAGGAGAGTTATTCACTTTGTGACAGTTAGAAGACAATGGTAAGGTCCGGGATTAAGTAGTATTTATAAGTACTTGATGTTTTCGCTAACATATTGATTATTAATGTAAATATAGTTGGTTTATTTTTGAGCAATCTAACTCAATCCCAATAAATGCGCACGCTTGCAACCTTAACCTGAAACTTACCCCCAAAGTTATCCACAGAAATTGTGAATAAAGAAATGGCTATTTTCAACAGACTGGCGATTTTACCGGGGCAATTATTTTTATTTAAACTTTGATGGCTGAAAATAAAAACCTGGGCTATTGTTAAATGCAATATTCTGCATTCAGGAAAATGAAGTGAGCCGGCAAGCCAACAATAAAGAATTGCGCAGTTCTCCCCGAGTTAACATATCACTTCGTGTAAATTTGACCATGACCGATAGTGGGCAAGTTTATGCAGTAACCCGCGATATTTCAGACGAAGGTATATTTTTAGAGCTTGATACCGATGCCATGCCTGAAATAGGCGAACAGGTGAATGTACAAGTGCAGGGATTACCCGGGGAACAAAAACCACCCTGGGTAGAAATGGTCGTGGTCAGGTCTGAACCCGAGGGAGTGGGCCTTAAAATTATCGAATAGCCAAATCGTTACTACTCGGTATCTGGTCTGAGTATCGAATTGGCGTAAATCCTCAGAAAGATTTCCCTTAATTCCTCATTACAGTTTTCAAGGCGTTGCCTGAATTGCTCACGCTTTGCGTTATCGATTGTTTCCGGGGCCGGTTTGTTCTTGTCGAGGTATTCCATTGCCAGGTAGTTGGAAGATTGCAGCACGTATTGACTGGCCATCTGTTGATCAATTTGCTGCGCGACCTCTTCGGCTGTTTCGTAGTGACCAGACAGGGCCGGGCCAAACGCCACGTGAACATCGCCTTTATTACCGGTTATGCCGGTAACAATACTGCACAGGTCTTCACCGGGCGCTTTCTGGTAACTGCCGTGTTTGGCTTTTTCATAAAGTTCCCTGGCAATCAGGCAGTCGCACGGATTGTATTCGTAGGAAATGGTAGTCGGGATAATACTCAGTTTTTTAATATAATCGGGGAAGGCAACCCCGGTCTTTTTCTGGCTCATATAGAGCATTTTGATAATGGCATCATCGGTTTGATCGATGCCATCCTTTGCGCGCCCCTCGCGTTGAGCGATCCATATGGAGTGACCTTCCTCAATGGAATGCTGTATGTAGCTGGATAAATTCATGAAGGTTTCCAGTTTTTCTCTTATGCCCTTGGCCGACCGCTTGACGATAAAACTTTTATTCAAGCGCATCAGGTCGGAGACATAGGGCTTTTGCAGCAAATTATCGCCAATGGCGATACGCGTCGTTTCCATGCCATTGAGATAAAGGGCATAATTAAAAAAAGCCGGGTCCATGACAATATCGCGATGATTGGAGATGAATAAATGGGCCTTGTCCCTGGATATATTTTCGAGTCCGGAAAAACTTAGTTTAGTTGTCGTGCTTTCGATAACCTTGTTAATATATTTTTCAAGTGCCAGTTGCACGTCTCGTACCGATGAAACATGGCCAATTTCATTTTGCAGTCGCAGTTTAAGCAGGGGTTTGGCTAACGCAGTTAGCCAGTCAGGCAATGATGGATACTTGAAATGAATTATGGCGGTAATGAATTCTTTATCCGCCAACAATCGTTGGATAGCGGGAACTACCTCTTCATCCCTGTAGGGGCGTATATCGTCAAAGTCGGCCATATTTGCTTCTTATTGAAAGCCTGGAAAACGGCATATTATTAAAATTATTTGCACCTGGTACTTCTTGAAACCATTAAGACCTGAGTTCATTTTACATGTTTATCGATCAAAAAAGTAGCTTGCGAAACATTGATCAGACCATCATCTCATCGACTATAATTAGCATTGATTAATAAGGAAGATTAAGGCTGAAACTCTAAATGACCTACCTGGGCTTGGCAAGTTATCTGATAGCAGCTGTTTTTTTTGCATTTTTCGCAATACTTCTCAGCACCAGCTGGCGTGGTCGTCTCCAGGGTGGCCTGTTGCTTGCCGCTGTCCTTATATCCGTTATCTGGGCCGGTGTTGGCGCTTTCTCCTATTACAGTGATGCTGTTTCGTTAAAAAGTTTTTTAACCATAGAAGTTTTAAGGAACATTGCCTGGACGGCTTTTTTGTGGCACTTGCTGGTGTTTACCAGGACGGATAAGGCCAATCACTGGAGGTCTCCCGCCGTTTTTGTCTACCTTGGCATGTGCCTTGCTACGCTGATAGCTCAATACTCGGTCAATTTTACTGCCTTTTTAAATCAGTTGACGGTTATCGATTTTCGTATTCTAAGTCATGTTGTTCAGTCTGTTGTCGGCCTGTTTCTCGTGGAGCAGTTATTTCGTAATACACGCCTTGAATTACGCTGGGCGATCAAGTTTTTATGCTTCGGTCTGGGGACATTGTTCTTATACGATTTTGTCCTGTACACAGAGGCGCTGTTATTTGGCCGAATAGAGCCCGGCTTGTTACTGGCTCGTGGTTTGGTTAACGCCCTGGTCGTGCCCCTGATTGCTGTCTCGGCAGCACGTAATCCTCAATGGTCCGTCGATATTTTTATATCTCGCAGCATGGTTTTCCATACCACTGCGTTATTGGGCATGGGTGTTTACCTGCTGTTTATGGCGGTGGTTGGCTATTATATACGTGACTTTGGTGGTAGCTGGGGCCAGGCCGGACAGGCGGTGTTTGTCGTCGGTGCGCTGCTAATACTGTTATTACTGTTTTATTCCGGAAAGATCAGGGCCAGGGTCAAGGTATTTTTTAACCAGCATTTTTTTACTTACAAATATGATTATCGCAAAGAGTGGCTTGACCTGAACCGCATCCTGGCTACCAGCGACTCGGCCCAATCGCTCAAAGAAGGATGCATCAAGGCATTATCGGATATAGTAGAAAGTACAGGCGGCGTTTTGTGGGTCGCCAGGGAAGAGGGCAGTTTTGTGGTTGCCGCCGAGCAGGTCACTCATTTGACCGATATGCTGGAAATTCCTGAAGACGATTCGATGGTCGTTTTTTTAAAAGCCCGCCAATGGGTTATCGAGGTGCCCGAATACAAGGAAACCCCCGAGCTATACGAAGGGCTGGACCTGAAACAATGGACCGAGAAAATACCCGAATTATGGCTGGTCATTCCCCTGATGGTTTAACCTCGCCCAGGGTTTACCGGGATATTAACTGGGAAGACCATGACCTGCTCAAAACGGCTGGTCAACAGCTGGCAAATCACCTGGCCTTGATGGATACCAGTGATGAGTTGGCCAATGCCCGGCAATTTGAAACCTATAACCGGCTGTCTGCCTTTATCGTCCATGATTTGAAAAACCTGGTGGCGCAATTGTCACTGGTGGTAAAAAATTCGGAAAAACATAAAAATAACCCCGAGTTTATTACCGATGCGATGGAAACACTGACGCATTCGGTTGAAAAGATGAACCGACTGGTAAGCCAGCTGCGCAAGGGCAAGGTTGCGTTATCCAGAAGGAAGGTTGATCTGCACGATGCCTTGCAGGATGTGGTCATTCAGCAAAATAATGCGTTGCCTGTTCCGCAAATCGAGCAACCCGCTGAAGCAATATCAATCACCACGGACCAGGACAGGTTGACCGCGGTTTTGGGGCACCTGGTGCAGAATGCCCAGGATGCAACCGACAAGGATGGCTGGGTAAAATTACGTCTGTATAAACGCGAAAATCAGGCTATTATTGAAATTGAAGATAGCGGTTGCGGAATGGATAAATCATTCATTCGAGATCGCCTGTTTAAACCCTTTGATACTACGAAAGGCAATGCCGGCATGGGTATTGGCGTTTTTGAAGCGCGCCAGTATGTTCAGGATCATGGAGGTTCGCTGGAGGTTGTCAGCAAACCCGGGGAAGGCAGCAAATTTATCCTGAAATTGTTGCTCAGCGATAGCGATATTGAAGCTATTGATTACAAGAGAGAAGTGATTTGAGTAAAGCGAAAGACACATCACAGAATAATGTTCTCCTGGTCGTTGAAGACGACCCGGGCCTGCAGAAGCAGTTTAAATGGTCATTCGAGCAATACCAGGTTGTCATCGCCGGTGATCGGGAGCAGGCGATCTGCGCGTTGCGTAGGTACGAGCCCAAAGTGGTTACCCTCGACCTGGGCTTGCCACCCGATGCGTCGCCTCGAGGAGATTCTCGGTCTGGCCCCCGACACCAAGGTAATCGTGGTAACCGGGAATGATGACCGCGAGAATGCAGTGAGTGCGGTAGCCATGGGCGCCTACGATTTTTACCAGAAGCCGATCGAGCCTGATATCCTGTCGCTGATCATAGATCGCGCCCACAAGCTGTGTACCCTGGAACAGGAAAATCGACGTTTGCTGTTGGACAAGGGTAATATGCCACTCGATGGTATTATCGCCACCAGCCCCGAGATGCTTAAATTGTGCCGAATCGTTGAAAAAATTGCCCCCACCGATGTGACCACGCTATTGCTGGGCGCCAGTGGTACCGGCAAGGAAGTGCTTGCCAAGGCCATGCACGCGTTGAACCCGAGGGCCGGTAAGCCGTTCGTTGCCATTAACTGCGCCGCGATTCCGGAAAACCTGCTTGAAAGCGAATTGTTCGGCTACGAAAAAGGCGCCTTTACCGGTGCGGTAAAGCAAACCAAGGGCAAGATCGAGTACGCCGAGGGCGGCACTTTCTTCCTGGATGAAGTCGGCGACCTGCCACTGGCATTGCAGGCCAAGCTGTTGCGGTTCCTGCAGGAAAGGACCATCGAACGTATTGGCGGTCGACAGGAAATACCGGTCGACGTCAGGGTGTTGTGCGCAACCCACCAGGATTTGAGCCGACTGATAGCCGAAGGAAGCTTCAGGGAAGACCTGTATTACCGTATCAGCGAAATAATTGTGAATATCCCCCCCCTGCATGCGCGAAACGGCGACGCAGTCGTCATCGGGCGCGCCTTGCTCAACAAGTACGCGCAGAAATATAACAAGGACGTGCTGGGGTTCAGCACCGATGCGCTCGATGCCATAAACAGTTACAAGTGGCCCGGGAATATCCGCGAACTCGAGAACAAGATCAATCGCGCGGTGGTGATGGCCGACGGCAAGCAAATAACCGCCGAAGACCTGGAGCTCGATACTATTGACGCCAACCCGATGCCTTTTAACCTGAAGGAAGTTCGGGAGAAAGCGGAAGGAGACGTGATACGCCGGGCGGTCGATTATTCCGAGGGTAATATAACGAAAACCGCAGAGTTATTGGGTATCACGCGGCCGACCCTGTACTCGCTGATGAGCAAATACGGGATTACGGAAGTTAATTGACAGGTATTGAGTTAACTCCGGGTCTGAACGCTCCCGCAGGAACTGTTCATCAATATAGCCGAACTCACCTGTAAATAGTATCGAGAGCAGTGCATTCTTAAACCTGTCCCGATCCCGCAGGCAAACTATTTAATATTGATCCCGGTTTCGCTGGAAATAGCATGAAAACCATGCGCCAGAGTCGCAAAAAACGCAGATTGATAGTAGGCTTGTATGCGCCGTGTAATCAAAAAAAAGCGTTCAACTGGATACAAACTAATGATTTTAAATAATAAAATAATCATAGTAAATTGAATTGGTTATCTTCTCATATGATGTGACCCTGCTGGTATGACTTAATGGCGGGATCAGTCCAGGAGACTTTTCCCGCCATTGAGCATAACAATATATTTCCAGTTCCCTGGTGTTAGATCCAGATTTCGATCTTGAAAAACCTGAAAAACAGGAAGAACAGCGTGACGGCCAGAACGATTTTCAGCGTTTTTTCACTGAACATCTTCTGCGCCCGGCTGCCGAGCATACCCCCGGCAAACCCCCCGATGATGATGGATATCATCAGCCACATGTCC
>CAMYIF010000056.1 GCA_947258415.1 uncultured Pseudomonadales bacterium
TGGATCAAATCGACCGGAAGGAAGTCCAGCTCAACTTCCTGGCGCGGCTTTATTGGTTGATCCGGTTCTGTCAGGTTGCCCAATAAAGCATCAAGACCCCTGCCTAATCCTCTTTTTTGCGCCGCCATGTTTTTATCTCTTTTGAATGAAATAATGGATAATTAATGGGTAACCGCCGCCAACCTGGTTTTGCGTAACATTTCCCCAGCCAGGGCCAGGTAGGCCATCGAACCCCTGGACTTATTATCATAAATAAGCGCTGGTATCCCATAACTCGGGGCTTCTGCCAGGCGCACATTGCGTGGAATGACCGTATCGTAAACCTGTTTACCGAAGTACTGGATTAGTTGTTGTGAAACATCCTTGGTCAGGCTGTTTCTTGGGTCATACATAGTACGCAACAAACCCTCTATTTTTAATTCTGGATTAAGACCTTTTGAAATGCCGTTAATGGTTTTCATTAATGCCGTTAAACCTTCCAGCGCATAGTACTCGCACTGCATGGGAATAATCACGCTATTAGAAGCCACAAGCGCGTTAACGGTAAGCATGCTTAAAGAGGGTGGGCAGTCAATGATTACGTAATCGTACTTTTCTATAATATCGCCCAGTGCGCTGCGTAACCGGTATTCTTTTTCTGCAATGTTGAGCAATATAACTTCCGCAGCAGTCAAGTCGCTGTTCGAAGGTAACAGGTCATACCCCGGAACCTCCAGGCTGACAATGGCCCGCTCGGTGGTGCAAGTCCCAACCAGAACATCATAGATTGAACGCTTTAAAGCACTTTTATCGACACCGCTACCCATAGTGGCATTGCCCTGTGGATCCAGGTCAACCAGGAGTACCTTGCGTTTGATAGCCTGCAACGAGGCTGACAGATTAACCGCTGTTGTGGTTTTACCCACGCCGCCTTTTTGATTGGTTATTGCAATTATTTTGCCCAAAAGATCAACTCCAATCGGTCTGCTGATATTTTCCAACCAGCAGGTGCCTTTCCTTTTCCATTCCTGGTACCTTCAGGGTAAGGCTATGTACTATTTCATACTCCGGGGGTAATTCTCGCAGTTCCCCGAGCGGGTTTTTGCCCTTCATTGCCCAGAACCGTCCATCCTTTTCGATCAAATGCCGACACATAGTAAAAAAATCGGTTAACGATGCAAACGCCCTGGACATCACAATATCGTATTTTTGCTCTGGTTGATATTCTTCAACGCGCTGATTTATCGGGAAACAGTTATCAAGGCCCAATTCTATCTTGGCCTGCACCAGAAACCTGCTTTTTTTGCCATTAGCATCGAGCAAGGAGAATCGGTAACCAGGCAACATGATGCTCAGTGGTATACCCGGTAAACCCGCACCCGTGCCCACATCGATTATTTCCTTGCCCTGCGGCATCAACTCATGCTGGACGAAAAACCTGGCCAACACCAGGCTGTCCAGTAAATGATGACTAATCACAGCTTCGGGGGATTTAATCGCTGTTAAATTATAGGTTTGATTCCATTTAATCATCAACTCGGCGTAGGCTAATAATTTTTCACCCTGTTTGCCTGTTAAATGAAGACCCAGTTGTTCGCATCCCTGATAAAGCCGATCTCCGTCCACCTCGTCAATTAGGCGCGCAGCGATTGCCCGGCCGCGGTCTTCTTTAGATGAATGAGCAACAGTGAAACAGCTGCGTGCGTAACCCCGGGAATTCTGGCAGCGGCCGCAAGGGTTGGTGGCCTTTGTGTGATCAGCTTTTGCCTGACCTCGTTGGACAACCCGGGAATTTCAGCATAGTCAAGGTCGACGGGTAAAGGCGTTTCCTCGTGCCTGCGAAGACGCTCTATTTCGCCCTGCTGACGGCTAATATAACCTTCGTATTTTGCCTGAATTTCAACCTGTTCGGCTACCTGTTCAGCGTCGACACCCTGGCCTTTCAACGTTTTCACCTGTGCGTACGATATTTCCGGGCGACGCAATAAGTCCATCAGGCTATATTCGTGCGCCAGGGGTTTTTCAAGATGACGGTTAATACGCTCGCTTTCGGGACTTCCCGGTTGCACCCAAGTGTCCTTCAGGCGCTGTTGTTCGAGCGCAATTGCCTCACGCTTTTGATCAAACACGGCCCACTGCTGCTCATCAACCAGACCAAGTTGGTAGGCCTTTTCAGTCAGGCGTAAGTCGGCATTGTCTTCACGAAGTAGCAGCCTGTATTCAGCCCGGCTGGTAAACATTCGGTAGGGTTCATTGGTACCGAGCGTAATCAAATCGTCGACCAGTACACCCATGTAGGCCTGATCACGGCGCGGGTACCAGGCTTCTTTCCGGTGCGCCTGCAGGGCGGCATTCAAACCCGCCAGCAAACCCTGTGCCCCGGCTTCTTCATACCCGGTTGTGCCGTTAATCTGACCCGCGAAGAACAGGCCTTCTATGCTCTTGGTTTCGAGTGAATGTTTTAAATCCTGTGGATTAAAATAATCATATTCGATGGCATAACCCGGCCGGGTTATGTGTGCATTTTCAAAGCCCCTGATCGACCGAACAAGCCTGATCTGGATATCGAAGGGCAAGCTGGTGGATATTCCATTGGGATAGAGTTCGTGGGTATTCAGACCTTCGGGTTCGACAAATACCTGGTGTGAATTCTTGTCCGAATAACGGTGTACCTTGTCTTCAACCGATGGGCAGTAACGTGGCCCAACACCGTCAATGACGCCCGTGTACAAGGGTGAACGGTTTAATCCTTCCCGGATAATCTCGTGCGTTTTTTCGTTGGTATGGGTGATATAACAACTGACCTGTTGCGGGTGCATTTCACGCGAGCCGCGGAATGACATCACCGGCACAGGTGTATCCCCTGGTTGTTCCTGCATGACCGAAAAATCAATGCTTCGGCCATCAATTCTCGGCGGTGTCCCGGTCTTGAGTCGATCGGTACGCAACGGAAGTTCGCGCAATCTTTTTGCCAGGGCAATGGATGGTGGATCACCGGCCCGACCGCCGCTGTGATTTTGCATGCCTATGTGTATCAGTCCACCCAGGAAAGTCCCGGTAGCCAGGACAACAGTTTTCGTATAAAACTTCAGGCCCATCTGGGTAACAACGCCCCTGACTTTGCCGCCCTCGACGATCAGGTCATCTGCAGGTTGTTGAAATACATCAAGGTTTACCTGGTTTTCGATAATTTTACGAATGGCCGTCTTGTAAAGTACCCGGTCGGCCTGTGCGCGCGTGGCACGTACGGCGGGGCCCTTGCGAGAATTCAGGACCCGGAATTGAATACCAGCCTGGTCTACAGCTATCGCCATAGCTCCGCCCATGGCGTCAATTTCTTTTACCAGGTGGCTTTTACCAATGCCGCCGATTGCCGGGTTACATGACATTTGTCCCAGGGTTTCAATGTTATGTGTCAACAAAAGCGTGGCGGCGCCCATACGAGCTGAAGCCAGCGCAGCTTCTGTACCGGCATGGCCGCCGCCGATGACAATAACATCATATTGATTTGGGTAGTCCACCTGATTATCCAGCTCTGGGCATTATTCAAGAAAAGGGTCACCAGTATAATGATTAAAAAATAAATAGGAAGGTTTGTGATTGACTTTGTTTTTGAATACAAATGGCCAACAACAATATTATATATTTAATTCTTAAAAGATGATTATTGTTGTTATAGATTAGCAAGCGAAATTCTGTGGATAACCCGTTTTTATCTATCCTTTTCATGTGTATAGAAAAAATTAACCCTGTGCAGAAGCTCTTTTATAGTGCATGAAAAGATGGTATTACGCTGGGGATATCTGGCCGGTTTATACACAGATCGAACTTGTTCAGAACTTACACCGCTTATGTACCCTTGTGTTTCTACACTCTTTCCACAGGTCTTAATTACCAAAAAATAATTATTTTTTGCTATTTTCCAATACAAAAACTGGAAAATATTTTTCCCAGCAGGTCGTCTGTGGTGAATTCACCCGTTATTTCTGACAATGACTGTTGAGCAGATTTAAGATCCTCAGCCAACAATTCACCCGCCCCCATTCTTTTTATTTGCCGGGCACCGGTTAACAATGAATCCTTTGCTCGTTCGAGTGCGTCAAGGTGACGGCGACGGGCGCTAAAGCTGCCCTCCGTGGTTCCGGTAATCCCCACACAGGACTTCAGGTGATTAGTTAAAATATCTATACCGCGATGGTATTTTGCCGATATCCGGACTACCGGACAGGGATTGGCTTCACTTTTGTCGATAATGCCGGGGCAAAAACCAGCGATATCTATTTTGTTTTGAACGATAGAAACCTTGTCGAGCGATTCCAGGTGATCGATAAATTGCGGCCATATTTCATGTGGATGGACGGATAAGTTTGTACTGGCATCAACGACGAGGAGAATACGGTCCGCTTTTTTTATTTCACCCCATGCGCGTCGTATTCCTTCCTGCTCTATTTTGTCATGACTGGAGCGCAGTCCCGCGGTATCGATTATATGTAACGGGATGCCGTCGATATGGATACATTCTTTCAGTACATCCCTGGTTGTCCCTGGTATATCGGTGACAATTGCACTGTCGCGGCCAGACAGGGCGTTGAGCAGGCTGGACTTGCCGGCGTTGGGCAAACCCGCCATAACAATGGTTAACCCTTCCCTGAGCACGGTACCTTGATGTGTCTGGCCGATGATTATCTCAAGCCTTGCCTGAATGTCGGACAACTGTTTTTCTATTTTACCGTCGGCCAGAAAATCAATTTCTTCTTCGGCCCTGGAGCGTTCTCAAGGCGCCTAGTGCCGCTTGTTCAGAGCTGCTATCGATTAAGTCGGCTATCGCCTCGGCCTGGGCCAGGTCCAGTTTATTATTCAGGAACGCTCTTTCTGAAAACTCGCCAGGACGGGCCATGCGCGCACCCATGCAAAGAATGGATTTAATCAGTAAATCGATAATGACCGGGCCGCCGTGTCCCTGTAGTTCGAGGACATCTTCACCCGTAAAAGAGTGGGGGCCTTGAAAGAACAGGGCGATACCCCGATCCAGTATTTGATTGTCGTAACCGTAAAACTTCCCGTAACAGGCATACCTTGGGCGAATATTTTTCCCTGTCACCTGAAAGGCGACTTCTTTCGCTTTCGGACCGGATACCCGTACTATCCCGACACCGCCACGACCGGGTGGTGTCGCCTGGGCAACGATGGTATCGACATCAGAAGAAACTATCATGTCTGGCTTAATGCCGTTTAAAAAGCCCGGTTTGGTTTGACCGGCTTTTTATGGCCCGGCCTTGGCAATACCCGCTTTTTCGATTTGCCTGGTTATTACCCATTGTTGGGCGATTGACAGAATGTTATTTACCACCCAGTATAGAACCAGACCGGCAGGGAACCACAGGAAGAAGAAAGTAAACATAATAGGCAACAGCTTCATGATTTTTGCCTGCATGGGATCGGGTGGTTCAGGATTCAGCATCTGCTGTATAAACATGGATGCGCCCATCAGTATCGGCAGGATAAAATAGGGATCCTTGACCGAGAGGTCGGTTATCCATAGCGCAAACGGGGCGTGACGTAACTCAACACTTTCCAGTAAAACCCAGTACAGGGCGATAAACACGGGCATTTGTACCAATATAGGCAAACAACCGCCCAGCGGGTTAATTTTCTCCTTTTTATATAGCGCCATTACCGCGCCAGACAACTTTTGTTTATCTTCGCCGTGTAATGATTTCAACCGTTGCATTTCCGGGCCAACCCGGCGCATTTTGGCCATCGATCGGTAACTGGTAGCGGACAGATGAAAGAAAATCAGTTTTACTACCAGGGTTGTCAGCACAATGGCCCAACCCCAGTTACCAACAATGTTATGTAGTTGTGTTAGCAGCCAGAAAAGGGGTTGCGCGATAAACCATAGCCAGCCGTAGTCAACGGTAAGCTCAAGGCCAGGGGATATTTCCGCGAGACGATCCTGTATTTTAGGCCCGGCAAACAATTGCGCCTTTATTACCCCGGTTTCACCTGGCGATACTGTCACTTTTTGGCCGATAAGGCCGGCAATATTTTCACCATTACTGTTTTTACGAGTTTGATAGGTATATTGGCTGTTTTTGTCGGGAATCCAGGCGGAAACAAAATAATGTTGCAGAATAGCGATCCAGCCACCGCTGACCTTTTCCTTGAGCGGTTCATCGACAAAATCATCGAAACTTAGCTTGATATAGGGATCTTCTTCCGTGGTTGTCGCTGCGCCCAGGAAAGAAGACATTCCCATAGAAGTGGTTTGGCTGGGGTCTTTGCTGTTATCACGCTTGAGTTGAGCGAAAAAATTTGCCTGCCAGTTTTCCTTTGACTGGTTATCAATAATGTAATCGATATCTACTAGATAATCACCACGCGTAAAGGAAAATCGTTTAGTGATGGCGACACCGGCCGGATCCTTGAATACCAGGTCCACCACCAGTTTGTCCTGGTCATCACTTAATTGATATTGACTGGCGCTGCTCGTGTAAACGGGTCTACCGGTGCCAGCCGCGTCGGGGCCATTGGGACCAACGAGGCCACTTTGAGCGATATAGGTTATCTGTTCGTTTTGATCAAGCAAAATGAAAGGATTCTCGGGCTCACCAAGAACCAGGGGGTATTTTTTCAGCGCTACCTTGATGACATCACCACCCTGGGCATTGATCTCAATCATCAGAGTATCGGTTTCCACGCTGATAATATTGCCTGTTGGCCTTTCTGGCTGGCTGGGAATTGACTGGTCAGGCGCAGGCTGGGCTGTGGGCACATCGGTGGCAGTTACTTCCGGGGAGGGCAGCTCCCCGTTTTGGACGCTTTTTACTGGATCCGATTCGCTGATTGTGGTGGTTTGTTCGGTGGCAACCGAAGACGGTTGACCGTAATCTTCATTCCAGGCAAGAACAAGCAGGTATGCAACAACAGCCAGCGCCGAAGTTAAAATTAAACGTTGTGGGTCCATGGGTTATCCGCTGATGGGTGATTGTTTTCCGGTACCATATCCAGGCCTCCTTCATGCCAGGGGTGGCACTTGCTTAAACGCTTCAGCGTCAACCAGGAACCTTTCAACACGCCAAACCTATCAATTGCCGTTTTGGCATAACACGAGCACGAGGGATAGAAACGGCAATTATTCCCCAGAATCGGGCTAATAATGTAGCCATAAACATTTAACAGAGAAATGAGGAGTCTACGCATTGTTACCACGTTTGTTTTGCATCTTGTAAGTCAGTTTTTGCCACGCTGAGTCAAGGCCGGTGTTTATATCATCGTTGTTCAGGCGATCAAAACCTTTCCTTGCAAGTACGATAATGTCTAACGGCGGAATATCGCCGCAATGATGGCGAAAATATTCCCTTGTTATTCGCTTGATTCGGTTTCTTTGAACAGCGAGTCGCACATTTTTCCTGGCAAGAATAAAACCTATGCGTGCGTGCTGCAGTTTATTGGGCGCTGCAATCAACAAAAAATTTTTCGTTGAAGCCCTTAAGTTAGCTTTATCAAAAACGTGCTGGAATTCAACCGGCTTAAGCAGGCGCTTCTGCTTACCAAATCCAAATTCAGCCATTTAGACGTTTCGGCAACTCGGTACCTGGTCAGATATCAGGCTGACAGGCGTTTGCGGCCTTTTGCGCGACGACGCTTAATTACCAGTCGACCGTTTTTGGTTGCCATGCGCGCACGAAAACCATGGTTTCGCTTGCGTTTAATATTGCTCGGTTGAAATGTTCTTTTCATGATTGCTTCTCAATACAAAATATACAGATAATGATATTCGCTAGCTCGATGCCATTTCGGGAGCGTGATTCTATTGAAAATGAGCTCAATCTGCAATTTATTCCTGAAGAAACAGCGATAATTTTCCGATATCCCTGGACGAGGGCTTTTTATTGATAGCTTCCATTATCAATAAACCTTTTTTGATGCGCCCAATAAGGCTGCTTATTTCCTGTACAGATAGCAAGGCAAATCACAAAATGGTACGCATTTTAATTGCTAACCGGTTTGCGGAGATAAAATATTTCTAAATCACAAGGTACGGGGGGGTTTCGTAACCTGTTGAAATTAAAGATATTATAATTATATCATTCGGGATTTACCTGTGGATAAGTTTTTCCTAAAGAGTTAGAATGCTACATCTTTTAATCAACAGATCATATTGAGAATCTTTGGGTGAATCAGGCGCTTTGGGACAAATGCATGGACCGACTAGAGGGAGAATTGCCGGTGCAGCAATTCAATACCTGGATCAGGCCCCTGCAAGTGAAAATAGACGATTCCAGGTTATGTTTATTGGCACCCAATCGTTTTGTGCTTGACTGGATCACGCAGCGTTACTTGCAACGTATCAATGAAATTGTCGGGGAGCTTGATCATTCTGCTATCACCATAGAGATTGTTATCGGTAGTAAAAATGCAGAGGCCAAGGCGAAACTCAAATCCGATGTTAAATCAGGTGCAAGCGCCAGAGTCCTCGCGAGAAAAAATGTACAGCCCGTACGGGTAAATGAAAAATCCGAAGGTGTCATCGAACACCAAAGTGGCTTAAACAAATCCTTCACGTTTAAATCATTTGTAGAGGGCAAGTCGAATCAGATTGCCAGGGCCGCGGCGCTTCAGATCGCCAAAAACGCAGGTGGTGCCTATAACCCCTTGTTTATCTATGGCGGTGTAGGTTTGGGCAAAACGCACCTGATGCACGCTGTGGGTGATTTTATGCTAAACCAGAATCCCCGGGCTAAAGTCGTTTACCTGCACTCCGAGCGCTTTGTCGCGGACATGGTGAAGTCCCTGCAGCTGAATGCCATCAATGAGTTCAAGCGGTTCTACCGGTCTGTAGATGCGCTGCTTATAGACGACATACAGTTCTTTGCCGGAAAAGAGCGCTCCCAGGAAGAGTTTTTTCATACCTTTAATGCATTACTGGAGCGTAATCAGCAGATTATCATGACCTGCGATCGTTACCCTAAGGAGATCAGTGGTCTCGAGGAGCGATTAAAATCGCGCTTTGGCTGGGGTTTAACAGTTGCAGTAGATCCTCCCGAACTGGAAACGCGGGTTGCGATTCTGATGAAAAAGGCTGAACAGGCAAATATAGATTTACCCAATGATGCGGCATTTTTTATTGCACAAAAAATCTCGTCTAATGTAAGAGAGCTCGAGGGTGGGCTGAAGAGAGTGATAGCAAGTGCTCACTTCACTGGTAAGAAAATTTCAACAGAATTCGTAAGGGAATCGCTGAAAGACCTGCTCGCCCTGCAGGATAAAATGATCAGTATCGAAAATATTCAGCGCACCGTGGCCGAATATTACAAAATAAAAATGGCCGATATGTTATCCAAACGCAGAAGCCGATCTGTAGCCAGGCCCCGGCAGGTCGCGATGGCATTATCGAAAGAACTAACCCGGCACAGTTTGCCGGAGATAGGCGATGTATTTGGTGGGCGTGATCATACAACCGTTATCCATGCATGCCGAAAAATAAAAGAGTTACAGGAATCAAATGCCGATATTCGGGAAGATTACAAGAACCTGTTACGTTTGCTTACGGCATAGAGCCGTTACTTTATAGGATGTTGCTCGATACTAAACAGAGGATAACAATATGAAATTCGATATATCCAGGGAAACATTGTTAAAGCCACTGTCATTGGTGGCTGGTGTAGTTGAGCGCCGACAAACATTGCCCGTTTTATCAAATGTCCTGATTGTTGTCGATGGTAACCAGTTGTCATTGACGGGTACTGATCTGGAAGTTGAACTCATTGGTCGAGCAACACTTGAAGCGGTAGATGATTCCGGTGAGGTTACAGTGCCTGCAAGGAAGCTGATGGATATTTGTAAAACCTTGCCCGAAGGTTCTTCGATCAACCTTCAGCTGGACGGTGACAAGCTTATAGTCAGGTCCGGACGTAGCCGCTTTTCCCTTTCTACATTGCCGGCGACTGATTTTCCCAATATAGAAGAAGGCCCGCAAAACCTGGAGTTTACAATTGCCCAGAGTCAGTTACGTTGCCTTATCGAGCGAACCAGTATTGCAATGGCGCAACAGGATGTCCGTTATTACCTGAATGGCATGTTGTTTGAAATCAGCCCGGGAAGGCTAAAAGCTGTCGCAACTGATGGTCATCGCCTGGCTTTGTGTGAAGTCGACGCGGATGTAACCCTATCCGATGTTCATCAGGTGATTATTCCGCGCAAAGGTGTTGTAGAGCTCAATCGTCTGCTCTCCGAAGATGATCAGGCGAAAATCAGCATGGTGCTGAGCGCGAACCATCTGCGGGCTGTAGCCGATGATACAACATTTACGTCCAAGCTGGTCGACGGCAAGTTTCCTGATTACGAACAGGTTATTCCCAGGGGTAGCTCCAAAGAGCTTATAGCTGAGCGCGAAGCCCTCAAGCAAGTGCTCAGCCGTGCGGCTATTCTTTCCAATGAAAAATATCGTGGCATACGCTTTGTTTTACAGGATGATCTTTTACAGGTGTTTGCCAACAACCCTGAGCAGGAAGAGGCAGAGGAGTCGCTGGTCGTACATTACAAGGGAGATTTTATTGAAGTCGGTTTTAATGTCAGCTATCTGCTCGATGTGCTTTCTGTGACCAGCAGTACAAATATCCAGATGATGCTTTCCGATGCCAATAGCAGTGCCCTGATTAAAGAGGTGTCGGGTAACGACGATGCCCAGTACGTTGTTATGCCGATGCGACTATAGAAGGCTCTGTCAACGAGCCTGTTCCTTTTTATGTCAATCGCACATCTGGCAATTACCCACCTGAGAAATTTTGAATCTGTTACCATTCAGCCAAGCCCGGAAGTCAATATTATTCATGGGCCCAACGGAAGTGGAAAAACCAGCATACTTGAGGCTATATTCCTGTTGGGCCGAGGGCGCCCGTTTAATGCACACGACCGCAATAGCCTGATCAAGGTTGGAAAACTTTCCTGTACTGTATTTGGCGGGGTAACCCTGGCGAAAGAAGTCCTAAAGGTACCCGTGGGTGTCACAAGAAGCCTTGATGGTTCGCATAAAATACGGGTGGGTGGCGACAACGTGAAATCAAAATCGGCTTTGGCCGAGTTGTTGCCCCTGCAGGTTATTTCTCCTGAAGCATTCGGGTTGTTATCCGGAGGGCCCGGCAACAGGCGCCAGTTTATCGATTGGGGTGTGTTTCACGTGGAACATTCTTTTCATGATAGTTGGCGTCGTCTGAATAGAAGCCTGAAACAACGAAACAAATTGTTGAGACATGGTAATATAACAGATTGCCTGCTTGCGCCCTGGGACAAGGAATTCGTTGAGTATGCTGATATCGTTACCCGTCTCAGGACTTCGTACGTTGACAGGCTAGCCCCGTTATTTAATTCGATACTAGGCGAACTTTCCGATCTTGATGGCGTAAGTATCAGCTTTTATCCTGGCTGGGACAGTCAGAAGCCGTTAAGCGAGGTACTGGAAAATAGCCGCGAACGGGACAGGCGGCAAGGCTTTACAAGCTACGGCCCTCAGCGGGCTGATATCAAGGTGAAGTATTTACAGCACAATGCCGCAGATGTCTTATCCAGAGGACAACAAAAACTGGTTATCTGTGCCTTGAAGCTGGCGAGTGGTTATCTTTATACCGAGGCAACAGGGCGTTCTTGTATTTATTTGATCGATGACCTGGCCGCCGAGTTGGACAGCCGGCATCGTTCATTGTTGTGTAATATGCTTGCACGCGTTGAGAGCCAGCTATTCCTGACCAGCGTTGAGGCAACTACTTTTAATAATTATTGGCAATCGAAACAAATAAAAATGTTTCACGTGGAACAGGGTGCGATAAAAGAATAATGAGTTTGGAGCATGATATGAGTGAAGAAAATATTTACGATTCATCGAGCATCAAGGTTCTAAAGGGACTTGACGCGGTGCGCAAGCGCCCTGGTATGTACATTGGCGATACGGATGACGGCACAGGATTGCATCACATGGTGTTTGAGCTTGTCGATAATTCAATCGATGAGGCATTGGCGGGTCATTGCTCGGAAATCAAGGTCACTATTCACCCTGATGAATCGGTTACCGTGTCTGATAATGGCCGGGGAATACCGGTAGACCTGCATGAGGAAGGCGTTTCTGCAGCTGAGGTTATCATGACAGTGCTGCATGCCGGGGGCAAATTTGACGATAACTCGTATAAAGTTTCAGGTGGATTGCACGGCGTAGGCGTTTCGGTGGTAAATGCGCTTTCAAGTATGCTTACCCTGACCATTCGTCGTAATGGCAAAATTTATGAACAGGTCTATAACAATGGTGTACCAAAGGCGCCGTTGACCCAGATAGGCGAAACAAAAAACTCCGGTACCGAGGTGCATTTCAAGCCAACGGAAGATGTTTTTACCAATATCAAATTCCATTACGATCAGTTGGCGAAGCGGTTGCGCGAACTGTCTTTCCTGAACTCGGGTGTGTGTATTATCCTGAAAGACGAACGTAGCGCCGAGCAGGCGACGTTCCAGCATGACGGCGGTTTGAGTGCTTTCGTGGAATACCTTAACCAGAAAAAGAAGCCGATCAACAGGATTTTTCATTTTAATACCACGCGCGAAGACGGGATTGGTGTGGAGGTTGCCCTGCAGTGGAATGACAGCTTCCAGGAAAATATATTTTGCTTTACCAACAACATTCCGCAAAGGGACGGAGGTACGCATCTGGCCGGGTTCAGGGGGTCTTTGACGCGCTCCTTAAATACCTATATCGAAAAGGAAAGCATGGTGAAGAAGGTCAAGGTAAACACCACGGGTGACGATGCCCGGGAAGGTTTGACCGCGATTATTTCCGTTAAGGTGCCGGACCCCAAGTTTTCTTCCCAAACCAAGGACAAGCTGGTTTCTTCCGAAGTCAAATCAGCCGTGGAACAGGAAATGAACATTGCGATTGCAGATTATTTAATGGAAAACCCCCAGGACGCCAAAATGGTCGTCCAGAAAATGATCGACGCAGCACGAGCCCGTGATGCGGCGCGCAGGGCACGCGAAATGACACGCAGGAAGGGCGCGCTGGATATAGCAGGTTTACCCGGTAAACTGGCCGACTGCCAGGAAAAGGACCCGGCATTATCGGAGTTGTATTTGGTGGAGGGCGACTCTGCGGGCGGCTCGGCCAAACAGGGGCGTAATCGAAAAACCCAGGCTATTTTGCCGCTTAAAGGCAAGATATTAAACGTTGAAAAGGCCCGATACGACAAGATGTTGTCTTCGGTTGAAGTGGGTACATTGATCACCGCGCTTGGCTGTGGCATAGGCAGGGACGAGTTTAATCCGGACAAGCTGCGTTATCACAGGATTATCATCATGACCGACGCCGATGTAGATGGATCGCATATCCGCACACTCCTGCTTACTTTCTTTTTCAGGCAAATGAGCGAACTTGTGGAAAGAGGTCACGTTTATATTGCCCAGCCACCGCTTTACAAGGTGAAAAAAGGCAGGCAGGAGCAATATTTAAAGGACGACGACAGGCTCAATGACTACATGATACAAATTGCACTGGAAAATGCTGCGCTTTTTGTAGATGAATCCGCGCCCCCGATTACCGGCCAGGGATTGGAAAAGCTGGTGTCTGAATACCGCAAGGTTAACTATACAATTGATCGATTATCCAGGGCTTATCCGCCGGTTATTCTTGAACTAATGGTGTATTTACCACGTATCGGGGAGAAACAATTACAGGAGAAATCTGTAGTAGAAGGCTGGGTAGCAAAACTGGAAGCAATGCTTTTGCTGGAAAACTTGCCCGCAGAGTACAGCGTCTTAATCAAGGAAGACCAGGAGCGGAACCTGTTTTTGCCATACGTAATTATTACCCAGCACGATATTGCAACCGAGTATCCCTTCACCCACGAATTCTTTATTTCCTCTGAGTACGCAAAGGTGACTGCCCTTGGTGAGAACCTTCAGGGTTTACTGGGAGAGGGTGCCTACGTGCAACGGGGTGAAAGAAAACAGCAGGTCGCCAGCTTCAAGGAAAGCATCGACTGGCTGCTGAAGGAAGCCAGGCGCGGATATAATATCCAACGTTACAAGGGTCTGGGTGAAATGAATCCCGAACAGTTATGGGAAACCACCATGAATCCGGACAACCGGCGCATGCTTCAGGTGACCATTGAGGACGCAATTGCTGCAGACCAGATTTTTACTACATTAATGGGCGACGAAGTTGAGCCGAGGCGGGATTTTATCGAAAAAAACGCTCTTTCCGTGGCAAATCTGGATTTTTAATCTTTAAATTCAATAAGATACGAGCAGTGTGCGGCTCAAGCAAAGGTCATAAAAAACGACGCTCTCAGGCGCCGCAAGGGACGAGATCGCGGATATGCTAATACACAAGGCTAAGTGACGGCTTTGGAGCAGATAGAGCGCCTCTCAGGCGCTTTATTTTGATAAAAGTCAGGGTTTTCAGCTGTTTTAAGCTAGAGAAGCGAGATGTCGGCAACTTTGAGGAACAAATCTCTCAATCTTGATAAAAGCGCCAGCCGGTTGGTGCGTAATTCATCTTCCTCTACCATCACCATAACATTATCGAAAAAGTCATCGACCGCAGGGCGTAACTCGGCAAGTGTCTCGAAGGTAGCGATATAATTTCTTTGTTTCAATAAGGGTTCAATTGCAGCCGCCTTTAATTCAACGAGTCTAAACAGCTCTCTTTCCTGGTCTTTTACAAACAGGTCCGTATTAACAGCGGCTGAATCATTTGGGTTGGCCTGCTTGGTCAGAATGTTAGATACACGCTTGTTTGCGGCACACAGGGATTTCGCATTTTCCAGGCCGGTAAAATGATTGACCGCGTAAATCCTTTGCTGGAAGTCCAGGGGTTTGACCGGTCGGCGGGCGTATACTGACTGAAAGACATTGGTGGGTATATTTTCTTCCTGGAACCAGAATTCGAATCTATCCAGCATAAAGCCGAATATGTTTTCAGCCGTACCAGGTTTTATCGAAAGCCCTTTGTGTTGCTCGAGCGCCATTTGAATACAGGCCATTAAATCGAGGTCCAGTTGTTTTTCTACTATGATGCGCAGGATACCCAGTGTTAAACGCCTGATTGCAAAAGGGTCCTTGTCCCCGGTCGGTGGCTGATCGATGGCAAACAACCCGGCAATGGTATCGAGTTTATCGGCAATCGATAGCGCGCACCCGGCCAGCGATTTTGGTAAATCGTCACCGGCAAAGCGCGGCAGGTAGTGTTCGTAAATAGCCGTTGCAACGCCTTTTGGCTCCTTGTCATTAAGCGCGTAGTATTTGCCCATCAATCCTTGCAAATCAGGAAATTCCTGGACCATATTGGTAACCAGATCAGCTTTGCACAATTGCCCCGAACGCATGGCCATTGCCGGGTCAGCACCGATCAAAGCCGCTATTTGGCCGGCCAGTTGCGCGCTACGCTCGCTTTTGTCCCGAACACTTCCGAGCCTTGTTTGGAAAACAATGCGATCGAGCTGCTCAAGCCTGGCTTCAAGGGGTGTCTGTCTATCCGTATCGAAAAAGAAAGCCGAATCAGCCAGCCTGGGACGAATAACACGTTCGTTTCCGGCAATAACCTGGGCGGGATCGCGGCTTTCAATATTGCTGACGGTAATAAAGTGAGGTAGCATTTTTTCTTGGGAATCAACAAGATGAAAATATTTCTGGTGTTCCTTCATGCTTGATACAAGCGCTTCCTTGGGGAGTCGCAGGAAACTGGTGTCAAATTTACCAAGGAGCGCAACCGGCCATTCGACCAGGGCCGCGACGGTTTTGTATTGAGTAATGGCGGCGGTTGTCTCGTGCTCGAAGAGCTTGAATTTGCCAAGGCTCGCGGTGCCCGGATATACGCTGAGCTGATTGGCTTCGGTATGAGCGGTGATGCTTATCACATTACATCGCCGCCTGAAGACGGCGAGGGCGCGAGAAAGTGCATGACCGCCGCTTTGAACGATGCGGAGATCGATCCGTCCGAAGTCGATTACCTGAATGCCCACGGTACGTCGACACCGGCAGGTGACCTTGGCGAGACGACGGCTATTCGCCGGACTTTCGGCTCGGCAGCAGATTCATTGCTGGTCAGCTCGACTAAATCTACAACCGGCCACCTGCTGGGTGCCGCCGGCGTCGTCGAAGCGATCTTCTCGATCCTGGCCATCCGTGACCAGGTCGTACCGCCGACGGCAAACCTGCATGACCCTGATCCGGCCTGCGATCTCGACTATGTCCCGCATGAGGCGAGAAGCGCCACGGTCAAGACGACCGTGTCCAATTCATTTGGATTCGGCGGAACCAACGGAACGCTCGTTTTCCGTCAACACGCCTGAGGCGGCTGACTTGCCGCAGGATGGCAATGCCACCACTGAGATTCTGACGCCGGACATTGATCTGCTGGCACTGCATGCGTCAGATCCGGACTTCTATCCCTACCTGCTGCAAAGCACCTCCCGTGACGGGCAGCTGGGGCGCTATGACATCCTGTTTGCCAATCCTGAGGCATCCTTGGTGCTGGATGGTGCTGACGGCCTCAGAGGGCCTTACAGTGATTCTGCCAGCGGCTTTCTGGATGCTCTCGATCAATGGCATGCATCCGTTGACCCTAACTCGGGGCCTGAGCCGTATTCGGGAGGGTGGTTTGTGTTCCTCGGTTATGAACTGGCCGGGGAGGTTGAGGAAACACTGAATCTCGAACTCGATTCACGACTCCCGACGGCTTTTGCCACTCGTTGCAGAACTGCGTTAATCAAGGAGCACGTCAGCAACGAGACCCGGTTAATGTCCGAGGAGGGCGTGGCCGGTTCTGTTCTGGACAAGATCAGAAGCGATGTGCAGTCGCTGCCGAATTCGCCTCGATCCGGTGTTGCGATCAACTCGATTCGGGAGGAGGAACCCGCCTACTTTCTGGACGCTGTGGCCAGTGCAAAAGCGCGCATCGACTATGGCGATATTTACCAGGCGAACCTGTCACGATCCTGGCACGCCTCACTGGATGCCGGGACCTCGCCGGCAGACGTCTATCACGCATTATGCCGAGCGAACCCGGCCCCGTTTGCCGGGCTCGTGCGATTCG
>CAMYIF010000057.1 GCA_947258415.1 uncultured Pseudomonadales bacterium
TTTAAAAAGAAGGCTGATCCCTTGAGGTAGATCAAAAAATCATTCCACCGGCGTAGCAGGAGGTTCCTTTTTTACGCGATTCTTCAGTGCCATTATTGGCCCCGAGAGCGCGTAACAAAAAGCGATTGCAAACAGGATCTTTGCCGGGTCGATAATAATAATACTGCTGACAACAATCACGGCCAAAAATACGACAAAGGGTACCCGCCCCTTTATATCAAGATTTTTAAAGCTGCTGTATTTAATATTGCTGACCATCAGCAATCCTGCGCCGGCGACAATGATAGCGCCCGGAATGGCAACACTTGACGCCGATATGCCGCTATCAGTGGTAAACCAGACCAGTCCTGCGACCACTGCCGCCGCGGGCGGACTTGCCAGACCGATGAAATATTTCTTGTCGACAATGCCAATTTGGGTATTGAATCTCGCCAGTCGCAGTGCGGCGCATGCGAGGTAAATAAAAGCCGCTATCCAGCCGACCTTGCCCAGTGTTGCCAACCCCCAGCTAAGCGAAACAAGCGCCGGGGCAACACCGAAAGCAACCACATCAGACAGACTATCGAACTGAGCCCCGAATTCGCTTTCGGCACCAATCATTCGTGCTACCCGGCCATCGAACCCATCAAGAATCATGGCAATAAATATAGCAATAGCCGCTGTTTCAAAATTCTGATGCATGGCGGATACTACCGCGAAAAAACCACTAAACAGGGCTGCGGTAGTAAACAAATTAGGCAATAAATAGACGGCGCGGCGTTTTTGTGCGTGCTTTTTATCCGATTCAATCATACCCGTATATTTCCTGAAGGCTGTTGTATAGCAATATTGTACAGGATTAGACCAACAAAAAACGCGGCAAAAGCCGCGTTTTTTAAGATTATTACTCGAGGTTAGTTCTTCGATGTATCGATGATTTTATTAGCTTCGATCCATGGCATCATACCGCGAAGCCTGGCACCGACTTGCTCGATATCATGCGCCGCATTGTTACGACGATAGGCCGTCATTGACGGGTAATTACTCGCGCCCTCGGTAACAAATTTCTTTGCGTACTCGCCATTCTGTATATCCTTTAATGCCTGGCGCATCGCCCTGCGCGACTCTTCGTTGATGACTTTGGGTCCGGTGACATATTCACCATATTCCGCATTGTTGGAAATCGAATAATTCATATTGGCAATACCACCCTCGTACATCAGGTCGACAATAAGCTTCAATTCGTGCAAACACTCAAAATAGGCCATTTCCGGCGCATAACCTGCCTCGGTCAGTGTCTCAAAGCCGGCTTTAACCAATTCGACACAACCACCACAAAGCACCGCTTGCTCACCAAACAGGTCCGTTTCGGTTTCATCTTTAAAACTGGTTTCGATGATACCACTGCGGCCACCACCGATAGCCGATGCATAGGACAGCGCAAGCTCGCGCGCAGTCCCTGAGGCATCCTGGTGGATAGCGATCAGGTCAGGGATACCACCACCTTTGACAAATTCAGAACGTACGGTATGACCAGGCGCCTTGGGCGCGATCATAATAACGTCCAGATCAGGACGCGGCACAATCTGGTTGTAATGGATGGCAAAGCCGTGAGCGAATGCAAGCGTTGCTCCCTGCTTCAGATTTGGTTCGATTTCAGAAAGATACAGCTTGGACTGAAACTCATCGGGCGTTAACACCATGACAACATCGGCAGCGGCAACCGCATCGGGCACGGCCTTTACAACCAGGCCAGATGCTTCAGCCTTGGCAGCGGAAGAAGAACCGGGACGAAGCGCGACGCATACATCAACGCCTGAATCCTTCAGGTTATTGGCATGGGCATGCCCTTGAGAACCGTAGCCGATAATCGCGACCTTTTTTGATTTTATGATCGAAAGATCTGCATCCTTATCGTAATAAACTTGCATAGCAACCTCTAAAATTATTGGGGAAAAAAGAAAACCTAAACACTCAGGCGGCGCTCACCTCGTGCAATACCGGATACACCACTGCGCACAACTTCGATAATGGCTTTTGCATCCACCGCATCAATAAAAGCGTCGAGCTTGTCGCTGGTACCGACAACCTGCACCGTATAGATGGACTGGGTCACATCAATAATCTGGGCCCGAAAAATATCCGTGGTACGCTTGATTTCTTCGCGCTGGGCGTTTTCTGCCTTGAGCTTTATCATCAGCAATTCACGCTCGATATGGCCACCTTCGGTCAAATCAACCACCTTGACAACATCAATCAGCTTGTTCAGCTGCTTGGTGATTTGCTCGATGACGTTATTTGAACCACGCGTAATAATGGTAATACGCGACAGGGTTTCGTCTTCTGTGGGCGCAACATTGAGCGTTTCAATGTTGTAATTACGCTGTGAAAACAGGCCGACAATTCTGGACAGCGCACCAGGCTCGTTTTCAACCAGAACAGATATGATATGCCGCATCAGGTACGCTCCGTTTTACTGATCCACATATCCCGCATGGAACCCTCGGGTGCAATGTGCATCGGGTAAACGTGCTCGGCTGGGTCAACATAGATATCCATAAAGACAAGCCTGTCTTTAAGGCTGAAACATTCTTTCAATTTATCTTCCAGCTCTTCGCGCCTGGTGACTTTCATGCCAACGTGGCCATAAGCCTCGGCCAGTTTGATAAAGTCAGGCAAGGTATCCTTGTATAAACTTTCTGAATGGCGGCCATCGTACTGCATATCCTGCCACTGCTTGACCATGCCCAATGCCTGGTTATTCAGGTTAATAATCTTGACTGGCAAATGATACTGCGCACAGGTCGAAAGCTCCTGGATACACATCTGGATTGAACCTTCTCCGGTCACGCAGGCAACAACCGACTCAGGGTGAGCGAGTTGAACACCCATAGCGGCTGGCAAGCCGAAACCCATGGTTCCGAGTCCGCCGGAGTTAATCCACTGTCTTGGCTTGTCAAACAGGTAATACTGGGCTGCAAACATCTGGTGCTGGCCAACATCGGAGGTAATGAATGCTTCACCATCGGTTACTTTATACAAGGTTTCGATGACTTCCTGAGGCATGATCAGGTCACCGTCCGTGTTATAACGTTTGGAATAGTAGAGACCGTAACGCTCACGCCAGTCGTCGATTTTTTTCCACCAGTCGGCAATGGCCTTTGCATCCGGCTTGAGATCCTTCGCATTTATTTCTTCGAGCATCTGGGTCAAGACCGTTTCGGCGTCACCAACAACAGGAATATCGACAGCCACTGTTTTTGATATGGACGTCGGGTCAACATCGATATGTATAATTTTGGCCGTTGGGCAGAATTTACTGGTGGTATTGGTTACACGATCATCGAAGCGTGCGCCAACAGCCAGTATCAAGTCACTATGGTGCATTGCCGTATTTGCCTCAAACGTGCCGTGCATACCCAGCATTCCCAAAAACTGTCGATCGCTACCCGGAAATGACCCCAGACCCATAAGTGTGTTGGTAACCGGATAATTCAGGCGGCGGGCCAACTCAGTCAGCAAACCCGAACAGTCAGCCTGAATAACGCCTCCGCCAGCATAAATCACCGGACGCTTGGCTTTCAAAAGTGCCCTTACCGCTTTCTTGACCTGCCCCAGGTGCCCTTTGACAGAGGGATTATAGGAACGCATTTTAACGGTTTCAGGATATTCGTACTTATGCTTGTCATTGGGTGCAGTCATATCTTTGGGAATATCGATGACCACCGGTCCCGGACGGCCCGTCTGGGCAATGTGAAACGCCTTTTTCACAATAACAGGAATATCCGCAGGATTCCTGACCTGGAAGCTGTGCTTTACGATCGGGCGGGAGACGCCGATCATGTCGGTTTCCTGGAAGGCGTCTTCGCCAATGCGCTCGCTCGGTACCTGGCCGGAAATAACGATCATCGGAATCGAATCCATGTACGCTGTGGCAATACCCGTTATCGCATTGGTCGCACCTGGTCCGGATGTCACCAGGACGACACCGGCTTTTCCGGTCGAGCGCGTATAACCATCGGCTGCGTGGGTAGCAGCCTGCTCGTGACGCACCAGAATATGCTTGATTTTTTTCTGTTGAAACAATGCATCGTAGATATGCAACGCCGAACCACCAGGGTAACCGAAGATAAACTCGACACCTTCATCCTGGAGAGCACGCATCAACATTTCGCCGCCAGATAATACTTCCACTAAAAAACCCTCAATACTTATTTAATAACCACAGACCACCCAATACTCGGACAACATCCAGGCTTTACCTGCTCCTAAAAAAATCGCCCGTTTGGCAACGAGCGACGTTTCTAGTATCTCACTGCTCGCATAAAGTAAACTTTACGCGAGCAGTCCTGTATAAGCTGTCTCGACATTACCCGCATTTAACCCGGTTAAACCAACAACTAACGGGCATTTAGGTGAACACGCAATTTTGACATTTTAATAATCAATGTCAACTGTATAGCCACTTGTAAACAGATAAATTTCAGGATAACTTTTAAAATAATTCCACAATTAAGGTCTATACTGACTAAAATAAAGCCAATTACCCAACTAACCCGGATTGGATGATTTCACGGAGATCAACATGAAACCATTGATATGCCTTGGCATAGCGCTTTCTGCTGTTTTACTTTTTACCCCGGCACACGCGGGAAAAGTCTACAAGTGGGTTGACCAGGACGGTGTTACTCATTACGACGAGCAACCGCCGGCCAACCGGGAATATACGACAGTGACCACCTATGGCAATGCTCCCAGCGGCGCTAAAGCGGCAAATGAACGGTTGGACCAGCAGCGCACAGAGCAGTCCGAGGAAAACAAGAAAGCCATTGATTATGAAAAAGAGAAAAAAATCCGCGATGAAGAAGCCAGGGTTCTTGCCGAGAATTGTAACAACGCAAAAGCTAACCTGAAGACCATGGAAGAAAATGCACGGGTGCGCGTACTGGGTGACGACGGTCAATTCCGCTATTTAAGCGAGGAAGAGAAACAGGCACAGATGGACCAGGCAAAAGATATCATTAAAGAAAGCTGCAAAAACTAACAGCCATAGCGGCTACCCAGACAACAAAAACCCCGCCAGTTCATTCTGGCGGGGTTTTTAAGTTTTCAGCCAACCAACTTTTCCAGAGCGGTCAACTTACACCAAAAGAAATGTTGTCTTTTTTCATACTCGCAACGATTTTATCTCCGCTGGCAAAACGTCCGGCAAGAATTTCCTGCGCCAACGGGTTTTCAATGGTCTGCTGTATCGCTCGCTTAAGAGGACGTGCACCGTAAACCGGGTCAAAACCTGCCTCAACCAGCTTTGCCATCACACCCTTGCCTAACTCCAGCGACATATCCTTGTCTTGCAATCGTTGTTGCAAATGCCCAATCTGAATCCTGGCAATGCCCTCTATATGCTCCTTGCTGAGAGGGTGGAAAACAACAGATTCGTCAACCCGGTTGATAAATTCCGGACGAAAATGCTGTGCTACCACGTCCATCACGGCATCGCGCATTTGCTCGTATTCACCTTCACCGGAAAGCGTCTGAATAATGTCTGACCCCAGGTTGGATGTCATCACCACGACGGTATTTTTAAAATCAACCGTACGACCCTGGCCGTCGGTTAACCGGCCGTCTTCCAGCACCTGCAACAGGATATTAAATACATCCGGGTGAGCCTTTTCTATCTCATCAAGCAACAACACGGAATATGGCCTGCGTCGCACAGCCTCGGTTAAATAGCCGCCCTCTTCGTAGCCAACATAGCCCGGAGGTGCACCAATCAGTCGAGCAACAGAATGCTTTTCCATAAACTCCGACATATCGATACGGACCATGGAATCTTCAGTATCGAACAAGAACTCGGCCAGGGCTTTACACAGCTCGGTTTTACCTACACCTGTCGGCCCAAGAAAAAGAAAAGAACCATTGGGACGATTGGGGTCCGACAACCCGGCACGTGAGCGCCTGACGGCATTTGAAACAGCCAATACGGCTTCATTTTGGCCTATTACACGACCGTGTATTTCCTCTTCCATGCGCAACAGCTTATCCCGCTCGCCTTCGAGCATTTTTGACACCGGGATACCCGTCCACTTGGAGACTACGTCGGCAATTTCCTCTTCGGTTACTTTGTTCCTGAGCATCCGGAATCTGGCCATACTGGATTTCTGACATTCGCCCCAGGTCGCCTGCCCTGCGGGCCGCTTCCAGTTCCAGCTTGGCATTCTCCAGATCGCTTTTGAACTGCTGCGCGCCATGCAGGCTGGCTTTTTCCGCCTTTAATTCTTCTTCCAGGTCGGAATATTCTCGCTCCAGCTTCTCAATATCCTTATTCAGGTCTTCCAGGCGCTTTTTAGCCGCCGGGTCTTTTTCCTTTTTAAGTGCCTCGCGCTCGATTTTTAACTGGATCAGGCGCCGGTCAAGTCGATCCATACTTTCGGGTACGGAATCAATTTCCATACGGATCAGGCTGGCCGACTCATCGATAAGGTCAATAGCCTTATCCGGAAGCTGCCGATCAGTAATATAGCGGTTTGATAATTTGGCAGCCGCTATTATAGCGGAATCGGTAATTTCAACCCCGTGATGCACTTCGTAACGTTCCTTCAGGCCACGTAAAATGGCGATGGTATCTTCCTCGGTCGGCTCATCAACCAGTACTTTCTGGAACCTGCGTTCGAGTGCTGCGTCCTTTTCAACGTATTGCCGGTATTCGTCCAGTGTTGTGGCGCCTACACAATGCAATTCACCGCGTGCCAGGGCCGGCTTGAGCATATTACCGGCATCCATAGAGCCCTCGGCCTTACCGGCGCCGACCATAGTATGTAATTCATCGATAAACAGGATAATCCGGCCTTCCTGTTTGTTCAGTTCCTTTAGAACGGCCTTCAGGCGCTCTTCAAAATCGCCCCGGAATTTCGCACCCGCAATCAGGCTGCCCATATCCAACGAAAGCACCTGCTTGTCCTTAAGGCTCTCGGGGACCTCGTGGTTAACGATACGCTGGGCAAGTCCCTCAACAATGGCGGTTTTACCCACACCCGGTTCACCAATCAGCACAGGATTGTTTTTCGTGCGTCGCTGCAAAACCTGGATAGTCCGGCGAATTTCCTCGTCACGGCCGATAACCGGGTCAAGCTCGCCTTTTTCAGCCCTTGCGGTCAGGTTAATAGTGAATCGCTCCAATGCCTGCCGGTTTCCCTCTGCATTCGGGTCCGTCACCTGCTCACCACCCCTGACCTGCTCAATGGCCTGAGCCACACTGGTTTTGTTGGCCCCTGCTTTTTCCATCATGCTTCCGATCGGGCCTTTTGCTTCAAACGCAGCGAGCACTACCAGCTCACTGGAGAGGTACTGGTCATTGCGTTGCTGGGCCATACGATCAGCAATATTGAATAAACGGGCCAAATCATTGGACATGGCAACGTCACCCTGGTGACCCTGAACCTGGGCAAAACCGTTAACCTGTTGTTCAAGGCTTTCCCGAAGCTGGCCGACATTACAGCCTGCCTGTGACAGCAAGGGTTTTACCGAGCCACCCTGCTGGTCAAGCATGGCGAGCAGCAAATGTGAAGGCTCAATAAAATTGTGATTCTTGCCCACGGCCAGCGACTGGGCATCGGCAAGGGCTCCTTGTAATTGAGTTGTAAATTTATCTAAACGCACCGGGTGCTCCTTAATATGGTATGTCGACGCCGCGTTCAAGCTCCCGACGAGGCGTGACAATTCTGGATGACAGTTGTAGGCATAGATGCGGCCTGTTCAGGGAAATTCAAGCTCAGGGATGCTGCGCAGTTAAACTATTGTGCGCGCAGATGTTTAGCTAAACCCGAGGACTTACTCTGGCTGCAGATCCGGGATGCGGACCCCGAGGCTGTAGCCAAAGAGGTAGCCTATGCTATTGGAGAATCCGGAAGCCTGCCGGCTTGCCTGCGATCGACCGGTCTATTCAAGCCAGATAATACTCGCCATACGACCCGTAACCCGATCCCTGCGATAGGAAAAAAAGCGCTCGCTATCTGAATAGGTACAGAAATCACCGCCGTAGATAGCATTGAGCCCGAAGCGGTGTAACCGTATTTTTGCAAGCAGGTACAAATCGGCGAACCAGTGCCCGGGGTTATCCCTGTTCGCCTTGAAGGCAACACTGGTTTTTAGGGAAGTGGCCAGAAACGCGTCCCGAACTTCTTCACCAACTTCAAATTGACGCGGGCCGATTGCCGGTCCAAGCCATGCCATCAGTTGATCGGGCGATTCTTTAAAGCTGGCACAGGTGTTCTCCAGAACGCCAGCCTGTAATCCCCGCCACCCGGCATGGGCAACCCCGACACGATCAGCGGACCGATTGCAGAACAATACCGGCAGACAATCTGCAGTCATCACCGCGCAGGGCAAACCGCGCTCACTGGTAACCACTGCGTCGGCGCAGGGCTCCTCGTTGCCCGGATAGCGATCCAGGGATTCCGTTCCTGCCGCCTTCCGTTCGCCGGCCCTGGCCTCGAACACATCAACGCCGTGCACCTGTTCGAGCCATTGTGGTGAACTGTTCAGCTTTATTTGTTGACTAATAAGCTGCCGGTTCCGGGCTACGTTTTCCGGATTATCTCCCACGTGAAATGCCGGGTTGAGGCTGGTATAGGGGCCGGTACTGACTCCCCCCTTGCGCGTGGTAATTATTGACTTGACTGAATCCGGAACTGGCCAGTCAGGAACAATATAGTGGTTATTTTTCATATCAGTATTCCCGGCAGATGGAGGTTTGCTAAAGGTTAATCACTGGCAAGCAAATCTTCATCCAGCATGCCGATAAGCGTTTGCATATCAGCGGGCAATGGTACTTCCCAATGGACCTGCTCACCCGTGTCAGGATGAACAAGCTGGAGTCGTTTGGCGTGCAGGGCCTGTCGTTTGAAAGCTCTCAAAAACCCGACCAGGGCCGGGTCGGCGGATCCGGGTATTTTCATGCGCCCCGCGTAAGTGGCATCACCGACAATCGGATAATGGATATAGGCCATATGCACGCGAATCTGGTGAGTTCGGCCGGTTTCAAGTTTCAAACTGACATGGGTATGCTGTCGAAAACGTTTTATCACCTGGTAATGCGTGGTGGCCGGTTTTCCCGTCGGGATAACCGCCATTTTCTTGCGATGAACAGGGTGACGCCCTATGGGTTGATCGACGCAACCACCGCCGGTCATCACCCCGCTGATCACCGCCTCGTATTCGCGTCCCATAGAGCGGGTCTGCAACTGGTCGACGAGATGAGCATGGGCCTTCAGGTTTTTGGCTACTACCATCAGACCCGTAGTATCCTTATCCAGACGATGGACAATGCCGGCGCGCGGCACCGTCGCCAGTACCGGGGCATGATAAAGGATTGCATTGAGCAATGTGCCATCAGCATGGCCCGCTGCCGGATGTACCACAAGGCCCGCGGGTTTGTTGATGACCAGGATATGATGATCTTCAAACACAATATCAAGCGCGATACGTTGCGCCTGCCACTCACCGCAACTTTCAGCTTGCGCCTGTATTTCAATGAGTTCGCCACCCTGCAATTTTGCGCGGGGCTTCAGGGTTTTACCATCCACCCTGAGTTCGCCGGACTTGATCCAGAGCTGCAGTCTTGAGCGCGAGTAATCGGAAAATAATTGCGCCGAAACCTGGTCCAGCCGGGCTCCCGCGAAGTGCATGGGCACCCTTTCCTTCAAGCTAATCTCTTCCATATTTATACCAATGACTTACTCAGACCTTTGATTCGCTATCAACCTATGATTTAATTATCACCGTTTTACAATTTTAAGTTGATTTCACCATGATAAAGCCGAATCGAAACCGGTATTTAGTAGCTATTATCACACTAACCTTACTGGTATCGGGCTGCAGTTCATTCAAAAAACTCTCTTTTAGCCCAAAATTAAAAATTAATTACGATGAGCAGGGTTATTATAATGCAGCCAAGCGATTAATGAACAATGGTCGCTATTACGAAGCGACCGAAATGCTCGAAGAGCTTGAATCCCGTTACCCTTTTGGCCGTTATGCCGAACAGGCACAACTCGACCTGGTATTTGCTCGCTATAAAAGCAAGGAATACGAAGCAGCGAGAGCCGCTGCCGATCGATTTATCCGGTTGCATCCCAGGCATCCTGACCTTGACTATGCCTACTACTATCGTGGCCTGTCATCTGATCTGAGCGGAAAAAGTTTATTTTCAAACCTGCTGCCAATAGACAGGACACAACGCGATCCCGGCGCATCCAGGGATTCATTTAACGATTTTGCGCTCCTGGTTGAAAGCTTCCCCGATAGCAAATACCTTAGCGATGCCCGGCTGCGCATGGTACATCTTCGCAACAAGCTGGCTGCATATGAAATACATGTAGCCCGTTATTATCTCAGGCGAGGATCCTATGTCGCAGCGGCCAACAGGGGACGTTACGTTGTCGAGAATTTTCAAACAACCCCGGCCGTCCCCGATGGACTGGCGGTAATGGTCGAGGCTTATCAGCAGTTGGGTATGCCTGAACTGTCCGAGCAATCCTTTAATGTACTCGCGTTAAATTACCCGGACTACCCGGCACTGGGCAAGGATGGAAGCTTTGATATCAAGCGCACCAAAATTGGCTCCCGACCTTCATTCGTTAACAGCGCAACCTTCGGCCTGTTTGGCAGGTCTGCCAGTAAATAATGAACCTTTAACGGATCCTGGTATCCATCCCAATACCAAGACGGAGTCTTCGAATGAAAAAATCCGAAATCATCAGCGAAATGAGAGTACTGCCAGCTATTGACGCTGAATTCGAGATCGCTCGCCGCGTTGAATTCATTAAGGATTGCATCGAGCATTCGGGATTGAAGCACCTGGTGTTGGGTATCAGCGGTGGCGTGGACTCAACCACCTGCGGTCGACTGGCCCAGATAGCCATTGAACAACTCAACAAGGATTTAGGCAAAGAAAAATATAAATTTGTCGCGGTACGTCTGCCATATGGCATCCAGAGAGACGAGCACGATGCGCAGGCAGCCATGGAGTTTATTTGCCCCGGCATCAATATCGCGGTCAATATCAAGACCGGCACCGACGGCATTCACGAGACAACCCTGAGTGATATGGACAGGGAAGGCCTTTTGGACCGATCGGATTCGAAAATCGATTTTGTAAAGGGAAACGTGAAAGCCAGGGTCCGCATGGCTGTTCAATACGAAATAGCGGGTATGCTTGGTGGCCTGGTTTTAGGCACAGATCATTCGGCCGAGAACGTAACCGGGTTTTTTACCAAGTGGGGTGATGGCGCATGCGACATTGCTCCCCTGTTCGGGCTCAACAAACGCCAGGTAAAACAAATTGCAACGGCACTCGGCGCACCCATGTCCCTGATAGAAAAAACGCCAACCGCTGACCTTGAATGCATGAGCCCGCAAAAGGCGGACGAACAGGCATTAGGGGTCACTTACGACGAGATAGATGATTTTCTTGAAAACAGGCACGTTCCCGCCAAGGCAGAAAAACACATTATCGATATCTACGAAAAAACCATGCACAAACGCCAGCCCATAAAGACAATCTACGACCATATTGATTAGCCCGCAGTAAACACAGACACTATAAATCTTTGCCTGCCCCTTCAGACCGTTCCGGGTCTGTAGCATATTTCTCAAGTACGCCTGTGCCAGTAAAAATAATGACTATACTTACCTAGGCACTGCCTGCGAACCTGGCCGCCGCCAAGCAATATAATTCCTGGTTCGAGAGCACAATTATCAAACTAACGAATTAAACGCAAAGTGAATAAACGACTAGACGACAAATTGCTGCTTCAGGATATTGGCTTATTACGCATCTTCAATTATTACCGGATCGCTTTATCCTGCATTCTTCTTTTTACATTCATTAATTCTTCCAGCAACATCTATATTAACCTCGAACACCCCACCCTTTTTATGGTTGGCACCCTGGTCTACTTCTTTAACAATATCGCTTTGATATTCCTGCTTCGCAGTTCATTTCCAGTTGGTGCTAATCATGTAGTGGCGACAATCGTCATCGATATAATGTTGCTTACATTGATTACCTACGCCAGCGGCGGGGTCAATAGTGGCCTTGGGAATTTATTGGTTTTTTCGATCGCAGCCGGCAGTATTTTATTTTCGGGGCGCTACAGTACCATGTTTGCCGCGCTTGCAAGCATCGTAATCCTGGTAGCCGAATTTCACCGGGCTTCGATCGATGCGACCGCACAGCCTCATTATGTCCAGGCCGGGCTGTTGGGGATGATATTTTTTGCCACGGCCATATTCATAAAATACATTTCCGGTCGAATACATAGCAGCGAATCGCTGGCGAAAAAACGTGCCGGTGATATCGCTCACCTGGAAAAGCTAAACCGATTGATTATTCAACGGATGCGAACCGGCATTATTGTAACCAGCAAAGAGGGCGAGATCAGGATGATCAACAATGCCGCAACAAAACTGCTTAGTCATTCAGATTCTACGAACGATAACCTGTTGACCTTAAAGCAACTGCCCGCGGTTCTCATGGACCGCCTGCACGCCTGGCAAACCAACCCGTCACGCCGCACCCAGATATTCCGTTCCTTCCCGGAAAATCCGGATTTACAGGCAAATTTCACTTCGTTACGCCAGGAAGATTTCTCCGATATCCTGATCTTTATCGAAGATGTAGGAAAATCGTTGCAACAGGCACAACAGCTAAAGCTTGCCTCGCTAGGACAACTCACCGCCAGCATTGCCCACGAGATTCGCAACCCGCTGGGTGCAATGAGCCATGCAGCGCAATTACTTAGCGAATCACCGAACCTGGATGAAAGCGACTTGCGGCTGGCAACCATTATCCAGGACCATTCAAAAAGGATGAACGCTACCATTGAAAACGTCCTGGAACTGTCCAAAAGACGGCAACCTACTCCGGAACCCTTACCACTGAAGCGCTGGCTTGACCGGTTTATTGAATCCTTTAACCAGTCGGAAGCCGAAGCCGGTAAATTCGAGATGGATGTGGAGCCCGAAAATCTTCTGGTATATTTTGACTCAAGCCAACTGGACCAGATTGTCACTAACCTGAGTAAAAACGGTCTCCGATACAGCCAGGAGAAGACCGGTGAGCCGGTCATTCATTTCCAGGCAGGAATTCATGCGGAGACCGAACTGCCTTACCTCGATATCCTGGACGTGGGTGAGGGTGTAAATGAGAAGGCAAAACCGCACCTGTTCGAGCCATTTTATACAACAGAAGCCAACGGTACAGGGTTGGGCTTATATATTTCAAGGGAACTTTGCGAGGCAAACAACTCCCACCTTGATCATGTGCCTTCTTACCGGGACGGCTCCTGTTTTCGTATTATCTTCCCACACCCCAAACAGATAATGGCCTGACCGCCGGGATTTAACGATGGACAACAAAATTGCCCTGATAGTCGACGACGAACCGGATATTCTTGAGTTATTGGCCATCACCCTGGGGCGCATGAATATTGACTGCCAGATGGCGGATACATTGGCATCGGCCAAGCAATATTTGCGTGATATGCGTTTTGATCTGTGCCTCACCGATATGCACTTGCCCGATGGCAATGGTATCGACCTGGTTACCCATATCCAGGGTCAATATCCCGATATACCCGTTGCCATGATCACGGCTTTCGGCAGCATTGAAACCGCTATCAGCGCCTTGAAGGCCGGTGCATTTGACTTTATTTCCAAACCGATCGAGCTGTCGCAATTACGCGATATGATCCAGCAGGCCCTGAAAATACAGCTGACCATGCGCGAGGAAGCCAACCAGGAAGAGGCCGACAGCCAGATTCTAGGCAACTCCAAACCGATAAAAGTATTGCGTGAGCAAATCAAGAAAGTTGCGCGCAGCCAGGCGCCGGTTTACATCAGTGGAGAATCGGGCAGCGGTAAAGAACTGGCGGCCAGGCTAATTCATCACCTGGGGCCGCGCTCAAACAAACCCTTCGTCCCGGTGAATTGCGGCGCTATTCCGAGTGAACTTATGGAAAGTGAATTTTTCGGTCACAAGAAAGGCAGCTTTACCGGCGCCATCAATGACAAGCAGGGCCTGTTCCAGAGCGCACACGGGGGTACCTTATTCCTGGATGAGGTCGCCGACCTGCCCTTGCATATGCAGGTAAAATTGTTGCGTGCCATCCAGGAAAAATCGGTTCGCCCCGTTGGTTCCGAGCGTGAATTACCCATCGACGTAAGGATTTTAAGCGCCACTCACAAAGACCTGAACAAGGAGGCCAATTCGGGTAATTTCAGGCAGGATATGTACTACCGGATCAACGTCATTGAAATCAGGATCCCGACCCTGAGAACCCGGAAAAGCGACATCGAGTTACTGGCCAGGCATTGCCTCGAGAAAATATCCGACGCCAACAACCTGGACCTTTGCACCATCAGTCCCCATGCGCTCGAAGCATTGAATGACTATGATTTTCCCGGCAATGTGCGTGAACTGGAAAATATCCTGGAGCGCGCTTCTACACTGTGTGAACATAATGTCATCGAAGCACACGATCTGAAGCTGGATTCAACGCAACCCGCCAGGGTAACCGGGGACAGTTTACAACAGGTCCGGGCCGAAACGGTGGAAACCCCTCCCGAAACGGATGCACAGCTCGAATCGCTCGACGATTACCTGGGTGATATTGAGAAAAAAGCCATTTTGGCAGCTTTGGAAAAGACCCGGTGGAACCGGACTGCCGCCGCCGAAAAGCTGGGGATATCCTTTCGCCAGATGCGCCATCGCCTGAAAAAATTTGGTATAGAGTAAACGCCAGCTAACCTTGCAGCTAACCGGTTCGGGTATTATTTCAAACGGGTACCAGGCGCAATTCTTTTGGCAGGCTAAAGACAATATTTTCCTTGCGACCGGTTAACTCGACCGGCGCGCTGGCCCCGAATTCCTGTAATCGCTCAATAACTTGCTGGACCAGCAATTCGGGTGCAGACGCACCGGCCGTGACGCCAATCATTTCCCTGTTTTCAAGCCAGCCCTGTTGAATCTCGCTGGCGTGATTAATCAGGTGCGCCTCAACGCCCATACGCTCGGCCAGTTCGCGCAACCGGTTGGAGTTTGAACTGTTGGAAGCGCCCACAACCAGTAACAGGTCGCTATCCCGGGCCAGTATCTTGACCGCATCCTGCCGGTTTTGGGTCGCATAGCATATATCGTCCTTGCGCGGTCCTTGTATCTTTGGAAAGCGCTCGCGCAGGGCGTTAATGATAGCCGAGGTATCGTCTACAGAGAGCGTTGTCTGTGTTACGTAAGCCAGCTTCTCGGGGTTGCCCACCTGCAAGTGCTGGACATCCTCAAGCGTTTCAACCAGGTACATCGCCCCGCCCTGATTTGACTTGTACTGGCCAAGGGTTCCCTCTACCTCGGGGTGCCCGGCATGACCGATTAAAATACACTCCTGCCCGTCATTGCTGAACTTGGCCACTTCCATGTGTACCTTGGTTACCAGCGGGCAGGTTGCATCGAATACTTTCAGGCCACGGGCTTCAGCTTCTGAGCGAACCGCCTGGGAAACACCATGAGCGCTGAAGATGACCAGTGCATCGTCGGGCACCTCGTGTAGCTCATCGACAAATATTGCACCGCGATCGCGCAGGCCGTCGACTACGTACTTGTTATGAACGACTTCATGGCGCACGTAGACGGGTTCGCCAAATAGCGTTATTGCCCGGTTAACGATTTCGATTGCCCGGTCTACACCGGCACAAAAGCCGCGTGGGTTGGCTAATTTAATTTGCATTTGTTGACCTGTTCATTCGGCAACCGTTTTTCGGCTACCTTTACCTTGACTTGGCAGCAACTTTTTCTGCCGGTTGCACTTTGATAATTTCGACCTCGAAAATGATATCCTTTCCGGCCAGCGGGTGATTAAAATCGATGATAACCATATCACCTTCAAAACCGCTCACCACACCTGGTAATTCTGACTGGCTGGCATCAGCGAAGGAGACAACCAGACCTTCCTTCAGTTCCATATTTTCCGGGAACTGGTCACGCGCTACCAGTTGCTCGTTATTAGGGTTACGCATTCCAAAACCCTGCTCGGGCTTGAGTTTAAAAACTTCCTTTGCTCCTGCGGTTAAACCCTGGATCACGGCTTCAAAACCCGGGAGGAGATTGCCGTCTCCTACCTGTAGCGTGGCCGGCTTTTTTTGCCGGGTCGAGTCAAGAATCGTTTGATCAGCAAGTTTCACGGTAAAATGCAGCGTCACCTGCATTCCAGGTCCTATTTTATACTTGTCCATATTGTTACTCAAAATTTCTGTCTACTCTGGAGATGGTTGCCTGAAGGTGTCGATGATCCACATGATAGCACCGACGGTTATCGCCGAGTCAGCCACGTTGAACGCAGGGAAATAATATTGCCGGTAATGAACCGAAATAAAATCGATAACATAGCCCTGCACAACCCGGTCATACAGGTTACCGACAGCGCCGCCCAGCACCAGCGCCAGCGCGATAGCACTCCATACCTCGTGGCGTTGCATCTGTTTAAGCAGATACACCAGCACCAGGCTGACAACGACAGCAACCAGGGAAAAAAACCAGCGCTGCCAGCCACCCGCATCGGCGAGGAAACTGAACGCGGCACCCGTGTTATAGGCCAGGGTCAAATCAAAATACGGCAGTATTTTCACCGGTATGCCGTAGGACAGGTATTCATCGGCTATATACTTGGTTACCTGGTCGCCAATCACAACCAGTGCCGACAAACATAACCAGGCCAGCATTCCGCGGTTTCTGACTTCAGGCATACAATCGCCTCTCTCCGGGTCCGGCAACGTTTTCAACGCAACGTCCGCATAACTCGCTGTGCTCAGGGGTGACGCCCACATCAGGTCGTCGATGCCAGCAGCGCGCGCACTTGCTGTGACCGGAAACGGATACCCTAACGCGAAGCCCGGCAACCTCGGTTTCCCTGGCTTCGGCCGTGTTTTCATCCACGACCGCATCAGCCTTCGAGGTAATCAGCACGAAACGCAACTCATCCTCGAGTGCCGCGAGCACCTGCATGTTTTTTTCATCGCAATATAAAACCACTTCAGCATCAAGGCTCGAACCGATCTGCCCGGAAACCCTGGCCGCTTCGAGCTCCTTGTTAACCGCCGTTTTTATCGCCATTACCCGCTGCCAGTAAGCGCCGCCCATCGAAGCTGTTTCATCCAGAATGGCGAGCCGGTCATACCAGCGTGCCTCGAATACGCAACCCTGGCGTTGCCCGGGCATGTACGACCATATTTCATCGGCGGTAAAGCTGAGTATCGGGGCAATCCAGCGGGCAAATGCCTCGACCAGGTGATACATGGCCGTTTGTGCAGAACGGCGCGCAACGCCATCGCTTTTTGCGGTATACAGGCGATCCTTGATGATATCCAGGTAAAAACCGCCCATATCGGTGACACAAAAATTATGCAGTTTCTGGTAAATCAGGTGTAATTGATAGGCATCGTAGGCCGCTACAATTTCTTTCTGCAATGCCGCCGCCCGGGCAAGCGCCCAGCGGTCCAGCGCCAGAAGCTCGTCAACCGGCAAGACGTCTTGTTGCGGGTCGAAGCCATTCAAATTGGAAAGGAAAAAGCGCGCGGTGTTCCGGATACGGCGGTAGGAATCGGCCGAGCGCCTGAGGATCTCTTCGGAGACGCTCATTTCGCCGCTGAAATCCGTTGCCGCTACCCACAGGCGCAGCACGTCTGCCCCCAGATCGTTGGCGACTTTTTGCGGGGAAATCACGTTGCCCAACGATTTCGACATTTTCTTGCCCTGGGCATCCACGGTGAATCCGTGGGTCAGCACGCCCTTGTAGGGTGCATTGCCATTCATCGCCACGGCCGTCTTTAACGATGACTGGAACCAGCCCCTGTGCTGGTCTGACCCCTCCAGGTAGAGGTCAGCCGGGTAGCGCAACTGTTTGCGTTGCTCGAGCACCGCGAAATGGGTGACACCGGAATCAAACCAGACGTCCAGGGTATCGAGTACCTTGGTGTACTGCTCGGCTTCATCGCCCAGCAGTTCGCTGGCCTCCATGTCAAACCAGGCGTCGATGCCCGATGCCTCGACCCGCTCGGCGACCGACCTGATCAGTGACGGTGTATCCGGGTGAAGCTCCTGCGTCTCCTTGTGGATAAAAAGGGTAATGGGTACGCCCCAGGTTCGTTGCCGGGAAATACACCAGTCAGGGCTGGCATCGAGCATCGCCTCGATCCGCGCCTGCCCCCAACCGGGATACCAGTTCACCTGTTTAACCGCCTGTTTGGCGTCGGCCAGCAGGTTATTCTTGGTCATACTGATAAACCACTGGGGTGTTGCCCTGAAAATAAGCGGAGTCTTGGTACGCCAGCAATGAGTCTTGGTACGCCAGCAATGCGGAAAACTGTGTCGAATTTTTTCGTGGGCCAGCAACCGATCCTTTTGTTCGAGTACCGCGATAATTTTTTCATCGACCTTGTAAACATGCTCGCCGGCAAACAATTCTGTCTGGTCACGAAAAATACCGTTTTCATTGACCCGATTAAGCGTGCCAATACCGTATTTCTGGCCGACAACAAAATCGTCTACGCCGTGGTCGGGTGCCGTGTGCACCGCGCCGGTCCCGGCTTCCGTAGTGACGTGCTCGCCCAGGATTACCGGTAACTGCATATCGTAAAACGGATGCTGCAAAACCAGCCCTTCGAGTGCACTTCCCTGGCAACGGCCGAGGATCACGGGGTTTTGTGCGTGATAACGCGCCAGCGCGGCGGGGTATAATTCTTCCGCCAGCACCAGCCTTGTCTTGCCTGATTCGAGTTCGCATTCCACCAGCACGTAGGCTAAATTCGGGTGCAGCGAAACGGCCTGACTCGACGGCAGTGTCCAGGGCGTGGTGGTCCAGATAACCAGGGAAACCTTATCGCCGGTTTCAAGTGCACCAAATGCCTTGTCTATGGCCGCGCCATCAACCACCGGGTATTTAACGTCGATTGAATGCGATGTTTTATCCTGGTATTCGACTTCCGCTTCGGCCAGCGCCGAAGCGCCGACGACGCTCCAGTAAACCGGTTTGAAACCCCGGTGCAAATGGCCATGCTCTATGACACGGCCCAGGGCCCGAATGATATTGGCTTCAAATTTGGAGTCCATGGTCAAATAGGGGTTATACCATTCGCCCAGCACCCCTAGCCTGATAAAATCCTTGCGCTGGCCGTCGATCTGCCTGAGCGCGTAGGCACGGCATTTTTGCCTGAAAGTCTTGTAATCAACCTTGACCCCGGCCTTGCCAATTTTTGATTCCACCTTGTGCTCAATCGGCAAGCCATGGCAATCCCAGCCCGGCACATAGGGTGCGTCATAACCACTCAGGGTTTTTGACTTGACGACCACATCCTTTAATACTTTATTGACCGCGTGGCCAATATGAATATCACCGTTGGCGTAGGGTGGTCCGTCATGCAAGATAAATTTCTCGCAACCGGCACGGGCTTTACGGATACGCGAGTAGATATCTTCTTTTTCCCAGCGCTTTAGTATGCCCGGCTCACGTTGTGCCAGGTTGGCCTTCATCGGGAAAGCCGTGCTCGGTAAATTCAGGGTTTGCTTGTAATCAGTCATATCTTTCTTTACTTGTTCTCTGGTTTTGCTCTCATGCTTTTTCAAGGATCGAAGCCGGTCAAAAAGCCCTGTCCATACCGAAGTGTTTTTTCGCGGCAATAATATCAAGGCCAATCTGGTTCTTGAGGATGCACAGGCTGTCGAAATTTATCTCATCGCGAATTTTATGGCGAAAAAAAACGCGTATTTTCCTGCCGTATATATCCTGGTCAAAATCGAACAGGTGTACTTCCAGCAAGGGTTTATCGCCCGATATGGTCGGCCGCACACCGACGTTGGCCACGCCCGGTGCCAGCGGACCCTTTCCCAGGTCTTCGAGGCCGGAGACTTCCACTGCATAAACGCCTGCGAGTGGCACTTTTTTTCCCTTGAGTGACAAATTGGCAGTCGGCGCTTCCAGTTCCCTGCCCAACTGCTGACCGTACATCACTCTGCCGGAAATACTGTAGGGACGGGACAGCATTTGTTCGGCCCGCGCAAAATCACCCTGCTCGATCGCATCCCTTACCCGGGTGCTACTGACCCGCTTGTTTTCCCAGGTAAATGTTTCGGTTCGTTCGACCTCGAAATCGTGTTGCCTGCCCGCCTGTTTGAGTAAATCAAAATTACCATTCTGTTTGCAACCAAAGCGGAAATCGTCACCGATAATAAGGAATTTAACGCCCAGGTCTTTCACCAGTATTTCTTCAATAAAGGTTTGTGCCGACATGCTGCGTAGCGCTTCGTTAAAATGCAGGCAAACCAGTGAATCAATTTTATGCTTCTGGATCAAGCGCACTTTTTCATGAAACGCCGTAATTCGGGCAGGCGCCCCCTTCCCGGCAAAAAACTCCAGTGGTTGCGGCTCGAATACCATCAACGTCGAAGGCAAACCCAGCTCGTCCGCCCTGCGCCTTAATTGCTGTAAAATCATCTGGTGGCCGCTGTGGACACCATCAAAATTACCAATGGTCAATACGCAGCGCTTGAACGACGGGCTGTTTCGTTTCATCGCCAAATTGTGCAAACCACGAATGAGTTCCATTTTTAATTACATATCTCGAACAAACAAACAGGCGATTATATATCAACAGTGCACGAACGAATACGCCCGGCGGCTACTATATAACCTCCTAATTTGGCAATCTGCTCGGAAAAGAAAGTCAGGGGCGTAAATGCCTGGGGCGAAGTCCCACAAGCCACAGGGCAATGCAGTATATTGCCAGACCGGCAATGCAAACCAGTCCCAGGTTCCATACCCTGGACCACATCGTCCAGGCTAACCATTGGCTGGTGTCAACGGTAAGAAAAACCAGCAAAACAATCATGGCGATATTGGCAACCACGAGACGCAAGCCAAACAATTTCCACCCGGGTTGCAACGTCAGGACACCTGTTTTATGCAGACCTGCAAACAGTAAACCCGCGTTCAGGAATGCCGCCAGCGAAGTTGCCAGCGCAAGACCCGCGTGCTGCAGTGGCCAGATTAAAATCAGGTTCAACGTCATATTGGCAGCCATGGCCCAGACGGCAATGCGCACCGGTGATTTCATATCTTGCCGGGAATAGTAGCCAGGGGCCAGTACCTTGATCAGCATGAACGCCAACAAGCCTAATGAGTAGGCACGCAAACTCATGCCCGCCATAAACACATCCCTGTCCATCATTGCACCGTACTTGAAAAGGGTAACGATAAGCGGCTCGGCCAGAACGAACAGGGCGATCGCGGCAGGCACGCCCAATACAAACACGAAGCGCAGCGCCCAGTTCAGTGTATCGTTATATTCCCGTTGGCTCTTGCTTACGTGCTGCCGGGCCAGACTCGGCAAAATCACCGTTGCGATAGCGATACCGAACACGCCAAGGGGCAATTCAACCAGGCGATCGGAAAAGTATAGCCAGGAAACACTGCCGGTCTGCAGGAATGAAGCTAAAACCGTATCCAGCAACAGGTTGATCTGGCTGACCGATACCCCAAACAGGGCGGGAACCATTAACCTGACGATCTGCCTTACTCCCGGGTGATTCTTATCGACTTTTGGCGAGGGCATCAAATCTATTCTGGCCAGGAATGGCAGCTGGAACAGTAACTGGGCAACACCGGCAATCAGCACACCCCAGGCAAGCGCCATCACCGGCTGGTCAAGATAAGGGGCCAGGAACAGGGTCGCACAAATGAGAGACAGGTTCAGCAATACCGGGGTAAACGCCGGCACACCAAAGCGGCCATAGCTGTTCAGCACGGAACCTGCAAACGCGGTCATTGAAATCAGCAGCAGGTACGGGAAGGTGATGCGCAGCATATCGGTAGTCAACGCCAGCTTTTCCTCGTATTGCAAAAAGCCGGGCGCAAATATCACCGCAACCACGGGAGCAGCGGCAATAGTGACCAGGGTTAACAGGCCCACCGAGAGCCCGAGCGTTCCGGAAACATGGTCGATCAACGATTTGACGCTCGCCTGATCACGGGTAGATCGGTATTCAGATAGCACCGG
>CAMYIF010000058.1 GCA_947258415.1 uncultured Pseudomonadales bacterium
AATAATCGGTGCAATATACCTGGATTCAGATATGGATACCTGTAAACGCATTGTTTTACCCTGGTTTGAATCTCGCCTGGAAGGTCTTTCTACCGACAAAAGCCTGAAGGATCCCAAAACCCTGTTACAGGAATATTTGCAGGCTCAGCAGAAAGCCTTGCCTGAATACCGGGTAACCAGAACGCTGGGAAAAGAACACGAGCAGGTTTTCGAGGTTACCTGCGTAGTTGAACTATTACAAAAACCGGTTACTGGCAAAGGTAGCAGTCGACGTTTCGCTGAACAGGACGCAGCTGGTAAAGTATTGCTTACACTGGGTGTGAAATCATGACCGATAAACAGAAAGATGATCAGGCGGAGGTGACCCGTTCGGGTTACGTGGCCATTGTCGGGCGACCGAATGTCGGCAAATCAACACTGCTTAACAGGATACTTGGCCAGAAAATCAGTATTACCACCCGGAAACCGCAAACCACACGCCACCAGATTATCGGCGTGAAAACAGAACAGGGCTCCCAGGTGATTTACGTGGACACTCCCGGATTACACAGGGACAGGAAGGAAGCATTAAACCGTTATATGAACAGAGCCGCGAGTAATGCGCTCAGGGATGTTGACCTGGTTATTTTTGTCATCGATCGAACCGCCTGGACCGATGAAGACGAACTGGTGCTGGCCAAGGTAAACCAGGTCAGGTGCCCGGTCATTCTGGTGATTAACAAGGTCGATAAGCTAAAAGATAAAGACATCTTGCTACCTGTTATTAAAAACCTGTCCAGCCATATGTCGTTTGCAGAAATAATCCCGGTGTCTGCCAGCAAGGGCGACAACGTCGATCTGCTGGAAGCAGCCATTAACAGTCGCCTCCCGGTTGGCATACATTATTTTCCCGAAGATCAAATCACCGATCGCAGCGAGCGCTTTCTGGCAGCCGAGGTGATCCGGGAAAAAATCATGCGGCGCCTGGGCGATGAAATTCCCTACCAGGTCACCGTTGAGATCGAACAATTCAGGTCAGAAGGCAAATTGTTGAGAATCAGTGGCTTGATTCTGGTACAGCGTACAGGCCAAAAACGTATTATTATTGGCAATAAGGGAGAACAGCTAAAGGCAATTGGTTCGGATGCACGCAAAGAACTTGAAAAGCTATTTGCCAGTAAAATCATGCTCAATCTTTGGGTCAAGGTTAAATCCGGCTGGTCGGACGATGAACGGGCGTTGAAGAGCCTGGGTTATGACGACTGACCCGGTACTCGCTGAAAACCGACAGGAATTTTAAGGCGAATACAGCTTTTTCAAGTGTGCCAGGAAAGTTAAATGTCAACGCCGGTTAATCTTCAACCCGCTTACGTATTGCATACCAGAAACTACAGGGAATCGAGCCTGATTGTTGAGCTATTCACGTGCGACTACGGCCGTGTACCGGCCGTTGCCAGGGGAGCAAGGAGACCAAAAGCACGAATGCGCGGGGTATTGCAACCGTTTCGCCGGTTGCTTGTTTCCTTTTCAGGCAGGCAGGCGATGAAAACGCTGCTCGATGCCGAGGACCAGTTCAGCACAGGCAGGTTACAGGGGACAGGTTTGTATAGCGGTTTGTACCTCAATGAACTGCTAATGCGCCTGCTCAAGGCAGAAGATCACCACTCGACGCTCTTTAACGCCTACGAGCACGTGCTTGCAGAAATAAAATCAGGGAAAAATATTGAGCCTTTGCTGCGTGATTTCGAGCAATACCTGTTAAGGGATTTGGGTTACGGTATGCCGTTTCCGGAACAGCTGTGTTCACACGAACCAACGAATTCAAACCCGGGGCAGTTCGATGAAACGGTTTATTATTACTCACCGGACGGACATTTTTTTCTTCTGGATAACAAGCCGGAGGCCGAACAGTTACCGCGCTGTTTCCAGGGCAAGCATTTACAGGCAATCGCCCGTTCCGATTACGCCGACAGGGAGGTTTTGCGTGCGGCCAAACGCCTGATGCGGCTGGCGCTGCATCCGTTGCTGGGTGACAGGCCGCTGCAAAGCAGGACATTATTTAAACATTAAAACCAGTCAACAAGGTAGTACAAGTATGAGTGCAGGTATGTCTGAAAAAAACCGTATTCTCCTGGGTGTGAACATAGATCATATTGCCACCTTGAGACAAGCGCGGGGAACACGTTATCCCGATCCCGTACAAGCTGCTATCGAAGCCGAGGAGGCCGGTGCTGATGGTATTACCCTGCACCTTCGAAAGGATCGTCGGCATATCCAGGATCGTGATGTAATAATGATCAAGGATGTCCTGCAAACGCGGATGAACCTGGAAATGGAAGCGACACAGGAAATGATTGCTTTCGCCCGGAAAGTGAAACCCGAACACTGTTGCCTGGTACCGGAAAATCGCCAGGAACTAACTACTGAAGGTGGCCTCGATGTGGTTACCCAAGAACTAAAAATATCGTCAGCCTGCGAGCAGTTATCCGGCGAAAATATTGAGGTATCATTGTTTATCGACCCGGAGCCGGAACAGATTGATGCCGCCGTCAGGTGCAAGGCGCCCGTCATTGAACTGCACACCGGCCGGTATGCCGATGCCACCGGTAACCCTGAAAAGATGCAGGAGTTGCGACGCATTGTCGACGCGGTTGCATACGCACAAGAGCAGGGTTTAATCGTCAACGCCGGGCATGGTTTGTTTTACCATAACGTCGAGGCAATAGCCGCTATTCCAGGAATCAATGAGCTGAATATCGGTCACGGTATAGTAGCCAGGGCAGTTTTTACCGGCTTTAAACAGGCGATCATTGAAATGAAAGGTTTAATCCTAAACGCCAGTAAATCCGTCTAAAAACGGCGCCATAACCTTGCTGTCAAGCAGTTGACCATTGGTTGTTCCTGGTCCATTCCTGAACGCGTACAATTTCCCTCAGTAATTGCTCGAGTGCAATTTGATGGTTGCCTGTATCCTTGTTCTTGATCACCAGTTCAAGTCGTTCGGCGGCTTTTTGTAACGCAGGGACACCGCAGTAACGGGTTGCCCCGTGTAAATGATGCACACGCCTTAATAATTTTTCACCCGAACGGGAAGCAGACGCTGACCTGATCGCGTCGGCATCTTTATCAAGATTAGCGACCAGCATATCAAATAATTCTTTTGCCAGTTCCCGCTTGCCGCCGGCCAGTCGAACGCCCATCTCGATATCAACGACCTGATGAGGCACGTCCTGGCTACTACTATATTTTGTTTGCCCGGCCCTAACGTCTTTAACAGTGCCCGGGGCGGGAATATTTTCGTTGGCCTGAATTTTTTCCGCCTTGGCATCCGTCCAGCGCAACAGGGCATCGACCAGTTGTTCTTCGCTGACGGGCTTGCTGAGATAATCATCGATACCGCAATTGAGCCATTGTTTCTTTTCACTTTCCAACGCATGAGCGGTTAACGCGATGATAGGGATGTCACGGTAGGCGCTGGGCCTGCCCCGGATAAGCTGTGTGGTTTCAACACCATCCATTTCGGGCATCTGGATATCCATGAAAACGGCATCGTAAGGAGCTTTAGCCAGGCATTCCAGTGCTTGCTTGCCACTGTTGGCACAGGTTGCTTCGGCACCAATTTCATGGAGCAGGGATTCGGCCAGCTTGAGGTTTGCTTCGTTGTCATCGACCGCCAGAACCCTGGGCAAATGGTTTACAAAGACACGCCTGGACTCGGGTATACGAAATTCCTGGGACGTTTCAGGAGATTTGGCAAGATGCAGTAATGCTTTACGCAGCGCTTCGTGGCGCACAGGTTTGGCAAGCGACAACGATGCCTGCTGAACCAGGGTTTCATCATAATCAATCGAAATGTTATAGAGCACGATGACCGGACATTGATACTGTTTTTTCAACCGGCGGAGGAGGTGAAAGATTGCATCGGTTTTTGAACTGGAAAAGTCCAGGTTAATAATCACGCAGGTAAGGTGTGAAGGTAATTTATTGCCGGAGACAAAGGCCTCGAGCTGCTCAATATGATTGGTAGAACTGACCTTAATACCCCATTGACTCAGGGTGTTTTGCAATGACAGGCGAGAAAGCGGGTAGGTGTCGTATATAAAGACTGAGCGATTTTGGAAAACATCTTCATTAAATTCCGGTTGCTCACCTGAAGGCAATGCCTGGATAGTAAACCTGAAACTGGAGCCATGATTTAACCTGCTTTCGACGCCTATTTTACCGTGAATCTGCTCGGCTTTTTGATTGTCAATCACCAGACCCAGGCCGGTGCCCTCGTATTGCCGGGTTGATGAAGTATCCGTCTGGGTAAAGGCGGTAAATAATCGCTTTTGTTCATTTTCGCTGATACCTATACCGGTGTCGCTTACGCTTATTTTTATCATCGGTACCCTGGTGTTTTTTTTGTCAATTTTTGCCCTGACCACGATGCTTCCCTTGTGGGTAAACTTTATCGCATTGCTGATCAGGTTGGTAAGAATTTGCCCGAGTCGTTTGGGATCTGCCTGGATATGAACAGGGGTATCGGGATAAATGATCGGTATCAATTCCAGCTTTTTTACGTGCGCCGCAGGGGCTAATTGAATAAGCGCGTCTTCGATAATATTGCGTAAATTTACCGGTTCCAGTTCAAGTGTGGCTTTTCCCGCTTCAAGCTTTGAGAAGTCGAGGATGTCGTTGATAATCTGCAACAGCCCGTGTGAAGACCGTTTGATGTTGGAAAGAAAATTATATTGTCGTTGGCTAAGGTCTGTTCTGAGTAGAAGGTCGGTAAAGCCGACAATGGCATTAAGTGGCGTTCGAATTTCGTGACTCATATTGGCAATGAATTGTGATTTAAGCTCGCTTGTTTTTATCGCTTCCTGCCGGGTCGTTTCTGCCGCCTGTTTTTGCAATTCGATGGATTGTTTGAGTTGTTGATGACTGGCATCAAATTTTTTCTGGAGTATTTGGGCAGGCTCAATACTAACAGATAATTTTTGGCTGAATCTGAACCAGAGGATAATCAGTAAATTGGCAATTGCCAGCAAACCCAGGGTAATGGCGATTATCCAGCTCAACTGGTTTCTGTGTTCGGCCAGCGCCGCAGAAGAGACTGCGACAACCAATCCGGGTAGAACACCGGCATCTTGCGAAGACCTGGTCGCGTTTAGACTGATACCATGACGGACGGGGACCGAGACGTACAAACGCTGATCGGAACCGATTTGGGAAACAAGGCTGTTACTCTGGTTTGCCAGGATACCCGGGGTAGAATCCAGTCTGCCAGCCTGCGCGATTATTTCTCCTTCATCGTTTCGAAAGAAAATAGCATCGACACTTTTGGCGTTAAATAACCGGTTTGCCAGTTGCTGGTAATCGTTCCTGGTTAATGCCTGGTTGGGTAATGCATGGCTGATGCCCAATACCAGGTTAATGGCCTGCTCGGAAAGTTGTTGTTCCTGTAGTTTTAACCACAGGTAATTTTGGTATAAATAAAATACGCCAAAACCATTGACGACAATAAACAGACAGGTAGCCATAAGGGCCGATCTGGACAGTTTGAATTTGTTAATCAAAAACATGCTGGAATTTATCTATTGGCCAGGAATCCGGATGGTGATTAAATCAGCGACCTTATTCTGCAGGCTGGTTCAAAGCGCTATGAATAATAAAAAACATTCGGCATTTAATAATTTTTTGTTTTCGTTGTCTAATTCGTGTGGGTGAAATTTATACAAAGTAAGTAGTTTACCCCTGATCTGCATTAGTTTACCCTTAGGCGCGCTATAATTACGGCTGATGCAGGCCGAGGTTTTGCATTTGACCGGGTTGCCAGCCGGTCATTATTTTACCTCAAATGAACTTAACTATCGCGGAATAACAGATTAGATATTGTAATGAAATCGGTATTGAATTCAGATTTAGACACCCCGCCTGACATGATCGAGAAAGCAGGCACGGGCGATACAGCTGAGACAATTTTTCCTACGATTGAATCTTGCGTTGGAAATACCCCTCTGGTGCGATTACAGAGACTTGACGGTGCTCGTAATAACACTGTGTTGGGCAAGCTTGAAGGTAACAACCCGGCTGGCTCGGTCAAGGACAGGCCTGCCATGAGCATGATTGTGCAGGCAGAACGCCGGGGAGATATCAAACCGGGCGATACCCTGATTGAAGCGACCAGTGGCAACACCGGAATTGCGCTGGCAATGGCGGCGGCCATCAAGGGCTATCGGATGATCCTGATTATGCCCGACAGTGCCAGTGACGAGCGTTGTGCGGCCATGACTGCCTATGGCGCCGAATTAATTCCGGTGACAGAGGAAGACGGCATGGAAGGGGCACGTGATCTTGCCGAAAAAATGCGCGATGAAGGCAAGGGGATCATGCTCGACCAGTTTGGCAACCTTGACAATCCCCTTGCGCATTATGAAACCACCGGCCCGGAAATATGGCAGCAAACCCACGGGAAGATTACGCATTTTGTCAGTTCGATGGGAACTACCGGCACCATTATGGGCGTGTCGAGGTACCTGAAAGAAAAAAACCCTGATATTGAAATCATCGGATTACAACCGCAGGACGGCTCTGTAATACCGGGAATTCGACGTTGGCCAAAGGAGTACCTGCCCAAAATATTTGACGACAGGCGTGTCGACCGAATTCTGGATATATCCCAGGATGAAGCGGAAAATACCATGCGTGAACTGGCGCGACGCGAAGGTATTTTTTGCGGGGTTTCTTCCGGCGGTGCGGTATCCGGAGCCTTGCGAATTGCCGCCGAGGTCGAAAATGCCGTGATCGTGGTTATTATTTGTGATCGCGGTGATCGATATTTATCCACCGGCGTGTTCAATTAGAAAAACCGAGGTTAATTTTTAATGGCCCATTTCCGGGCCATTTTTTATTGATTTCCGGAAAAGTTGCCCAATATATCAAGCTATTGTAATTGTGCCAGAGTAATAAAATGGCGAGACGCAGAAACAGGAAAAGAATCCCGGAGCAAACAGAACTGGCCATCGACGGCTTAAGTCACGATGGTCGAGGCCTTGCCCGACGAGCAGGCAAACGTATTTTTGTCCAGGGTGCATTGCCAGGGGAGCGGGTACTGGCGGAGATAACCGGCAAACGAAGCCGGTACGAAGAAGCCAAAGTGATTGAAATTCTGGAGTCGTCAAACGAACGGGTCGAGCCACGCTGTGCACATGCCGGCATTTGCGGCGGCTGCAGTTTGCAACACTTGGGAAGGGAAGCTCAAATTAAGCTGAAACAGTCTGCACTCGTCGATCAAATGCAGCATTTTGGCGGCATGAAATCAGAAGTTATCCTGTCGCCGGTGACCGGACAAAATTTTAATTACCGTCGCAAGGCCCGTTTGGGTGTTCGTTACGTACGAAAACGTGACGAAATCCTGGTCGGTTTCCGGGAAAAGGGCAGCAGCTTTATTACCAATATGTCCCAGTGCCATGTTCTGGATGCACGCGTCGGTCGACTTATTACACCGCTCAGGGAACTAATCAGGCCACTGGCCGCCTTCCGCACAATACCGCAAATAGAAGTTGCCATGGGTGATACCGAAACGGCACTGGTTTTTCGTCACCTGGAACCACTGGCAGAGGAAGACCTCGAGGCCATGCTGGTGTTTTCGAAAAGGCATAACCTGCACTTGTACCTGCAACCGGCGGGGGTGGGCAGTGTACATAAGGTATGGCCGGATGATAATTATTTCCGTTTAAGTTATCGCCTGGAGGAGTTTGACCTGGAAATGCTATTTCATCCCATGGATTTTACCCAGGTAAATGCAGATATTAACAAGAAAATGGTTTCCAGCGCCGTGGCTAATCTTGCTCCACAAAGCGGCGAACGAGTCCTGGACCTGTTTTGCGGATTGGGCAATTTCACGCTTCCCCTGGCACGTTCAGGTGCAGAGGTTGTCGGCGTTGAGGGCAGTGAAGCCATGGTTGAAAGAGGCTTCGAGAACGCCCGACATAATCATTTGGCAAACGCTACTTTCCATGCGCACGATTTAACCAGCGAATTCAAGGGTCAGGACTGGGCAAAAGACGGGTTTGACAAAATCCTCGTTGATCCGCCGCGTTCGGGTGCGTTGGAAGTCATGCAAAATATTAAACACTTCAACGCCCGAAAAATTGTCTATATTTCATGTAACCCGGCCACATTGGCGCGGGACTCGGGTGAGTTGAAAAAACAGGGGTATCGTATGGATTCAGCAGGGGTACTTGACATGTTCCCACATACAGCACACGTAGAATCCATGGCTGTTTTTTCCCGGGTTTGATATTTTTACGTTTTTTTAAGGATAGGAAAAACAGGTTCAAATATGGTTAGGGTAAGAGCATTTCAACCTTCTTCGGGGCAAGACCGGCTCGATATTGAAGACTGGTTAACACACCTGCAACTTGATCTTGATATTAATGATATCGAGCCATTTCGCCAGGCATGCGATCTCGCCCGGAATGCATCGCTGGTGAGCATTGAAAACAATACAAATCATCACGCCAGTAACTGTTTTTACGCTGGCCTGGAAATTGCGGAAATCCTGGCTGATTTAAAACTGGACCAGGATACCCTGATTGCGGCAATTTTATATCGGGCGGTAAGAGAGCAGCGACTCGACATTCAGGTCGTACGTCAGAATTTTGGCGAGACGGTTGCCAAACTTATCGAAGGCGTGCAGCAAATGGCCGCCATATCTGCTTTCCAGCACCAGCAGGACAAGCCGGTACTGGGTGATACAGAGCGACAGGTTGAAAACGTCAGGAAAATGCTGGTAGCCCTGGTTGACGATGTCAGGGTGGCCCTGATCAAACTGGCCGAGCGAACATGGGCACTTCGTACCGTTAAAAACGAACCGCAGGAACGCCAGCAAAAAGTTGCGCGCGAGGTTTCAGATATTTATGCGCCGCTTGCCCATCGACTGGGGATCGGTCATATCAAATGGGAGCTTGAGGATATGGCTTTCCGTTTCCTGTCGCCTGACAAGTATAAGGAAATTGCCAGTTTGCTCGACGAAAGACGCCTGGACAGGGATCGTTATATTGCCTCGGTATTGCAACAGCTCGAAACCCAGCTCAGTGCCAATGGCATTGATGCAGTAATTACCGGCAGGGCCAAACATATCTATAGTATCTGGCGAAAAATGCAATCCAAAAGTATTACCTTCAATCAGGTCTATGATGTACGTGCGGTGCGAGTATTGGTGCCCGAATTGAAGGATTGTTACGCGGTACTGGGTATCATCCATTCCTTATGGCAGCACATTCCGAAAGAGTTTGATGATTATATTGCCACGCCCAAGCGCAACGGGTATCGATCCCTGCACACCGCTGTCATCGCACCCGAAGGTAAAGTACTGGAAGTTCAAATTCGTACCCATGACATGCACGAGGAAGCCGAATACGGTGTTTGTTCGCATTGGCGCTACAAGGGGTCGGATCGAAGCGGTGTCGGTCAGAGCTACGAGGAAAAAATAGAGTGGTTACGCCAGGTATTACAATGGCACGAAGAGGTTGGCGATCTCGGTTCCCTGGTCGAAGAACTGCAACTGGAAATTGAACCCGACCGGGTTTATGTATTTACACCGGCTGGTCATGTTGTCGATTTGCCGAATGAATCGACACCGATCGATTTTGCCTACCGGGTGCATTCGGAGGTGGGCCATCATTGCCGGGGTGCCAAGGTCAATGGTCGTATCGTACCGCTCAATTACAAGCTGAGTACCGGCGAGCAGGTCGAGGTTATGACTTCCAAACAGGCGACGCCAAGTCGCGACTGGCTTAACCCGGCATCGGGCTATATCGCCTCTTCACGCACCAGGAATAAAATTCAGCACTGGTTCAAGCAGGAAAACAAGGAAAAAAATGCCATTGCAGGACGCAGCCTGGTGGAGCAGGAGCTTAAGCGGTTGGCATTATTCCCTGTCGATTTCAAAACCCTGGCGCCCGAGGTCAATTATAAGCACGAGGAGGATATGTTTGCGGCTGTCGGAGCGGGTGATTTGCGTATTTCGCAAATTATTCATGCTGCACAGGCCCAGATTGAACCGCCTCAACATCATGACCAGTTGCACCTGAAGCTGCCATCGACACAAGCGCAATCCGGGCAGGACATGGATTTCAAGGGTGTGGATAACCTCCTGTCGCATATTGCCGGATGCTGTCAACCCGTTCCGGATGACAATTGTACGGGTTACATTACGCTTGGCCGTGGCGTTTCGATACACCGTAGCGATTGTGCAAACCTGTTGAAACTGAAAAAAGATGATCCAGAACGAATCATTGAAGTCCACTGGAGTAGCAAACCGGATGTTAATTACCCGGTTGACATGATCATTCAGGCGCTGGACAGGTCGGGCCTGCTCAAGGATATTACCACTATTTTGGCCAACGACGGTGTCAACGTGACGGCAATTAAATCGGAAAGTAGCGATAAAAGTAATCTTGTCGATCTGCGTCTGACCGTGGAGATACCGAACCTGAGCACATTAAGCAAAGTGATGACAAAAATAAGGCAGTTACCAAACATGCTGGAAGTTAAACGCTATAAGCAGGGCGGATGAGGTTTGTCGAAATATCAGCTGGAAGACCTGCTAATTTTGATGCGCTACCTGAGGGACCCGGATAACGGCTGCCCGTGGGACAGGCAGCAAACCCTTAACACGATCGTTCCCCATACCATAGAAGAAGCCTATGAGGTCGCCGATGCAATCGAGCGCAATGACATGGAGGGACTCAGGCTTGAATTGGGTGACCTGCTCTTCCAGGTTGTTTTTTATGCACAATTAACCGATGAAGCAGGACAGTTTGATTTCCAGGAAATTGTTTCGGCACTGGTTGAAAAGCTGTTAAGACGTCACCCGCATGTGTTTCCCGACGGGTCCCTGGAATCTTTCGGGCAGGGTCCGGTGAATATTAATGAAGCCGATATAAAGCAGACATGGGAAAACATAAAACATATCGAGCGTCGTGAAAAAGACGAGACTTCGAGTGTGCTAGCCGATATACCGACGACATTACCCGCCCTGACCCGTGCCTACAAAATACAGAAACGCGCCGCGCAGGCTGGCTTTGACTGGGATCATATTGACGGGGTCATTGAAAAGTTATACGAAGAAATGCTGGAGCTCAAATCGGCTATAAAACTGGCTGACCAGGAGGCTATTGCCGAGGAAACGGGTGACCTGCTGTTCAGCTGTGTAAACCTTGCCCGGCACCTGAACCTTGATGCTGAATCTGAACTTCGCAATGCCAATAAAAAGTTCTCGCGCCGTTTTCAACATATCGAGCAATCCCTGGCCAGGCAAAACCAGGCAATGCAGGATACCGCTAAAGAGCATCTCGAAAAGATGTGGCAACAATCAAAAAAATCCGATTTTTAAGAAAACCCGTTCGTTGCCCCGGGTAGCTTATTTTTCACAAGGCATTTTCAGCTACTGCAAAAGCGGTTATAGTTCGCAACCATGGCCTGAATCGTCCGTATTATGCTCGCATCACCTTGCAATACAGAGGCAAATTGGCACATTTTCTTGGTTCGGGTTACCTCTCAGTCCTGAGATTTGACCTTTTACATAGTTTACGCGGGAGTTGGATATGAGGGTTATATTGTTAGGTGGACCGGGCGCAGGTAAAGGCACACAGGCGCAGTTAATTTGCAAGCGATTTGGAATCCCTCAGATTTCTACTGGTGATATGCTGCGCGAGGCGGTTAAAAAAGGGACACAGACAGGGTTACAGGCCAAAACCATCATGGACACCGGTGGCCTGGTTTCAGATGACATTATCATGGCCCTGATCAAGGAAAGAATCCAGGAAGACGATTGCAAGAACGGGTTTCTATTTGACGGGTTTCCGAGAACCATTCCCCAGGCTCAGGGTTTAAGGGATGCAGGTATTCATATTGACCATGTAGTTGAAATTGATGTTGACGACGAAGAGATAATAAAACGCATTGGTGGACGACGGGTACATCCCGGTTCGGGCCGTGTTTACCATGTTGTTTATAACCCGCCAAAGCAAAAAGGGAAGGACGACATTACCGGTGAAGATTTAATCTTGCGTGATGATGATAAAGAAGAAACGGTTCGAAACAGGTTGAAAATTTACCATCAACAGACCAAACCGCTGATCGATTTTTATAGCAAATGGGTATCCCGGGAAGGGGAGTCGGCACCCAATTACAGCAAGGTAGATGGTATCGGTAGCGTTCAGACAATTACCGACAGAATATTTAATTGCCTGGGCGGCAGATAAAAAAGTCTGATTCATAAACACTAGTCATGCCGGGCTAGATCCTTTGAATACTGGTTACTGCCGGCGACGCAAACCGAGTAAACTGATACTTTATAGCCCCGTCTTGATTGCGTTAAATCCAAGGAGAATGATGATGCCAAACAAGCCAAAACCCCAATCCACTAACGATCACGAATCGATATTAAAATTTGAGCAGCTGATCGAGAAAATACAAACTGAAATCAAGGATATTCAGGAACAGGTTGTGGCTGCACAGCGGAAAATGCTGGAAACCACGACAAATGCAGCCAAGGCTGCTACCGATGCCAATCAAAAGGCAATGCAGAACGCCAGGAAGGAATTTGAAAAACTCAATAAAACACTGGGAACTTTGCACATTAGAGAACAGGTCGCCAAGCTAAAAAAATCGTCCCAGCAAATTGAAGCCAAGGTTCGATCGGTAGAAGCCGAGGTCGAAAACAGAGTCAAAGGCTACAGTGAAAAGCTGGCCAACAAGGCAAAACTGGATATGGAAGCCGCAATCAGTCAATTTCAAAAACAATGGTTGGCTCAACGGTCTAAAATGGACTCGGCAAAACAGAAGGTATTCGAAGGCAAAGAGACAACTAAACTGGAAGCTGCAACCAGGAAAACCGAGCAGGAAATTACGGCTATCAAGAAAAAAGAAGCCGAGATTGTTGCTGCGGCAAAAGCCAGGGCAAAAGCAGCACCATCAGCCGAGGGCAGTACAAAAACAACTCGCGCTAGCGTGAAAAAACCAGCCGCAAAAAAAGCGCCGACTAAACCTGCAGCAACCGCCGTAAAACCGGCCGCAAAAACCCGATCCGGGACGACCACTGCTGCCGCGAAAAAACCAGCCGCAAGAAAGGTGCCGACTAAACCTGCAGCAACCGCCGCAAAACCGGCCGCGAAAAGCGCACCGGCCAAAACTGCAACTGCGCCCAAAACCAGTGCGAAATCGGCCAGTGGGACAAAAACAAAGGCTAAAAAGGCAACGCCGGAAAAATCTGCTTCCGGGAATAAGAAATAGTGTTTAACTAATCCCGGGCATAAAAATGCTGTTATAAAATCAATTATTCAAGGATGGCTCCAGTTTGTAAAGGAGCCATTTCTGCTTACCTGTCGAGACGATTAATTTTGCAAGTTCGAATCAATGTCGGTTTATAAACTCGATAAATTAATGGAAGAAACGCGCAGGATTGCCGCCGAGTACCGCCGTTCAACCGGTAATACCTTGCCTGTAAGTGCCGAACTGGCGAAATTTGATGCCATGCAATTGCTGGGTTTATCACCGGTCTCTGTTGCTGAAAGAGCGGTAGATGCCTACCAGCATGTTGATGACCAGGTAAAAAAAATCCAGATCAAGGGCCGGGTAATTTTTGATAAGAATAGGGGGCAGCGTGTTGGGCAGCTAAGCCTTGATGCTAACTGGGACCTGTTGCTGTTGGTAATAATGGATGAGAATTATTTACCCCGACAGATTTTTGAATTAAGCCGTGAGCAACTGGAAATGTCGATACCCGACAGTTCTGAACTTCAAAGAAAAACGCGTGGAACCATGTCCGTAAAAAAATTCAAGGCCATTTCTACACTGGTTTGGCAATCTGACGCCTGATGATATTGCCGGCCAGTTCATATGCAAATATCAATTGCACTTTTTCGGTTAATGTTCATTAACAAATGCCTTTGATATTAACCATTGATACTTCTACGGAAGCTTGCTCGGTAGCCCTGAGTCATGGCGAAAGCGTACTGGAAAAGTATGTTGTGATGCCACGCATGCACGCCCGAAAGCTGTTATCCATGGTTACCGGGATTCTGGGTGATGCTCAATTGTCCCTCAAGCAACTGGATGCTATCGCGTTTACCTGTGGTCCTGGCTCATTTACGGGTTTGCGAATTGCAGCGGGTAGCGTGCAGGGTTTGGCCTACGGAGCTGACCTCCCAGTTATACCTGTGTCAACGCTGGCTACCCTGGCCCAGGGAGGCTTCCGGGAAACCGGATGTAACTTCGTAATGCCGATCATGGATGCCCGCATGGGCGAGCTCTATTGGGCCCATTTTGAGGTGAATAATGGCGTGGCTATTTTAAGTGGATCCGAACAACTGACCTCGCCGGCCAATTTGTTTGTCCCCCCATGCCGTGATGAAGAGGTAAATCTGGGTATTGGTCCGGGTTGGCAATTGACGGAATTGATCCCGGAAAAGATACGCTTGCAAATGACAAATGTTCTTCCCGATTTTTACCCGCGCGCAAAAGATGCGCTGATTTTGGCCACGGAGCAGTTTAACCAGGGCAGGTATGTCAGCCCTGAACAGGCAACCCCTGTTTACATGAGGGGTACGAGTGCGTGGAAGAAACAGAGAAACAGGTAGATATAGAATTTTTAAGCTTGAATCGGTTAACTGGTGCGACGGGCTGGACATCACGCCCCGTCTTATAAGCGCTTTAATTTCCAATTGATAAGGTAGGAATGATCCTGTGGATATTAGCCAGACCCTGTTTCTTGCACTGTTGCAAGGATTAACGGAGTTTTTACCTATTTCGAGTTCAGCCCATTTGATCCTGCCGGCGCAGGTATTAGGCTGGGTTGATCAGGGCCTTGCCTTTGATGTAGCCGTGCACGTGGGTACCTTGATGGCAGTAGTTTTATATTTCCGCAAGGATCTGTTTGAGATGGCATCGGCCTGGATATTATCATTAGCAGGCAAGGGATCGAGCCATGAGAGTCGCCTGGCCTGGTATATTATCTATGCGACGATACCCGCTGTTATTGCTGGTTTTTTATTTAACGACCTGGTTGAAGGCCACTTGAGGACGACGGCAGTGATCGCCTTAACGACCATCGTTTTTGGTGTGGTGCTTTATCTTGGTGACCGCTTGGGGAGCAATAGCCGGTCCATTGATTCCATTTCTCTCAGGGATGCCCTGATTGTCGGCTGCGCGCAGGTTTTGGCGCTGATACCGGGTACCTCGCGATCAGGCATCACGATTACCGCGGGCCTGGCGCTGGGGCTAACGCGTGTCGCGGCGGCACGTTTTTCCTTTCTGTTGTCCGTGCCTATTATTCTCGCGGCCGGGTCCTATAAATTTATTGAGTTGCTGCAAATTAGCGGCCCGGTTAACTGGCAATTGCTGTTTACCGGTGTTTTTGTCTCTTTCGTCAGCGCCTATCTCTGCATCGACTGGTTTTTAAAAGTGCTGGATCAAATTGGTTTGCTACCTTTTGTTATATACCGTTTAATACTTGGTATCGTTTTATGGCTTTATTTCGTTTAGCAGAATAAATACCCATGATAATTAATCAATCGCTGACTTTACCGGTTAACAGGCAGGCCTCTGCGACTTCGGGTTCATCCGTGAAGGAAAAAACAGACGGGCCGGCGCCGGCCCGGCCTGTTGATGCTGTGCTGAGTGAGCATCGGAATGCAACCCCGAGCGGGGGTGTAACAACCATCCTGCATGCGGTTAATGGAGGTCGCGAACTAATCGATTTACGCGTGCTCCGGGATCGGTCATTAACATTAAACAGTCAGTTAGCGATATCAGCTTACAAAACAACCTCAGGCATTTCGGAAAGTAGCCGGAACCCGGCGCTTCTGGATTTACAGGTTTAATATCCTTCTTTTTCTCAATTTCCCATTTTCCCCGATTTTATTTATGCTGGATTCATTTCATCACCGCATCGCAATTTTACCCGAATCAGGACAGTTCACCCGTCAGGCAAACTCACTGTCCGACAAATTAAACATACCCGTTTTAACAGCGGATGAAACCGTGGAAATTAATAAATACCCGGTCGTCCTGTGCATTGGTGAGGCCGGACTCGGTATCAGGCAAACCGGAAACAATACACAAAAGCCTGTACATGTCGATTTCCTCAGGGGATCGTTGGCCTATAGAAACAGGCACAAGGCTAATTCAAGGGAATTGATTGTCAAGGCAGTCGGCATTAAGCCAGGGCAGGAACTAAACGTGCTGGATGCAACAGCTGGCTTGGGACGAGATGCTTTTATCCTGGCTGCCTTTGGTTGCAGAGTGCATATGTTGGAGCGCTCCCCGGTGGTTTTCCTGTTATTGCAGGACGGGATACGAAGGTCAGCAGATGATCAGGAAACTGCTTCTATTATTGCGCGTATGCGAGTGTCCCAGGTGGAGGCAATGTCATATTTCAAGCAAATTGAAGGTCAACCCGAGCTTGTGCCTGATGTCATCTACCTGGACCCAATGTTTCCTGAGCGGCTAAAATCTGCCAAGGTAAAAAAGGAAATGCAGGTACTACAATCGCTTTTAGCAGACATTCCCGGTGACCAGGATATATTGAAGGCCTCCATTGGTATTGCAAAAAAACGGGTGGTCGTAAAAAGGCCACGCCTGGCTGGATACCTTGCTGAGCGTAGCCCAAGTTTCTCTATTAAAGGAAAATCATCAAGGTTTGATGTATACCAGACGTTCAATAAAAACGAACCCCGTACTTGCCGGGAATAGTCTGATTAGTCCATTGTTATTTGAGTCTTGTTTATTCACGAATATTTTATGTTCATCGCTTGGAATAGCAGGGTAAAAGTGCTAAAAGTGGCGTTACCTTTTTTACCAATGCGGTTTTTTACGCATTTAAACAAGGGAATTTTTTTTAATTAAGGAGAATAGAAATGAACACCCAAAAGTATTTCAAATTACCCGCTCTGATCTTCACCTCGCTTTTTCTGCTAGCCTGTGGTTCTGATGAAGATGCCTCTTCATCCTACCAGTCGGATAAACCCGCGATGGAAAAAGCAGAAACCATGGTGGAGGATATTAAGGAGTCGGCATCCGAGATGGCCGAATCAGCGAAAGAAAGTACCGCTGAAATGACCGAGATGGTTAAGGAAGAGGCCGCAGAGATGTCGGCTGCCGCCGGTGAAAAAATGGAAATGGCCAAGGAGAAGGTAGAAGAAGCAGCTTCCTCTGCGAAAGACACTATGGCTGAAGGTGCAGAAACCATGGAGGAAAAAGCTGCAGAGGGTATGGACGCGATGAAAAAGATGGGCCAGTAATTCACCTGGCCGTCCACTAACATTTGACCTGGCTTAACAGGTGAAGCCAGAGCTCAATATTTTATTGCCGATGCTGTTTTTTAACCGACATGTATCTGGTTTCTACCGGCTTCCTTGGCTTGGTAAAGAGCAGCATCGGCCCGATTGATAAAATCGGAACAGTCCTCATCCTGGCAGTATTGAGTGATACCGACAGAGGTCGTTATCCGGTCGATAGCCTCGTTGGAACCCCGCTGCTTTATCTTCATGGCCTGGGTCGTCA
>CAMYIF010000059.1 GCA_947258415.1 uncultured Pseudomonadales bacterium
AGTCAATCCTGCGCAAACACAAGGTTGCAATTTTCTCCAGTAATTACCCCCTGTATGGCGATTTATCGCATCGCGTCATGACCACCCTGAGAACCTTTAGCCCGCATATCGAAGTCTATAGTATTGACGAGATGTTTCTGCAACTGCAGGGCTTTCCCAAGCCACTGGCCCCGTATGCCGTTGACATGAAAAACACACTCTGGCGCAATATCCGCATGCCCGTCGGTGTCGGCGTTGCACCCAGTAAAACCCTGGCAAAGCTGGCCAACTGGTCGGCCAAGAAAATCCCGAAATGCGCCGGTGTCTGTGTGCTGGATGAAGCCCGTAAATGGGAATGGGTTTTAAGGAGAGTACCTGTAACCACCGTCTGGGGTATCGCGAAACGCCTGGCAAAACGCCTTGCCTGCCTCGACATTCACAGCGCCTGGGACCTTGCTCATGCAAACCCGAAAGTAGTAAGACGGCACAGCAGTGTCTGCCTGGAACGCACCATTGAAGAGTTAAACGGGCGTAGCTGCCTGGCGCTTGAAGAACTGCCCCCGGCCAAAAAACAAATTTACTGTACGCGCTCGTTCGGGAAGAAGGCCACTGAAATATCGCCCGTACTGGAAGCCCTGTCTTTATACGCCACGCGTGCCACTGAAAAGCTGCGCAAACAAAAACACCTGGCGCTTTCGGTGCATGTTTTTATTCACACCTCGCCCTTTGAACCGGATTTTTGCAGTTTCAGCGCGGTTGCCAGGCTCCCATACCCGACGGATGATTCGCGCGTGATCACGGCCGTGGTCAGGAATACGGCCAGGCAGCTGTACCGCCCCGGACATGCTTTCCTCAAGGCAGGCGTCGGCCTGATTGAAATAACGGATAAAAATTTCTACCAGTTTGATTTACTCCACCCCGGGCAGGACACGAAGTCCGACCGGCTTATGGCAGTGGTAGACAGGATCAATAATACCTTTGGCCGCAGCAGCGTATTCCTTGCCGCCCAAGGGGTTAGCAAGCCCTGGTATATGCGCCAGCAATTCACATCCCCCCAATACACAACTAAATGGGCTGAAATACCAAAAGTCATTGTCTAGGCCTTAGCTAAACAGGGCGGCACAACGATGTAAGACCGCGGCAACAAATGAAGCCAAAGTTCAAAATACCAATCAGCCAAATTTTATCGTGCGGCTGTCTTCCTTGAAGTTGTTGAAACTGAGTTTCCAGATTTGATTGGCCCAGCGATATTCCGCCTGCCCCATCGTCGGTCGGTAGACGGACGTGTAAACCGTGCCAAAACCGCTTTCGTAAGCATCGGTATAAAGAGGCGACCGGGCAAATGATTCAACCAGCCTTTTTGCTGTCATGTTTTTATCGGCCAAACGGAATTTGAGGAATGCCTGTCGCTCAACAGTGGCGGTGGCCTGCGCATGGCGTTTCCACTCGATGCGGCCCTGATGGTTAGTGGCATAGGGCAAACGATGCACCGAAGGTGAACGATCCGGGGCAACATAAACCGTGCGATAAACGGAATATTTATCAACAATGGTTACGTTATAGGCCATATTGGTCGGAACCCGCCTGAGGACTTCAACTGCTTCGTGCGTTGTATCACAAAATTCGATGATATAGCGAAGAATCAGGGGAATACCGAAGCCATCACCGATACATTGTCGCCCGCCAAAAGTCAGGCTAATTGCCAGGCCCGCATCGTTAATGCCATCGAGCACGCCCCACAAACAATCGGTCATGGCAATGACATTGCGCTCGTTCCAGCGACTGTTAAGTATCAAGCCGTCGCACAGATCCGGGGCATAGTCGTAATTCCGCGTCAGCATCGGCGTTTTGCCATTGGTCCAGGCGACCTGGGAGCAACCGGAAATATAAGCGGGTGGGCAGTAAAGGCTCAGGAAACGTGACTGTATATCACCGCCGCCAGCCAAATCACACAGTTTTTCATAAGTCGGAAATAATTCCGGCATATGCTCTTTTAATTTTTTTACACAGAGCCTGTGATTTGGACGTTTTTCAACACCCCGGGACAAATACCCACCGCGGTAAAGGGGCCACAATTTTAGATACCGTCTGCGCCATTTCGCACCCGGTTTTTCTTCTTGAACGGATGTAAAAGTTACTTGCATGGAAATAATCAACCAACGTCAATGGCAACAGAGGCGCACCGATGGACGGCGCGCCTCCTGAACAAAAATGCAAGAATCTAAACGTCAGAGAGACTTAAAGAATCTTGAAAGCACCATCGGAAAGCCCCGCTGCTGCCGCATTCTGATCCATAGATAATGGTCTTCCAACAAACTTGTCGTTCATGCCTTTGATCCACTGTTTGGCACGTTTTTTCAGTTTGAAGTTATCGCCCATCAAGCGGCCTCGAGTTACCAGGATACCCAGGTCGGCACCCTCGTAACGATAGTCCCCGGCATCGCTTATCCGTAAAAAGAACGCCTCATTTTCAGAACTCACAGCACGCCTGTGGTAATCGAAACGTGAGAATTCAACCGAGCCATCGTCGTTCATTTTGTAAATACCCGTTTGTGGAGCATCTACCAGGATATCAACAGAATCTTCGGTATGCTTCATAACAAACTGGCACCAGTCATCGATATTATCAGGATCGGACCAGCGAGCATTCAGTGCATCAACATCCAGGTCGAATTCAACACCGGAGAATTCCAGGATGTGGAAAAGCGCTAACGGTGCATCGGCATGTGCAAAACATGCATGGTTGGTCATGGAACTGGCGCCGGTGACACGCGGGTTCAATTCACCCAGGAACATTTCTCCGGTTTCCTCATCGATAAGATAGTCCAGTTCGAAATAGCCACGGTAGCCTTCTTTATGCAACTGTTCACCAAACTTGAATGTCCAGTCACGCGCTTTCTGACGGATTTCCGGGGTGAATGCAGCCGGGAAGATTTCGTTACCACACCAGCCGCCTTTGTATGGAGTCAATTCCTTGAAGCCAACCAGTTCTGTCATCAACGGTCCGACTATAGTACCGGCTTTAGTGGCACAGGCTTCGATCGCAGATCCACGGCACTTCTTGATCCACTTCATAATCTTCACTTCAGGCGCTTCGATAATTTCCTCGGCGTGACGGTCAAAATCTTTCTCGGTGGATATAAAGAATGTAGTGTGACCCGAGTCACCGTAAGCAGTCTGGATTACAACGTCCTTACCCAGTTTTTTCTCACTGACCTTGCGCAGATCCTCGTAACTTTTCACTTTCGACAATACGTTTGGCACACTCGGTACACCTGCCTTGTTACCCACGCGCACAGTTTCAATTTTATCGTCCAGTCTTGTGCGAAGTTTCGCTTTCGGGAACCAGACATTCAAACCGGCTTCTTTTGCATATTTTTCGGTTTGTTCGTCAAACATCAGGAACAATGCTTTCGGGTGACGACCGTGACTCTTGATATAGTCCTTGACTTCACTGTGCTGAAGAAGGTAATTGTTGATGTCTTCTATGCTTTGGAACTCTTCATGAGGAATTTCGGTTGGTACGAAGACATTGGGATGACGACCGTCATAACAGTCAAGGTAGTTGATATATTTTAAATTCTTGACCCACTCGTCGAGACCAAGAAGGTTAAAATTTGTCGCGCTAATAAAATAGATGGGTGTCTCTATGCGGTGAAAAAAGCGCCGTATATCGGATATCCCGTTAAGTTTTTTCTTCTTTGTTGTTTTAGTAGCCATGTTTTCTCTCCCAAATAAAATTTAACTTTGCTTTATGTTAATAGTTCTTCATTTTTTTGTTTTCGCTGCTTTTGCCGCGGTCGCTTTCTTCCTAACCTTGACTTCTGGATTCTTATTCTTAAGCATTGCGTCTGCAAACACTTTTAAACCCAGTTCTGGTCTGTATCCATGAATCTCGGTTACGTCAAGCGCGCGCATAAAATCAAGAATTTCGCGACTGATTACCTGCCCGGGAACCAGAATCGGGAACCCCGGAGGATACGGAATCACAAAGGATGCAGATACCACATCTACACCACTTTTAATTAACTTGTCAATTTTGGAGCCCGTAAGCTCCATATATTCGCAGTTTTCTTCCTGGTAAGCCGCAAAATAAGCATCCCGTATCCGCCCTTCCGGGGTTGACCCATCCGGATCGCGCATAAAAGCACGATGAAAACGACTAAAGTGAGGCAGCGGTGGCAAATCTTCGGTTAATGAATAAATATCATGATTCAAAGCCTTGAGCTCAGCCGCGCTTAACCGCTCCCGCTTATCCTTGAATTCATTGGTAATTTTCATCAATACTTCGATTAAATAAGCAATAGAACTACGAGTGGTACCAATATTGGTTAAAAACAGTACTGAATTTCTCGAGGTTTTATTGATCTGGATCCCGAAACGGTCCATCAATACTTTATTTTTAAAGGTATCCCCGTTAATTCCTATAGAACCCGTATACAGGGTAAGGCGTGTTGGGTCGAGAACAAATTCATCATCAGCCCAGGCATCAAAAAACGATGACCAGCCTTTTTCCGGATCATAGTATGATTCAATGCCTGATTCCCGGTATTCGGGTGGGATCATGTCCTTGACTTTCAGGAAGTGGAAGCACTCATTGATTTCCGGCAATGATGCTATTTGCTCGCGCAACAGCATGGCCAGCTCTACCTGCTTGGAAACCAGCTCGAAGCCTTCCAGCTCTACCTGACGACGACCAACATCGAGTGATGCGATAATCTGATAGTTTGGTGACGTCGAGGTATGCGTCATGTAGGCTTCGTGAAACGAATCCTCGACCTTGGCGTGGAAATCCTGGTCAATAATATGCATCATCGAACCCTGGCGCAACGAGGTCAGAGTTTTGTGCGTAGAATGTGTCACGTAACAACGAACCCTGACTTTATCCGGATCCGGCATGAGCCGATTTTCCAGACAGGCTTTATCATCATTGATATCAACTTCTTTGCTGAATTGCTCATACTGATTGCGGTATTCGGGGCTTTTGTAACGTTTAATCAGCTTGTTGGCAGAGTCCATACCGGTACGTTGGCGATAGGTTGGCCCAAAACTGGCGAAAGCAAACCAGGCTTCATCCCATAAAAAGACGAGATCGGGCTTGATGGCCAAACACTCTTCCATTACTCGTTTAACGTTATAAACAAGGCCATCGAATGTACAGTTGGTTAATAACAGCATTTTAACGCGGTCGAGTTTGCCGGCAGCGCGTAATTCCAACAAGGTGCGTTTTATTTCCTTGAGTGGGACAGCGCCGTACATGGAGTATTTATCGAGCGAATAGGAATCCAGGTAGACAACATCAGCACCACCGAGCACCATTCCATAGTGGTGGGATTTATGGCAATCCCGGTCAACAAGGACAATATCACTTGGTTTTACCACCGCCTGGACAATAATCTTGTTTGAGGTTGATGTGCCGTTAGTACAGAAGTAGGAATATTGCGAACCATAGGCACGCGCCGCTTTTTCCTGTGCTTTTTTAATCGGGCCGCGAGGCTCCAGCAATGAATCCAGCCCGCCGGACGTAGCCGAAGTTTCGGCCATGAATATGGCCATGCCGTAAAACTTGCCCATATCCTTAATCCAGTTGGAATTGATAATGGACTTTCCTCGGCTGATCGGCAAGGCGTGAAATACGCCGGTCGGTCGCCTTGAATATTGTTTCAGGGCTTCAAAAAATGGTGCGTCATAACGATCATTAACCCCCCTGAGAATATTCAGGTGAAGTTCCAGCATGTCTTCTTGTTGATAAAAAACACGACGGCAGTTAGAGGGCGTTCTGGAGGCCATTTTTTCCACGGAAACATCGGTTACCAGGAACACGTCAATTTCGGGACGAAGTTCACCAATCATCCTGGCCAGCATGGGACCGCGGTCTTCGGGTTCGATGCGTCCCAATTTGCCGCCAAGCGTATTTTTAAGGGTACGTTGCACGGGTGGCAGTGAATTATTTGACTTGAATGGAAAGCCATACCGGATAACGGCTGTCTGGATATCCGTGTTCAGCAGGACTGCAATCAGGGCATCTTCAAAGGTATGAATAAACAAAGGGGAGTAAATACAACTATCGGTATCGCTTCTGACTTTCCTGAGATCACGCTGGGTTTGACGTTCCTGTTCAGTATTCATCTGATCGACGATCATCACTTCGAAATAGGGTCGCTCATCTACTCTTTCTTCGATATCAAGCTCAATTGGTCCACCTGACATCATCGCTTCTTCTTTGGAGTCCTCAAGACGTTGAAAAGTTATATCTTTGCGACGGTAAGACTTGCTGGTCAGTGCCTTGTTGATACTGCCAGCCAAATGAGCGAGGGCCCTGTATTCCTCCCAGGAATTGAGTTGCAATAACTGTGAGAATGCTTCCTTACCTGGAAATGACCAGTACATTTGTACAGGCTCAAGGTTATTGATGGCTGCTTTAAGGGTTCCCTTGTACTCAGCTATTTCATCCGGGCTTAGATTGGGTTCGGATAATTGACTGGCGTAGTATTTTACTTTGCTCCAGGTGTCTGATCGAAATTGCGAAGCATTATAATATTTACTCAGCCCCTTTGAGCTTTCTACTTTTGGCAATTCCTTATTGGTCATTTTTCTACGCCTCCAAATTTAATAACGCCCTCATGAATGTGGGTCTCTGTTGTTTTTTCTATCCCTTCAACGCTTTGCGCGCTTTGTGTTTCTTCTATCCCGGCACGTGAGCCGCGATGTGGTTTTTGCAATTTTCCAAGTGAATGCAAATACGAACCATCGAAAACATCCTGATTATAAACGGTAAAATCAACGCGTCGGTCCCTGAAACTTTTCAGCGGTTGTCCCAATCCCCGCATACCCGTCTCGCGCTCACGGCGAACAGCGGCGAAATCAACTTCAAACGGGATAATCTGTGCATGTGAGCTGGCCAGGTGAATGATTCGCCCATCGGGCCCGGTAATAATTGACTGGCCATAACCGCCGTCACCAAGCCCGTTAACATCGACCATATAGCACTGGTTCATCGCCGAAGTTGCCATGCAAATAGAATGCTCGACCTCGCGGTCAATGGAATTGGTCAAGGAAGGATGAATGATAACTTCTGCCCCCATGGAAGTGAGGGTTCGTGTAGTTTCCGGGAACCACATGTCGTAACAGATTGACAATCCAAACCGACCGGCATTTGGCACATCAAAAACCAAAAAATCCTTACCTGGTGTAACGCCCTGTTCGTAAGGTGTGAAGGGGAATAGTTTCCGATGACGACCGACAACGTTACCCGAGGGGTCAATAACCATGGAAGTATTGTACATCGCATCGCCATCTCGCTCGAAAACGGAACCCGGGATCAACCAGAGTCCGTGCTGCGCGGCCATCTCACAAAATGTTTCCTCTATTGGGCCGGGCAATGGCTGCACATTGACAGGAACCGGTCCAAAAGCCGCCAGCTCGCTAAAAACAGCCATTTGAACCCAGGGAAAACGATCGACAAGTACCGAAAGTTGTCGACGCATAGCGTCAATGTTGTTTTTCAATGCTGTAACCGGCATTTGAATGCCCGCAATCGCAAATGGAATCATAGATAGTTAGCTCCAAAAATCTGATACTATTAAGTGCATGAACAACTTAAATACGAAACAATCCTTTCCTTCCTGTCCTTAAAAAATACGTATCATGCAGGAATCAGATGATAATTAGTGGTGAACAAGGTCACTGGCAATCGCTTTTGTCAACTAAAGAAAACGCTGCCTGGATCAACATTAACGAGAGGAAAAGACCAGTGAATCTTTTGCTTTTATTGTAGCTTCTACAAACGCCGAGAGAAGATCATCCTTAAATATCGTCTTTGAATGTAATTGTGCGTACTGCCGCAAAGATAACATCTTAATAAGTCCAAGAAAAGATGTTGGAAACATAAATGCACTCGATGATAAATATATTTAGATGCCACCAAAACCTTGTTCCAACCCCTATCCGCCAGCTATCTGGCTCCAGCACTGGCCCCGGCCTGATTAAACCGGTTCACAGACCCGGTTTTCACCTTATGAGTAAATATCCGGCTTTTGAAACTCGATCCCTGACCTGATTTTCGATTTTCTGTATATGCTGAAAGCATGAAAAGAGGTGCCCATCAACAAACTTAATTTTTGATACAAACCAAAAAAGCGTATCGAGGCGTTTAATTATGCTTGAAATCATCCTTATTATTCTCATTCTTGCGATTATCATTATTTTTGCCCGGAAACCCGGTGAAGATGATGATTCCGGGTAGTCGCATCACTGGCAATAACGGCCCATATCCCTCTGGTATCTGTCTTTTCGAATCAAGTAGGCATTTTTTTGAGCCTGTTTATAGCCCTGGGTTCTGAGCAATTTCCAGCGGTATTCGTTGTGCTCAGCCTTGTCCATGTAATACTGACATTTTTTTTTGCCATTCTGGTTTTGCCTGATGATACCCAACTGCTTTTTTTGATTTGCGTACTCCTCTTTTTTACGCTCACTGGCAAGCCTGTCACTGGCAGACTTTATTCGTTGATTTATATCTTTCGTACGTGAACCTGCTTTTATTGAGGGCGGCTTTTGAACCCGGACATCGACCACCAATGCACCATCATGGGGCCGGTCACTAAAATGAACCTGCCCATTTTCGTCAATCCACTGATAGGGCTGGGCGTAAGCGAAGCTGCTGAAGAGGGTTATAACTATTAACAGAGGGTATGTCATTCCTTGACCTTTATATCTATTCATCCATGAATGGACACTAATATAAACCAGTTTTAAGGGAAGTGCACCAAACCGGTAAGAGTTGGTGGTTCTTTATTGGCAAGCGCACTCCTGATTTCCTGATGCCAGCCATCACTGCCGTAGTCGGGGTATTTTTATACCGGGTTTAGAAATATTTTTTTATGTTTTTTCCGCGAAACATTAAAAATAACCTCTGGTAAAACAACAAACTATACAAGCCGCCCCTGCCAGGTTTCCAAAATTGACATCCCCAAAGTCACATAAGAATGTGGCCTTAAAAATGACTGCTATAATTAATCCACAAACTGCTTAAAACCTGTCTCTTCAGCTACCTATTATTTTTTTTCGAGATATTATAAACGGGATTGAATTTGGCCCATTGGTTAACCAGTATACAACTCAAGCTCGTCATCGGTTTTATATTAATTGTCACAACGCTGGTGATGACCACTGCATTTATTCTGGAAACACATCTTCACGATGAACTTGAACAACAAACACTAAAACAAATCGAATCAAGCGGCGCCAATCTGGTGGCCGAACTGAACCAGCGCACTACGATGGCGAATGCCATTGCCCAGAGTATTGCCCAGTTTGTGGCTAGCGCACCTGCAGATGATGCGTTGCTGGTAAAAGTGCTGCCATCGATCATCAACGCACCCCGGGGCAAACAATGGATTTCGGGTGGCGGCTACTGGCCTGAACCCTATGCGCATAACCCGCTACATGAGCATAACAGCTTTTTCTGGGGCAAGGATCAAGATCAAAACCTGCAATTACTCAATGTCTTTAATCAGCAGGGCAAGCCAGGTTATCACAACCAGGAATGGTACATCCCGGTCAAGCACCTGAAACAGGGGCAATGTTATTGGTCACGTATTTATATTGCCGCCTATTCAGACCAACCCGTGGTTACCTGTACGACGGCAATTTACAAAGACGGCATATTGATCGGTGCCGCGACAATCGATTTACGCCTTAAGGGACTAACCGACTTTTTTGCTGACGCAGGACAAATCCACGGAGGATACTCATTTGTAATCGATCAGGACAATCATTTTATAACCCCTCCGAATAAAACCTCGTTTGAGTCAATCGGTCACTCAGACCAATCCATAAATGCAGGCGATAAAGCTTCTTCTACTTTCACCCGGGCCCTTGGTTCATCAGCTCAAAAAGCGGATGCTAAAGCCTCACAAACCCGGCAGCAATTGAAAAGCGCGGCCGACGAACACTACCCGGTTGATTTCTCCCGCGCAGCACTGATTTCTGCTGCACTTACCGGTTCGTCGATTAAACCGGACGATACACGCATGCGAATGCAACAGATAGTCATTCAAAATGACCCTGTTTTGAAGGACATGGTTACCGCGTCAATTTTTGATGTGCCCGGTACATTCTGGAAAGTAGTCGTAGTAACCTCCAATACTTACATCAACTCCACAATTCAGGGGTTAATCGAGCAAACGCTGTTTAAATTAATTATTCCAATTTTTACTGTACTCGGCCTGGGCTTTCTCGGATTACGCCAGCTGGTCGTTAACCCGATTATGAAAATCACGCAACAACTGAAGGCCAACTCTTCAAAAAAGGAATTCTTTACGGAACTTGATGAAAATCGCGCCGATGAATACGGGCATCTTGCCTACTGGTATAACAAGCAAAGTCGGTGGCTGGCAGAAGCAATGGGCAAGCTGTCAAGCGCGAACGATGAATTGAAAAACCTGGCTACATACGACGACCTGACCAACCTTAATAACCGTAATCATTTCGAAGCGTCTATAGAACAGTTAATCAAGGATGATACCTGGAATAACTATGCGATTATTTTCATGGATATCGATCAATTCAAGGTCATTAATGATACCTGTGGCCACCTCGCCGGCGATTCCATGTTGATCCAGATTGGCCAGAGCCTGAGCGCCCTGACGCGGGTTTCTGATTTTGTCTCAAGAATAGGTGGCGATGAATTTGCGCTTATAATCAAGGCCGAAAACCTGGACCAGGCGATGGAATTTGCCGAGCGAATACGCAAGGATATCCAGTTGCGTCAGTTTGCCTGGGAAGAAAGAATTTTTAATGCCACCTGCAGCCTCGGTGTTGTTCATCTGACAGATGTGCACAAGGACAAGACAACCGCGTTACGCTACGTCGACAATGCCTGTTACGCAGCCAAGGATGCGGGCCGCAACAGGGTGCAGTCGTTCAGGCCGGACGACGACGCCATGGTTGAACGCGAAGGCGAGATGAATTGGCTGTTCGAAATTCGCCGGGCGCTGAATGATGACAAGCTGGTCCTGGAATTCCAGTATATCTGCCCGATCAATGAGAAGTCAGGACTATCGACCAGCATTGAATCGTTAGTCCGTATTCGTGATGCCAAAGGTGTTTTATTGCCCCCCGGCGCATTTCTCCCGGCAGCAGAACGTTACAATGTAATCCAGCTTATCGATAACTGGGTTATCGAACATACATTCGCCTGCCTGTCCAAAAACAAATCAATTCTCGACAGTATCGACTTCTGCGCGATTAACCTGTCCGGGGACACTATCGGCAACGTAGCAACCCTGCCCTACATCAACAAGATGATGGCAAAATACGCTATACCGGCGAACAAGCTGTGCTTTGAAATTACCGAAATACAGGTTGTATCAAACCTTGATAGTGCCCGGGCTATACTCAATAGCCTGCGCGAAATGGGCTGCAAGATCGCGCTGGATGATTTCGGAAAGGGGATGTCATCGTATTCCTACCTGAAAGAATTACCGGTGGATATCGTTAAAATTGACGGGCATTTTGTCTGTGATATATGCAGCGACAAGGTCCATCATACATTCGTCAAGTCGATTCACGATATAGCCAGCTCTATGGGTCTGCTGACGGTGGCGGAATTCGTGCAGGACCAGGAAACCCTTGTCGAGCTGAAAAAAATTGGCGTAAATTATGCTCAGGGCTATGGCATTTCCAAACCCCAGGAGTGTGATGTGTTTATTGAAAAACACATAAAACAGATCCAGAATCCGGACTCCGACGACAAGCCCAATCTATACGCAGTCCAGGCCACGACTCTCCGGTTGCAGGGGCATAGCCAGCAATGAAGCTTGTGCAATTGATCCCCGGACTTGCTGAATCCACATGCCACTCCCTTTCAACAACTCTCCCATTAGAATCCAACTGATCGCTACAAAAGCGATGCTGACAATAGCGCTACCGGCGGGCTAGAATAGCAGCCCGTTAATAGCAACCCGATCA
>CAMYIF010000060.1 GCA_947258415.1 uncultured Pseudomonadales bacterium
AAGAAAATAGGCGCCACCTTGTTGCCAATACAGACACCGCCCGAGCGTTTGTTGGGCACCCCGGGCATGTCCTCGCCGAAATACCAGAGCACGGAATTGGTAGCCGACTTTCTTGAAGAGCCGGTACCGACCACATCACCGACGAAGGCAACCGGATGGCCTTTTGCCTGTATTTCCTCAATTTGCGACATGGGTCCGGTAACGCCCGGTTCCTCGGGCGTTAACCCGTCGCGAGTCATCTTGTACATGGCCTTGGCATGCAGCGGGATATCGGGACGTGACCAGGCATCGGGCGCGGGTGAAAGGTCATCGGTATTGGTTTCACCAGAAACTTTAAAAACGGATAATTTAAGGCTCTCGGGTACTTTATCCTGATTGGTGAACCACTCGGCATCGGCCCAGGATTGAAGTACCGATTGCGCAATAGTATTGCCCGCTTTGGCTTTTTCCTCGACATCGTGAAAAGCATCGAACATTAACAGGGTTTTTTTAAGCTGTTGCCCGGCTAGTTCAGCCAGGGCGGGATCATCCAGCTGTTCCACCAATGTTGTGATGTTATAACCCCCGAGCATGTTACCCAACAGGACAACTGCCTGTTCCTTATTGATCAGGGGTGATGTGGCTTCGCCGTTGACGATAGCGGTCAGGAAACCGGCTTTGATATAAGCCGATTCATCAACACCGGGTGGAACACGATTGGTAATAAGGTCGACCAGGAATTCTTCTTCTCCGGCCGGGGGGGTTTTTAAAAGTTCAACAAGGCCGGCTGTTTGTTCCGGGTTTAGCGGTTGCGGAACAATTCCCAGTGCGGCGCGTTCCTCGACATGTTTTCGATAAGCTTCTAACACAAATTCATCCTCATTTTTTTTAATATGCAATTACTGGACATAGCCGGGCTTCGAGAGATGTAAGTAAAGACCACCCGTACGAGTCAAATATTTTACAGCATGTGTTTATAATATGTTAATACAATCGAAACAGTGCAATGATCTTAGTTATATCGAAAATAGTTAAATAGAATAACCATTTGTATTTAAACAACTAATTGACTTTAGCCAAGTATCCGGGTGTATTCATCATGACAATGTCGAATACATAAATTACGTAAAATTTACTGAAAACGATTCTCTCTGCTTACAAATTGCTTTGATGAAACTGACGTTGGGGTTATGATCTGCAGCCACCTGGTTGACCCGTGTTTACAGAATTTGTGTAACTGGAAAAATCACTTTTTTATCATTGTTTCAATATTTCCAACGGGCTAGCCGGCGGGTATTAATTTGAGTCAAACTTCTTTTTCAGCGGTTAAACTGCAACCCGGTTTATTAAAAAACCTGAAGACGCTCGGGTATACCGAAATGACACCGATCCAGGCATTGAGCTTGCCATCCATTCTGGCGGGAAAAGACGTCATTTCCCAAAGCAAAACCGGTTCCGGCAAAACGGCTGCTTTTGGTCTGGCCTTGCTTGAAAAGCTTGACTTGAAACAGTTTTCCGTACAATCACTGGTCCTTTGCCCGACCCGCGAGCTTGCCGACCAAGTGGCTAAAGAAATTCGCAGACTGGCCCGTGCCTTACACAACACCAAAGTGCTCACCTTGTGTGGCGGTATGCCTTTTGGCCCCCAAGCGAGCTCTCTTGAGCACGGCGCCCATATCGTTGTCGGCACACCCGGACGAATCGAAGAGCATCTACGTAAGGGTAAACTGGTGCTGGATAACCTGAAGACACTGGTCCTCGATGAAGCTGATCGTATGCTTGAAATGGGCTTTCAGGAAGTACTCGACACCATCATTGAGCAAACACCGAAGCAACGCCAGACCCTGTTGTTCAGTGCTACCTTTCCTGAAAAAATTCAATCTGTTGCCAAACGCATCATGTTAAATCCGGAGATGGTGAAAGCGGACTCCATGCACGATGATACGGTTATCGAACAGCATTTCTACCAGGTTGAGGATGATGCGGATCGTAACACGGCCTTGGTTTTACTGTTGATGAAATACCACCCTCAATCAACGCTGGTGTTCTGTAATACCAGGCGTGAAACCGAGGAGGTTGCCCGCGCTCTGCGTGATACCGGTTTCAGTGCGCTGGCGATACATGGCGATCTCGATCAGCAGGAAAGAGACCTGACACTGGTTCGTTTTGCCAATAAAAGCATATCCATACTCGTGGGAACGGATGTTGCTGCACGTGGTTTGGACATCGCCGAACTCGACGCGGTAATCAATTATCACATTGCCCGTGATCCCGAAGTACACCTGCATCGTATTGGTCGCACCGGGCGAGCGGGTAACAGGGGTATCGCCTTTTCCCTGTACAGTGACAGGGAGCATTACAGGGTCAGGGTGATAGAAGATTATTCGGGTCGTGACATAGAAAACGAGACCCTGCCACCGCTTCAACTCCTGGACATGCCGGCTTTCAGGCCGGCGATGGCAACCTTGCAAATAGACGCTGGCAGGAAACGGAAAGTTCGCCCCGGCGATATTCTCGGGGCCTTGACGGGTGAAAACGGGTTAACCGGAAAGGATGTGGGTAAAATCCACGTATTTGATAACTTCGCCTACGTGGCGGTGAAACGGGCTGTCGTTAATATTGGCCTGAAAAAATTAAAAAACGGTAAAATCAAAGGACGCTCATTTCGGGTCAGGAAAATCAGCAATTAAAAGCCTGCTGTTTCATTACCCTGAAAGCAGACCGCCGCGTTGTGCGCCGTTGGCTGCACGCCTGGCCGAACCTGGCTTGACATGCTTGCGGCTATTGGTTGTCAATTGCTTTTTATTCCTGCCACGGGATTTTTGATCCCGGTTAATATCAGTCGAACGCTGGTCATTAATGTTCTTTGGCTTAGGTTTCTTCGGTTTATAAGGGCGTACCGGTCGATTGGTCAGGTGCGATTCGGGCAGGTCATGAACCGGTATAAAATCGTCGATGAATTCGCGTGTTAACAACTTATTGGTCAACCGCTCGATAGCACAAAGCTGCTTGTGCTCATCAGCGCTGACCAGTGAAATAGCCTGCCCGGAAGCACCCGCGCGACCGGTACGCCCGATACGATGCACATAGTCTTCCGCAACATTGGGTAAATCAAAGTTAACCACTTGCGGCAGTTGATCGATATCCAGTCCACGCGCTGCGATATCGGTAGCCACCAACACCTGGATCGAGCGGTTCTTGAATTCGGCGAGGGCTTTGGTTCTCGCGCCCTGGCTTTTATTGCCATGAATAGCCATGGCTTTAATATGCTGGCCTTCCAGGTATCGGGTTAACCTGTTGGCGCCGTGTTTTGTCCGGGTAAATACCAGTACCTGTTGCCAATCGTTGGTTTTTATTAACCGGGCGAGCAACGCCGGTTTTTGCTTTTTATCGGCAGGGTGTACACACTGTTCTACCAATGGTGCTGTGCTGTTGCGCGGGCTGACTGAAATTTCAACCGGATCATTAACCAGCCCCCTGGCCAGCTTGCGAATGTCGTTGGAGAAAGTCGCTGAAAACATCAGGTTCTGGCGTTTTTTGGGTAACAGGGAAATGATTCTACGAATATCGTGAATAAACCCCATATCGAGCATACGATCGGCTTCGTCCAGTACCAGCACTTCAAGGTGATCGAACCTGACTGCTTTCTGGTTATACAAGTCCAGCAAGCGCCCCGGTGTTGCCACCAGCACATCGACGCCTTTCCTGAGCTTCATCATTTGAGGGTTAATCTTTACGCCACCAAAGACTACCGCCGAGCGTAGCGTCAAATGCCTGCCATAGGTGGCAACGCTATCGGCTACCTGCGCGGCCAGTTCCCGGGTCGGGGTGAGTATTAATACCCGTGCCTGGTTGGCTTTAGCCTGGGGGGCGTTTAATAAACCTTGCAAAATAGGCAGGGTGAATCCCGCCGTTTTCCCAGTGCCAGTCTGCGCAGCTGCCATCACGTCCCTTCCACTGAGTATGGCCGGAATAGCCTGGGCCTGGACCGGCGAGGGTGTCTGGTAGCCTTGTTCTTTAACGGCTTTAAGGATAAATGGAGATAAACCCAGGGTTGTGAAGCTCATAGAATGTCTCGATCCCCGTTAGAATAAGAGGTTGTCGTCCGGGATTGGCTGATGGGGGCGTGCAGCATACAGGAAGTAATTGCCATGTGCTATAAATGTATTGCTCTTTGTTTAAGTGCAAGTGAATAGCGCTAATTTTATATTGGCCCAATTAAATTGGATCATCCCATAAGACATCCTGTCATTTTGATGTAAGATAGCCGCGTTATATTTTGTTAGTTTTCTCCAGGTATAAACATTAAGGGTTCAGGAAAAGTGCATTTGCAAAGTCTCTATGTCCTGCACATTAGTTGAGTGATGGCAGGTAATCGGTATATCGCAGAAGGCATCGGTACTTTTGCACTGGTCTTTGCAGGCTGCGGCGCGATTGTGGTTAATGACCTGTTTGGTCAGGTGCTGGGCCACGTGGGCGTTTCCCTGGTATTCGGACTTATCGTCATGGCGATGATCTATTCTGTCGGCAATATCTCGGGAGCGCATATAAATCCTGCTGTGACGTTGGGTTTTTATTTCGCAGGTCGTCTGACCAGGCAGGAAGTGCTACCGTACATTGGCAGCCAGTTTTGTGGAGCCATTGTTGCCGGCATTGTCTTAAGGATTATGTTCCCTGAACACGAAACTCTGGGTGCAACACTGCCTGGCGTACCACTTGTACACGCCTTTGTAATGGAGGTACTGCTGTCCTTCCTGTTGATGTTTGTTATTCTCAATATCTCCACCGGGCACATGGAAAAAGGCATCATGGCCGGGGTTGCCGTGGGTGGAACGGTTGCTCTTGAAGCCTTGATTGGCGGCCCGGTAACAGGTGCCTCGATGAACCCGGCCCGATCCCTGGGGCCGGCGTTGTTATCGGCACAATTTGGCACTCTTTGGCTTTATTTAATCGCACCTGTCGTCGGTACTTATCTCGCGTATCCGACCTGCCGATGGATACAGGGCGGTGAATGTTGCAGCGAGTCAACTGAGACGGAGAACTGATGATGGGCGATAAAACCAGCGTACTTTTTTTGTGCACAGGCAACTCCTGTCGCAGCCAGATGGCAGAGGGGTTTTGCCGGCATCTGAACGGGACAACCATCGAAGCTTACTCGGCAGGCATCGAAAAACACGGCCTGAACCCGCTGGCGGTGACAGTGATGGCCGAGTCGGGTGTCGATATTTCCGGCTATCAAAGTAAAACAATCGATGATCTTGATGCGTCGGCATTTGACTTCGTGATTACCGTTTGCGGCCACGCGGATAAAACCTGCCCGATGTTTCCGGCGAAAATAAAAAAATTGCACCATGGCTTTGATGACCCGCCAAAACTGGCGAAAGACGCGGCCAACGAAGAGCAGGCGCTAGTCCATTACCGACGCGTCCGGGATGAAATCAGGTCATTTATATTGACGCTTCCCAAGGCCTTGGGATAAACCCGACAAATGAAAAATAACCCTTTCGACAAAATTGAAGTTTTATATTCATAGATTCATTGATCGATACGGGTTTACTGCAAACCAGCCGTATTTATATTTGAAATTAAACAGTTTTACTTAGGCTCAACCAAATCATACACCTTGGGTTACATATAATAATTCCGGTTATCGCGGCATTGGTTTTATTCCGGAATAAATGGCAACTTGCCAGCCTGGTAATGATATCAACCATGTTGGTGGATCTTGATCATCTGCTCGCCAACCCGATTTACGACCCGAACCGCTGCAGCATTGGCTTCCATCCTTTGCATGGATTTCTGCCAATTGCCGGTTACCTGCTGCTTTGTTTTCATCCGCTAACGCGACTTGCAGGTATTGGCCTGGTAATACACATGGCCCTGGATGCCATTGATTGTCAGTTAACCAGTGGGCTTTGGTATATGCCCTGAATGCTCTGCGCAGACTTGATGTTGAGCGTCTGGATAGGGTAAATTCGCTTTTTTAAATGACCAGGCAATTGCCTAGCCTTGCTATTTTGCCAAGGTCATCGATTTTATTCTATTCAGCACAGGGGTATTCCTTAAGATACATACGGGATGCCTGGGTTGTATGCATTAGGGGGCTTTGAATGTTTACCAGGGGTGTAATAAAAATAATATTAATACCTGCACTGATTTTATCTGTCAGTGGCTGCGTGCATCTCGCACATCCACACGCACCCGAAGACTGGAAAAAAACCAGCAAAATTGTCGAAATTAGCGAGCTGCAAGACCAGTCCGATAAAGCCGTCCTCCAGGTGTTGATCATGTCAGGCCCGTTTAACTGTTCCCATACGGCGTTACGTTTGTACTGCCCGGCCAAAGGAGCCCTTTTTTGGGATCCAGCGGGTGGCTATGGTCGGGATGATGCGCATGTGACTATTCCAAGGCGTTACGATGTATTTGTCGGCGATAATGCCGCATCCCTGGAAGACTATATTAAATACCGTGAAATAATCCCAACGGCATCGACCGAGATTTTTCAATGGAGCCCGGGTGAAGAAAAAATTTGTGAGTATTATGATCTATTGGCTAACGAGGGTATTACGCCCAGGCACGAAAGTTTTTTCAAAACATCAACATTCGGGATTTATTGCAATTTATCGGTTTCAGAATTTCTCGCAAAACAGGCACATGGCTTCTCCGGCGTAAAAAAAACATTTTTCCCTCACGATTTATCATCCGAGCTTTATCGGCTTAATCCCGACGAGGTTTATATTGTAAAAAAACAGAAAATTTACCGGCTTTCTGTGCCTGACAAGCAGCCACATTGAAAAAAGCCGCACTGCTCGCGCTTATTTATTTCCGGGCTACCGCATTCGTCGGCTGCAGGCAAGAAGACAGTTGCAGGTAACGAAGCTACCTTTTTTGAGTTTGGATGATAGTTGCTGGCGGTCCGGCTAAAATCAACTGGCAAATCGCATTAAAATTCATCCCGCTAGTTCTCATGCAAAAAACACCTTATTGTTTATTGGCGACGGGATGGGGCCACTAGTCTAATCTCGACTCGCATGTTTGACGGCCAGACTAAAGCAGGTTCCGGTGAGGACAATGACCTTACCATTGAACGATCCCCTTCATTTGGCCCTGGTTAAAACCTGTACAGCTGATGCCCGGGGTCCTGTTTCTGCCGACACTGCCAGCGCGATAAATTCGGAAGTGAAAACAAGAAACGGTGAGATTAATATTTGGGCCAGTCAGGATGATCAGTCAAGTCTTGGGCCACAAAACAAAATCCCCTGTATTTTTGCAGAATTATCGGAAAGCCCGGGTATGGCTACAGGCATCGTGACCGCAACACGCGTTTTTCACGCTAGACCGCTTGCGGTATATGGCCATGGTCCCTGCAGGGACCGGGCTAATGACAAGGATTTCCTTATGGGCAAGGCTGACCGGATGCATGGATCTGGCAGAAAAATGGATAAACTTTCCATTTGTTAACGGCATTAATTTTATTCCGGGGCCGGGCACGAATACTTTTTCCGGCGTATCGAAGGTGGTGACAGACCCGAATCAAAAAACCTGATTCAAGCGTCGCAATGCCAGGTTCCAAATTCAGGTATCAAGCGCAAGTGCATTGATCAGACAAGTCCATCTCCGGCTGATGATGGAAATCCATTTACTAGCCTTGGGTATATACATGGCCCAAATATCAGGGCTATTAGCAATCAGCCTTCAACAGAGAAACAGGTTATTGCCAAGGATTTTTTGCAGCAGTAAGCCATTCCGTTTAAAGTGGAGACACATAGTGATGCAGATGTGGCACTGTTCGTAATCGGATCAAGAGCGCACCTGGTGGGCGGGGCCATTGAGCAACATACGATATTCCATACTATGACTCACCTGCTCGGTTGGCAGCTTAAGTAGCAATATAATAAATGATCGGCTTGTACCAGCAGGCCTGCATAACCAAGGTTGTTGAATACACATGTTATTTTCCTGGGAACTGATCACCGCGTCTCCTCTTGAAACCGTCATTTTCCTGGTTTGTGTATTCTTGGCCGGGATTATCCGCGGTGCAATCGGGTTTGCCTTTTCCGCGCTTGTTATCGCCACTACTTCCCTGTTTGTGAGTCCGGCACTTGTGGTGCCACTGCTTATCCTCCTGGAAATCGCGGCCAGTAGCCACATGCTCTTTGGTGTCTGGAAAGATACCCTTTGGAACACAACGATTTATATGAGTTTGGGAGCGCTTATTGCGACACCGCTGGGTGTTTACATCCTGTCGATCGCGCCCGAGGACATACTGCGGCTGATAATTGCGAACATCATATTTGTAATGACCATGTTATTTCTGCGCGGATTCGTCTACCGGGGAAAATTGACCAACCCGTTACTGGTCATGGTTGGCTGCTTATCCGGAGTACTGAATGGGATGGCCGGTGTGGGCGGGTTGTTTGTCGCGGTGTTTCTGGCATCTTTAAGCCTGCCAATTCGCAGCGTGCGGGCAACCCTTGTCGTTTTCTTTCTGGCCGCTGAAATTATCTTTTTGGTCAGTGCCTCTGCCGCCGATATCTATAATGCCCGAATCTTTAATACATTCCTGGTGGCTTGCATACCCATGATTTTGGGTATCATTCTGGGCACGAAACTGTTTCATTACCTGGATGAGAAAAAACTCCGACGCCTGGTATTGTTTATGCTTATAGGCCTGTCGATTTTAGGTCTTGGCCGTGCAATCTACGGGTTTATCATGCCATAGGCCGCAGGTCAGAAAACCTGCGTTCGGGAACCATGAGTAGAGCAATTTCTGTTCATTTTATTTTCACCCTGTAATATACGTCGCATGCCTGTGGGGCAGGCGTTTAATAAATCCCGTCAAATTGAGAAAGTGAATTATGGGTAACAGTGAAAAGTTGCAAAAAGTGCTGGCACGCTTCGGCATGGGTTCGCGTCGTGAGATTGAAAAATGGATCGAAAACGGGCGAGTGCAGGTTAACAACCGCGTAGCCGGGCTCGGTGACAGGATTACCGGTCAGGAACAAATTAAAATCGACGGTCGAGCCATTAAAATCCAGGATGCCGGGCAATCCCGCACGCGTGTCTTGCTGTATAACAAGCCAGAGGGCGAAGTCTGTTCGCGAAAAGATCCGGACGGCAGGAAAACGGTTTTTGACCGTCTGCCCAAACTTGGTAACGAACGATGGGTAGCCGTGGGTCGCCTGGATATCAATACCAGCGGCTTGTTGCTGTTCACAACGGATGGTGAACTGGCCCATAAATTGATGCACCCCTCGAGTGGCGTAGACAGGGAGTACCTCGTTCGAGTGCTGGGCAAGGTGACACCGGAAATGAAAAATGCACTGTTGTCCGGTGTGATGCTCGATGACGGAATAGCCCGGTTTACAGATATCGTTGAGAGCCAGGGAGAAGGAGCAAATCGCTGGTATTACGTTTGCCTGGCGGAGGGGAAAAACCGTGAAGTACGCCGACTCTGGGAATCACAGGGAATCAAGGTTAATCGCCTGAAACGTGTCCGCTACGGACCCGTGTTCCTGCCTTCACGGCTTAAATCAGGACAATGGCAATATTTGCCGCAAAAAGATGCCGATGTGATTTACTCGGCTGCCGGGTTAAAGAGCAAGCCCGTAAAACAGTTGAATAACGATCAGAAAGAGCTGGAAATCAGGCAGCAAGGCAAGGCCAGGCGGCGTTAGCCAATGGTCGTATCCCGCGTTGTTTTTAGCAGGCCCCTGTTTTCTTCCAAAACCAGGCGTAACTGGCGGTATATCTTTTTTACGCCAGCAGGTGAGTCAGTTTACTTGCCGGCGGAAAGACAAACCTGGTTGCGGCCCTGTTTTTTGGCGTTGTAGAGGGCTTTATCCACCCGTTCGATGATAGAAGTCACGTTGTCGAATTCATCCAGTTCGCCAACTCCAAGGCTTATTGTAACGTCAACCTTGCTAGCCTCGTACCTGATGTCCATTTCCTCTATTATTCCACGGACTTTTTCGGCTACATAGGCTGCTTTTGTCAGGTCTGTCTTATGCAGCAATAACACAAATTCTTCGCCACCGTAACGAAACAACATGTCGGTTTTGCGGGTGATTTTCTGAACTTCCCGGATAGCTTGCTTAAGCACATGGTCGCCACAAACGTGGCCATACGTATCGTTCAGGATTTTAAAATGGTCAAAGTCGAATATCAGTACGGAAAAAGGTATTTCGTCGCGCCTGGCGATATTAATTTCACGTTCAAGGTTCACTTCAAGCGAGTTCCTGTTACCACAACCTGTCAGGACATCCGTGCGGGCGAGTTTTAATGCGCTCTGGTATTTCAGCGCATTTCTGAGTGGGTACAGCAGGCTGGGCATAATATTTTCAAGCGTTTTCAAATCTTCTTCATTAAAGCGCTTGTTTTGACTGAAAACCATCACTCCCAATGCATCATCTCCGGCGTTTAAATCGTAAGTTACATGGTGTTTGCCTTTGTTACTGGTACTGAATTTCACGCCGAGTGCATCCTGGGAATAACTCAGGCCATCGACCGACAAAATGGTACGTATTTCGTTGATGAACAAGGTCAGAATGTCGTCTATTTCAAGCGATGATTGTAAATCGCGCATCAGGGAGATGATCAGCTCGGATTGCTGGGCCTTCTGTTTTGATGCCTCTGCGCGGGCAGGGGACAGCTTGTTTGCCAGGTTCAGGACGTTAGCGCTTACTAGTGTGTTGGCCATTTAGATTACCTTGTTAAAATTACTTACTTTTTCGCCGGGTTTGGATTCAATAAAGAATATACATTGGCTAATGCTAAAAGTGTGCCAGTTTTTTTGATATGAAAATATCTAATAAAAACAGACTGATAGCCCTTTTCTAAAGGATGGTGATGGAAAATTGACGGTTCTGGAGGGGTGCGAAGACCAGGTTCGGACTCAACGGGTGACAAAAAAACGTCACTCGGGACAGCCGGGCAACCGGTTAATATGTTTTGGGTATAACTATCGTCGAAACCGTTGACCTTGTGGCAAGGCTATTGTGCGTCGAGCGATTGGCCGGTAATTACCTTGCTGTCCGGTCCAAGAAGATACAGGTACTGGCTCATAATATCAGCCGGTGCCGGATTGTTTTCCATGTTTTCAGCCGGGAAGGCTTTTTCGCGCATCGCGGTGCGGGTGGCGCCCGGGTTTATACAGTTAACCCGAATGGAAGAAATTCCTTCCAGTTCATCTGCAAGCGTTTGCATCAGCCCCTCGATACCAAACTTTGATACCGCGTATGCGCCCCAGAAAGCCCGGCCTTTCCTGCCCACGCCCGAAGATGTAAAAACAATCGATGCATCATCCGATTTTTCCATCAGTGGTAAAACTGATTGCGCCAAAAGAAAGGGCGCGGTGAGGTTAACCTGGAGTACTTGCTGCCATACATCCGGTTTATAGTTGGCAATCGGTGTACGTTGACCCAAAATACCCGCATTATTGAGCAGTCCGTCCAGGCGGCCAAATTCGCTGTCGATAGAATCTGCAATGGCCTTGTACTGGTCTGCCGAGGCGTTTTCCAGGTTGAGCGGGATAATCGCCGGCTTCGGGTTTCCTTCGGCTTCAATTTCATCATAAACCGCTTCAAGCTTTTTGGTGGTTCGACCGAGCAGAATGACGGTGGCGCCATGGCGGGCAAAACTAAGCGCAGCAGCTTTACCTATACCGGCACCGGCACCGGTGACAAGAATGACGCGTTCATTTAACAAATCTGGAGTGGGTTGATAATTTTGCATACCTGTTCCTGGAGTTTTGGGCCAAATTTAAATCCGGGCCTATTGTTGTGCGGCCACAGTTTTCATACCGGCATTGCGACCGGCATCTATATCACGCTTATGGTCACCGACGTAAATAGTCTCAATGGGCAGGCAACCCATTTGAGTGCAGGCCAGGTACATGGGTTCAGGGTCGGGCTTTCCCCGGCTGACATCATCCGGGCAAACGACCGTATCAAAGTGCGGGTCAAACCGTATATGCTCGAGAAGCTGGTGCGTATAGGACCTTGGTTTGTTGGTTACAATTCCCCATTTCAAGCCGTGCTGCTTGATGGAAGACAGGAGTGCATCGATACCGGGAAATGTTCGGGTATGCCGGGCTATATTCAGGCGGTACAAATCGAGCAACCTCAAAAACAGGGGGTTGTGTTCAGGGTCATCTCTGGTTGTATTGAACGCAAGTGAAACCATGGCATTTGCACCATTCGATACAACCGAACGTATGGTGTCCAGTGGTAACTCCGGCTTACCCTGTTCGATAAGCAGCTGGTTCAGGGCAAAGCCAAGGTCCGGAGCCGTGTCGAGCAGGGTGCCGTCCAGGTCGAACAGCACAGCTTTGAGTGGGCGTATAATCGTGGGGTCGGTATTCAAGGTTCAGTAGTCCGGTTTAACGGCGTGCATCATGTAATTAACGTCAATATCATCGTCAAGTTTATAGCGTTGGGTTAGCGGGTTATAGACAAGGCCTGTGATCTCCCTGACATCAAGACCGGCTTTTCGAACCCAGCCGGCCAATTCTGAAGGACGGATAAACTTGCTGTAATCGTGGGTGCCCCTGGGTAATAATTTAAGCATATATTCTGCACCGACAATGGCAAAAAGATAGGCCTTTGCATTGCGATTGATGGTGGATAAAAACAGGTGGCCACCCGGTTTGAGCATGTCAGAGCATGAAGCGATGATGGCAGCCGGGTCAGGAACATGTTCCAGCATTTCCATGCAGGTAATAATGTCGTAAGGCTTGTCCTTATTATCGGCTCTTTGCCGGGCCAGGGCTTCGGTGCTTGTTATTGCATATTCAATATCAACACCGGCTTCAAGCGCGTGCAGTCGGGCTACGTTTATGGGTGTTTCACCCATGTCGATGCCGGTAACCCTGGCTCCACGTCGAGCCATGGACTCGGATAAAATGCCTCCACCACAGCCAACGTCCAGAACACGCTTGCCGGAGATATTGGCAATCCTGTCGATAAAATTCAGGCGCAGGGGATTAATTTCGTGGAGCGGCTTGAATTCACTCTGCGGATCCCACCAGCGGCTGGCAATGGCTTCAAACTTGGCTATCTCTGCAGGGTCTACATTGATTGTTTTCGCTGCTTTATTGCTTTTACTTGTATCGTCTGATGCCCGGCTTTTTTTGTTAACAGGTTTGTCGCCAGCTTTGTTTTTGGATGTCGGCATAAATCAGTATTCCTAGAACTTGAGCGTTTGCTGGTTTTCAGAAGCACATATTTTAGCACGCCAGAGCTGGACTTTTTGCTTCAAGGCCTCTGTATCTATCTGTGTTAATTCGCCATCCTCTACCAGCAATCGCCCATTAACCCAGACATGGCTGACATTGCGTGCACAGGATGTGTAAACCAGTTGAGACAGTGGATCATAGGTTGGCTGATGAGTCAGGTGGTCAAAATTTATCGCAGCGATGTCGGCTGCCTTACCTTTCTCCAGGCTACCGGTTAAATCATCTATACCCAGTGCCAATGCCCCGTTATAGGTTGCCATGCGCAGCGCCTCGGGTGCTGACAAAGCGGTCGCATCCCGGGTAAGACCCTTGGCCAGGAGAGCCGCGGTCTGCATTTCTGCAAACATGTCGAGGTCATTATTGCTGGCCGCCCCATCCGTCCCCAGGGCCACATTGATACCGGCCTTGCTCAATTTTGTTGTCGGGCAGAAACCACTGGCCAGTTTAAGGTTTGATTCCGGACAATGGATAACCTGGCAGCCATTGTTCTGGAGAAGCTCGATATCTTCGTCGATAACCTGTGTCATGTGGACGCATTGCACGCGCGGTGATAAAAAGTCTATTTCGTCAAGACGATTAATCGGACGCCTGCCCGAATTGGCAATGGCATTTTCAATTTCCTGGCTGGTTTCGTGCAGGTGTATTTGGATGTTAGCATCCAGCTCTTCGGCCAATACGCTAACCCTTTGCAGGGCAGCATCGCAAACCGTATAAGGCGCGTGTGGGCCAAAGCCGATGTTGATCAGGTCATGATTGCGGAATTCGTCGCTGACTTTCAGCCCCTTGTGAAAATAATTGTCAGCATCACTGGCCCACGCACTCGGGAAATCAAGGATTGGTACAAAAATCTGTGCACGCATTTTGTTACGGTGCACGGCTTTGGCTGCCCGGTTTGGGAAAAAATACATATCGCTGAAACAGGTCGTACCGCTGAGCAGCATTTCAGCGATAGCCAACTCGGTTCCGGTTTCAACAAAACTGTCACTGATCCATCGGTTTTCGGCGGGCCAGATATGGTTGTTCAGCCAGGTCATCAGGGGCCGGTCGTCCGCCATGCCCCTGAACAGGGTCATCGCCGCATGGCCATGGGCATTAATCAGACCCGGGATGATTGCGTGTGAATCCAGTTCGAAGGTGGTTTTGGGCTTGTACCTTAAGCGTGCATCCTTGGTACTCAGCAGGTCAACGATCCGGTTTCCGGTTATCGCCAACGAGTGATTGTTCAGGACAACCCCATGGGGGATCACCGGGATAACCCAACGGGCGTTAATGAGGCAGTCAACCTGGGTCACAGATTGCGGAGTCATTTAGAAATTAGATCCTTTCCATCGGTTAACGGGCGCTAAGCGTGCGATTGTTTCATTTTGTGCGTATTGATTGCAAACGCTTTGTTGCTTTGCGCTTTGTTGCTTTGAATGTCCAGTAATCGGGAACTGTTTTTGAATGCCTTTTGCGCCTTGATTCAGCGATTTAACCTAATTTTATTATTTATTGCTATTTAATCCGGAGACTCGTGATATATGGCCCGAACCTATGCTAAAATCGCGAACTTTTATTGTGACTTGCACAGGCATTTTCGTCGGTACAAACTTCGGTGAAAATGAAAAGGCTGGAAGCCGAAACATACCATTATGACGTTAAAGGATGGGCCATTCTATGGGTGAGTTAGCTAAAGAAATTCTACCCGTTAATATCGAGAACGAACTCAAGCAATCGTACCTTGACTACGCAATGAGCGTTATCGTCGGACGTGCCTTGCCTGACGTCCGTGATGGCCTCAAGCCGGTACATCGCCGCGTGTTATTCGCGATGAGCGTGCTCAACAATGACTGGAACAAGCCCTATAAAAAATCGGCCCGTGTCGTCGGTGATGTCATCGGTAAATACCATCCCCATGGAGATACCGCGGTTTACGACACGATCGTCCGTATGGCTCAACCTTTTTCCATGCGTTATACCCTGGTTGACGGACAGGGTAACTTCGGTTCGGTTGACGGTGATTCGGCCGCTGCCATGCGATATACCGAAATCCGCATGGAGAAGATCTCGCACCAGATCCTGGCCGACCTGGACAAGGATACGGTTGACTACCTGCCGAACTATGATGGTACCGAACAAATACCCGAAGTTATGCCCACGAAGGTACCTAACCTGCTGGTCAATGGGTCCTCGGGTATTGCTGTGGGTATGGCAACCAATATTCCCCCGCATAACCTGATCGAAGTGATTAATGCCTGCCTGGCAGTAATGGATAACCCCGATATCGGTGTACCTGGGCTGATGGAACATCTTCCCGGTCCTGATTTCCCGACAGCAGCATTTATTAACGGGCGGGCCGGCATCGTCGACGCTTATAAAACCGGGCGCGGCAAAATTTATCTACGCGCACGTCATCATATCGAGACGGATGAAAAAAATGGCAAGCACACCATTATCGTCACCGAAATTCCTTACCAGGTTAACAAGGCAAGGCTGATTGAAAAGATTGCCGAGCTTGTTAAGGAGAAACAGATACAGGGCATAACCGAGTTAAGGGACGAGTCGGATAAGGACGGTATGCGTATCGTCATTGAATTGCGGCGCGGTGAAGTGCCTGAGGTGGTTCTCAACAATCTGTACACCCAGACTGCCATGCAGAATGTGTTTGGCGTCAATATGGTGGCTCTGATTGACGGTCAGCCGCGCCTGCTAAACGTCAAGGAAATCCTGCAGGCATTTATCCGGCACCGCCGCGATGTGGTTACCCGCCGGACCCTGTATGACTTGCGCAAAGCCCGCAACCGGGCCCACATCCTGGAAGGTCTGACGGTTTCGCTGGCCAACATTGATGAGGTGATTGAGCTGATAAAAACCTCACCGTCACCGGCAGATGCCAAAGAAGGTCTGCTGGCCACGCTTTGGCCACCGGGTATGGTAAAGGACATGCTCGGTCAGTCAGGTGCTGAATTGTCGCGGCCGGAAAACTTACTGTCCAGCTATGGTTTACAGGATGATGGCTATCAGCTTTCTCCGGACCAGGCCCAGGCCATCCTGGACTTGCGTCTGCAACGGCTGACGGGCATGGAGCAGGAAAAACTGACCCAGGAATATGAGGAAATTCTGGACCGGGTCAAGCAGCTGTTGCAGGTGTTGTCGGAACCGGACCGCTTGTTGGAAGTCATCCGCTCGGAACTGGAAGAGGTCCGAGAGGAGTTTGGCGACCAGCGGCGATCTGAAATTTTACAGGATCGCTTGGACCTGAGCCTGGAGGACTTGATAACCGAGGAGGACATGGTCGTCACCCTGTCCCATGCCGGTTATGCAAAATCCCAGTCACTGGATCGTTACCAGGCCCAGCGTCGGGGTGGAAAAGGAAAATCCGCCACCAAGATGAAGGAAGAGGATTTTGTTGATCAGCTGTGGGTCGCCAATACCCATGACACCCTGCTGTGCTTTACCTCGAAAGGCAAGATCCACTGGATGAAGGTATATGAATT
>CAMYIF010000061.1 GCA_947258415.1 uncultured Pseudomonadales bacterium
CAGCAGGCCGGGATATTTTCCATTACGGGTATTCCCCAGACGGAACTTGAGCAGACAATGGGTGCCTATTGTCCGAATATCCTGTTTCCCTCCGCGCGTGAAACTGTCGATAACCTGGTCATAAAGGGCAGCTTTCCTCCGATGCACCTGTCACCGGTCAACTTCGATGCTATCTTCAAACAGGCATTGAAACAAAGGTCGGAGCAGCAGTCTGCTGAGGCCGGAAACACTACCCACTAGGCTTGTTTTATTATTGCGACCATTAAACACAGTCGGTGAATGCGAGTTGTCGTAACGCCTCGTAACAAACAATGGCGACCGTGTTGGACAGGTTTAAACTGCGGCTATCGGGTTTCATCGGGATACGCAATAAGTTCGCTTCCGGTACGGATTTAAGCAGCCTGTCAGGCAGCCCCCTTGTTTCCGGACCAAAGACCAGGGCGTCACCCTTTTTATAATTCACCTTTGTGTAGGTATGCGTGCCTTTCGTAGTCAGCATGAACAGGCGATTTATTGTGCAGCCCTGGGCAAAGGCAGTGAAATTTTCGTGGACTTTAATACTCGCGTACTCGTGATAGTCAAGGCCGGCACGACGAAGCTGTTTATCATTAATTTCAAAACCCAGTGGTTTGATCAGGTGCAACTGGAAACCGGTATTGGCGCACAGGCGGATAATATTACCGGTATTGGGTGGAATTTCTGGTTCGTAGAGCACGATTTGAAGCATTTAAAACAGGTTGCCGGTAAAGTTTTTCAATGTCGGGCCGATAAACTCGATGATCTGCAAAAGATCTTTGATTTTAACCAGGAATGTTACTAAACTCATGCCAAGTTTATTTTGGTCAAATGTACGTATGAAGCCTACAGCAAGAATCGGCTCGTTGAAATGACTGCAGGGAAAGATAACCGTTAATAGTAAAGGCGCAACCCCTCAAGAATGTAAAATAATAATAAAGGGTCAACCGAGGATCTAGAACTGCCAGGCTTTTTCAAGAAGAAAAGTACTACAGACAATCATAGTCTGGTTGGTGTTACAGTAGACGCCGCCGGTATAGCCGTCGCTCTCGTTCAGGGCAAAAATTCGAGTAAACCTGTTTTAAAAACCTGTCAGTTTTTTCCTTGTTCGGAACCTGAGCAGCGTCAAGGCGTGCTCGAAGGTGCCGTAAGCACTTTGGGCCTGAAAGGCCTGCCCGTCAATTATGTCCTGACACCACCCCGTTACAGCATGCTCTTTGTCGAACAGCCTCAGGTTCCTGTTGACGAAATGAAGCAGGCGGTGCGCTGGCGTATTAAAGACCTGGTAAGTTTTAATGTCGATGACGCGGCAATAGACGTGGTTCACTTGCCAGAGGATGCTTTTCGAGGCAGGACGACTATGATCTATGTGGTGGCTGCGCCAAGGGATACGGTCGATGAAGCCGAACAGTTTTTATCAGACACCAGCCTTAAATTACGATCGATCGATGTGGCTGAGCTGGCAATGTGTAATTTATTGCGATCCCTGGATACCGAAAGTCACGGCGTTGCCATGATGCATTTGGCCAGGAACCAGGGAGTGCTTAACCTTATAAGAAACCAGACTCTTTATTTAACACGAAATATCAACGTTGACTTGCCCCGCAACAGCGATGAATTAACCGACTCCAGGGCGTTCAATCACCTTTTACTGGAAACCCAGCGTTCACTGGATTATTACGAGAGCCAACTGGGACAGCCGCCGGCAACGGTGTTGTTATTAACACCGTTGGAAGACAACAACCGGGAGTTGAAAGGCGCTTTAAATTCAAACCTGGGATTAAAAGTGCAACAAATTAGCATCAGCGAGGCGGTTGACGGTACGCAAAACCTGTCACCCGAACTCCAGCAAAAATGCCTGCTGGCGATTGCCGGCGCGCTCAGGCAGGAAGCATCATGATGCAGCAGATTAACTTGTATGAGGCCCGGCCTGAAACCGATATCTGGAAGAATTATTACCCCTGGCCACAGGTTTGCACCGGGTTGCTGGGCCTGCTAGTGGTTATTACCCTGTTCCTGGTTTGGGAGCAATACAGGTTGGGCTCACAGCTGGCTCAACTGCAGCAACCATTCGAGGCTTCCAGGGTGCGTCTCGAGCAATTGAACCAGCAAGCAACCGGGAAGGGCGTTAACACATCCCTGGAAAGAAGGGTAAACCAGCTGGAGCAGGAGGTAAGAGACAAACAGGCCACCCTGGCTGTTATTGGTATGGAAAAAATGAGTAACTTCGGATTCTCGCGGCATTTGCAAGGCCTGGCAAGACAACCCGTCGAAGGTCTCTGGTTGACCCATATTGAATTTTTCGAAGGTGGCAAGCAGATCGGTCTTGAAGGTTTAACCAGCAAGCCCGAATATGTGCCAAGGCTAATCAGGAACCTGGGCGCAGAAACGGCTTTTAGCGGCACCGAATTCGATATTTTCCAGTTAAAACAGCGGGGGAATCTACTGGTTTTTACTGTAAGCGCTGATCGGGAGCAGAACAAGTGAGCGCAGGTCTGCAACAGCTTAAACGAAAGTTTGCCAATTTGAGTACCCGGGAACGCAATATCATTATCATCCTGGCGCTGGTACTGATTGTCTTCATTTTTGACCAGTTGTTGATTTCACCGTTGCAGGAGAACAATAAGATAACCAGGCAGAAAATCAATGCCATGGCGTCGCAGATGAGTGAGCAAAGTGCCCAGACCGGATTGTTATCCGGCGCCAAAGATGACCCGAATTTTGCGTTAAAACAAAAACTAGAGAGCCTGCAACGGACATTGGTATCGTTGGATAACGAAATTGGCCAGGTTTCGTCTGAAATGATCCCGCCTCGAAAAATGACCGAAATACTCGAACAGTTATTGCGCGAAAATACCCGCCTGGTTCTGGTAAATGTAAACACCTTGCCCTCTGAAAAGGTGACCATGAACGGGCAGGCCGATTCGAGCACATCCGGCAGGCATGGATTATTCCGCCATACCGTGGAGATTGAATTGCAGGGTGGATATTTCGATACACTGAGGTATTTGCAGGCCATAGAAGCGCTACCATGGAAAGTGTTCTGGCGTGAGCTGGACTACCGGGTGGAAGAATACCCGAAAGCCAGTATCAGGCTTCGGCTGAATACCCTTAGTACGCATGCAAGCTGGATTGGCGTATGACCAGACACAGGCTATATTGTATTTGTTTGCTGTTCATTTGTACCTTGACCGGCTTCAAGGCTGTGGCGACCGAAGGTTTAATCGATCCGACCCGGCCATCGGGCTATTCATCCGGTGATAATTTTTATCTGGATGAGTTGAGGAAAGAATACATCCTGAATTCGGTAATTATCAGTGACCAGCGCCGTGTTGCCGTGATTAGTGGCAAGCGTGTCAGCGAAGGTGACAGGGTTAAAAATGCTCTCGTCGACCGTATCGGCAAATCCCGGGTAACCCTTGTCGTCGACGGGGCGCGTGTGGATATTCATCTATCCAACAAAAATTTTAAACACTATTAGCATTTTGGAATGACTAAAATGCCTGGAGCTAGGTTATGCGTCTTTTAACAGTTGGAGGGATACTGGTTGTCGGCATCGGCTTGTCTGCCTGTCAATTAACGACCCAACGGGCGAGTATCGATACGTCTTCGGTTCTGCAAATGGAGCAGGATCTGGACGATACCCTTGCGCAGGCGGCGGCCAGAAAATCAGCCGTTGTGGCCCCTCCACAGGCAATTAAAGAGGCTTTGTTGCCACCGCTAGCCATCGACACTGATATTAAAGACCGGGTTGAGGAACGTTTCGATATTGCGGTAGAAGACCTGGATGCCAGGGACTTTTTCTACGGGCTGGTAAAAGATACGGATTACAACATGGTCGTTCACCCGGGTGTCGATGGCAAGGTTAACCTGGAGCTTAAAGACGTCACGGTCGATGAAGTCATGCAGGTTATGCTCAAGGTATACGGATACGATTACGAAAAGACCAGCCTGATGTACCGTGTCCTGCCGACGGGCAAACGTACCCGGGTGTTCAAAATCAATTACCTGGACGTGCAGCGCACGGGTTCATCCGAAACGCAGGTCAGCGCCGGTCAGGTAAGCAATGTTGATTCAGCTGAAAACACTTCAGCGAACGATCTGGACGCCGACAATATCAGCGATACTACCGAGACCAAAAGTGTTATCGGTACCCGCATAAAAACCCGCACCAATTCCGATTTCTGGGGTGATTTGCACACTACCCTGAACCTTATCCTGTCCAGTTATGATGGCGGCGGCAGTGTGGTTGTTTCACCGCAATCGGGAATCGTCGTTGTTAGCGCATTTCCCGAGCCGCTGCGGGCCATCGAGGATTTTCTCGACAAGGCGGAATTATCCATCCGGCGACAGGTGATAATCGAGGCGAAAATTCTCGAAGTACAGCTCGATGACAGTTTTCAGGCCGGGATAAACTGGTCGGCACTCATGGAAGTAGATAGTAATAAAAGCATACTGATTTCGCAGTCGAGCGTTGGCCTCGATGCGGCCAACCAGATTGGCGGTACGTTCACGGCAAGTTTCAACCTGGATGATTTCAATGCATTAATCGATTTACTCGGGACCCAGGGTGTAGTGCAGGTGCTTTCAAGCCCCAGGATTTCCACGGTCAATAACCAGAAGGCGGTTATCAAGGTAGGTACCGATGAGTTCTTCGTTACCGAAGTGTCTTCACAAACGACAACAACAACCACATCGACGACCCCGAGTGTTGACGTTGAACTGACCCCCTTTTTCTCGGGCATCGCGCTGGATGTTACCCCGCAAATCAGCGAGGAAAACGAGATTATTCTGCACGTGCACCCTACCGTGAGCGAAGTGGTTGACCAAACCAAAACGGTCGATGCGCCGGGCGGCACGCTGACATTGCCGCTGGCCCTGAGCACTATCCGGGAATCCGATAGTATTATCCGGGCCAGGAACGGCCAGGTCGTTGTCATCGGAGGCCTGATGCAGAATGTCGCATCCGACGAAAATGCCAGGTCACCCTGGATCAGCGAGTTGCCCTTTGTCGGCGCAGCCTTCAAGCAAAAGCGCCAACAGGCGTTGAAAAGTGAGTTAGTGATATTGCTGAAACCGGTTATTGCCGACGATGACACCTGGAATGACTCCATTGAAACAAGCCGTAATAACATCAGGAAACTGCGCAAGAAGATCGAGTCGAGCGAGCAAGCCAGGTAGATAATTATGTATCTGCAGCATTTCGGCCTCAATGAAACGCCCTTTTCCCTGACGCCCAACACACAATTTTTCCTAAACACGGGCAGTCATCACGAGGCGCTGAACCTGTTGCTGGTCGGGCTTGAAAACCAGGCCGGGTTTATCAAGATTGTTGGCGAGGTGGGTACCGGCAAAACGCTGCTATGCCGCAAGTTATTAAACGCGCTGAATGACGATTACGTTACTGCCTATATTCCGAATCCGAAGTTGACTCCGGCCGGCATGCGTGTTGCGCTGGCTGAAGAGCTGCATATAAAGGTCCACCGGAACGAGGGCCAGCACAGTGTCCTTAAAAAAATATCATCGCGCCTGATCGAGCTGGTGGGCGAGGGGAAATCGGTTGTCCTGCTGATCGACGAAGCCCAGGCCATGCCCGAGGATACTATCGAGTCCATTCGGCTGCTCACCAACCTGGAAACCGAAACTCAAAAACTTTTCCAGATCGTATTGTTCGGCCAACCTGAACTGGACAAGTTGCTGGACAGGCCAACCCTGAGGCAGTTAAAGCAGCGCATCACCTTTAGTTATCGACTCAAGCCATTATCACTGCAGTCGCTGCTGCTATACATTAATCACCGATTGACAGGGTCGGGCTATAACGGCGACCAGTTGTTCGATCGCGCTGCCCTGAAAAAGTTGTACAAGGGATCGCAAGGGATTCCGCGCCTGGTCAATATCCTCGCCCACAAGGCATTGATGGTGGCATACGGTAAAGGTGACAGGCGTATCGGCGCGGCTCACATCAAGCGGGCCATTGTCGATACCGAGGGTGTAAGGGGTAGCTCGAAGCTACTGTCCCTGAACCGTGCCCGGCTGGCGATTTATGCCACCCTTGCCGGTCTTTCTGCCATTTTTTACGTTGCTTGGGGCATGCTTTGAGCCTGATTAACGATATGCTGCGTGACCTGGATAAACGCAAGGTGCCCGGGCAAACCATGGACAGGGGAGATTCCCCGGGGCTTATACCCGCGGTGCCAATTAAGGTGAACCCGGTATATCGGTGGATTTTCTGGCTTATCCTGGTGATAGGGGTCAGCTTTTTGGCGGCTTTCCTGTTCAAGGTATACAGTTCATACGATATTAGAGTCCAGCAAACGGTAACGGAAAAACAGGTGGCCGAAGCGACACTGCGCCAGGGCTCCGCAGACCGGGCGACGGTTGCACCGGCCAATAACCAGGCAATATTGCCGCTACAAAATACCAGGACCAGCGTGCAATCTATCGAAATCAGTGAAATGGATGCTGATGCACGCATAGAAATCAAATTATCGGCGGCAGTTGATCACAAGATAATAAAAAAAGCTGACAGTGAATTGCTGATCCAGTTACCCAACACCGAGCTTAAGGAGTCGTTGCCGCCTCTTGCCGGGCACCCGCTGATCAATACCATCGATGTTGCCAGCGATAAGGGTAACCTGCAGTTAGGCGTAACCCTGGCCAGCCAGGTGACTTTCCAAACCTACCTGTTGAACAAGGAAGGCTATGCCTTGCTGGTTATCGAGCTAATGGCACCTGAAGCAGCGGCATCAAGAGCAATTGAACCAGGGGCCAAAACCATTGCCCAAATTGATTTACAGCAGATGGATGCTGCAAAGCAAATGCCGGACGCGGTGCTTCCTGAGCAGCCTGCGGGTTCGGATACCCGGGCCAGGGTAAATGATTCCAGCCCCAGCGTTTTTGCCAAGACCACCCGCGAAAAATCATTGTCCGAAAGAGACCGGGAAACCAGCCAGCAAGCCCTGTCGTCGCTGCGTTCGGGAAAAGCAGAAGAAGCCATCAGCCTGTTGAGCGGATTAATCGGGCAACACCCGCAAGTGCGCTTGTCCCGTGAAACCCTGGTGATGATCTATTTGAAGCTTCAACGTTTTGACGATGCCCGGTATGCCCTGGACAAGGCCCTGGTGTTATCGCCCGAGGACAGCGCATTGATCAAGTTGCAGGCTCGATTATGGATGGCGACTAACGAGCAAGAAAAGGCATTGCTATTATTAAATCGCCAGAAAAACGAAAATCGTAATGACCTTGAATATTTGTCGCTACTGGCTTCGCTTAACCAGCAGCAGGGCCAACATGTGGATGCGGTAAACATATACCGTGATTTGCTGCAGAGGTTCCCGGCGCGCGCCAATTGGTGGGTCGGGCAGGCGATTTCGCTGGAGGCGCTGGGCATGAAGCAGGACGCCCTGGGGGCCTATTTACAGGCCAGGCGAGTACCACAAATTGATGCTAGGCTTAAGCAATACACAGACGAGAGAATACGCACGCTGAATTGAACCGGGACACCCGGTCAGATTGGAGATGGTATGGCACAACCCAGGAAAAGAATTCGTTTGGGCGATATGTTGGTCCAGAGTGGCGCGATCACTGACGATCAGCTTGGCAAGGCGCTACAGGAGCAAAAAAAATCAGGCCAGAGACTGGGGCGCACCCTGATCCAGATGAAATTTATCCAGGAACAGCAACTATTGACCATTTTATCTCAACAGTTGCAGATTCCCTTTATCGATATTGCAAAATATACATTCGACGAATCGCTGGTGCGACGCCTGCCGGAAACGCTGGCACGTCGATTCCGGGCAATTATTCTCAAGGAAGAAAATGGCTCGTTACTGGTCGGCATGAGCGATCCAATGGATATTTTTGCCTACGATGAAATCACTCGCGTGCTGGGGCAAACTGTTGATATCGCGGTGGTACGGGAAGCAGACTTGCTCAGCGAGCTGGATATCGTGTACCGCAGGAGCAGTGAAATATCCAGCCTGGCCGAGGAGTTGCGCGAAGAATTGGGCGATGATTTGCTCGATATTTCAGAGTTGGCCGAGACCGGGGATGAAAGCGAAGCGCCGGTGGCCAAGCTGCTGCAGTCTATCTTTGAAGATGCATTGCAGGTAAAGGCATCGGATATTCATATTGAACCGGATGAGGACGTGCTCAGGATCCGTCAGCGGGTCGACGGGATTTTGCAGGAGCAGGTAATGAAAGAAAAGCGCATTGCACCGGCCCTGGTGCTGCGTTTAAAACTCATGTCGGGCCTGGATATCTCGGAAAAACGCTTGCCGCAGGATGGCCGTTTCCATGTTCGTGTCAAGCAACATAATATTGACGTGCGCCTGTCGACAGTGCCGACGCAACACGGTGAATCGGTGGTAATGCGCTTGCTGGATCAGTCCGGCGGCGCCATCGGCCTGGATCACTGCGGCATGCCGCGGGAAATGCTTGAGCGTTTCAGGGGGCTTATTCGTCGGCCACACGGGTTGATCCTGGTCACCGGGCCAACGGGAAGTGGTAAAACCACAACGCTTTATGGCGCGCTGAACGAATTGAATGTTCCCGAGAAAAAGATTATCACAGTGGAAGACCCGGTTGAGTACCAACTGGAACGAATCAGCCAGATCCAGGTAAACCCGAAAATAAACCTGACTTTCGATTCGGTTTTACGCGCCAGTCTCAGGCAGGATCCTGACATCTTGTTGGTCGGTGAAATCCGGGATAGCGAAACGGCTAAAATCGCATTACGAGCTTCCATGACGGGCCACCTGGTCTTGTCAACCCTGCATACCAATGACGCGGTTACCAGCGCCATGCGGCTGATCGATATTGGTGTCGAAGGATACCTGGTAGCCACGTCTTTACGCGCGGTCGTGGCCCAGCGCCTGGTTCGCCGGATTTGTGATGCCTGCAAGTCCGACTATACCCCGGATACCCAGGAAACCATTCTGCTCGATTCGGTGCTGGATCCGGAGGTGATTGACCGGGTCAAATTCCAGAAAGGCGCCGGGTGTCAACATTGCAACAAAACGGGTTACCGGGGCCGTATCGGGGTATTCGAGTTACTCGAGATTAACGATCAAATGGCCGACGCGCTGCGTCGCAGCAACACGTCGGATTTTACCAGGGCGGCTATTACCAGCCCCAATTTCAAGCCGCTTATTTATGCCGCGATGGAGTACGCACAACAGGGCATTACCTCCCTGGAGGAAGTGCTACGTGTGGTGGAGCAGCTGGAAAATTCTGAAGAGAATGTAGTTGCAGGCCTGGTCGAACCGGCGTTATAGAGGACTAACCCGCTGATAAGAATCAAGTTAATGAAGATAATTTAAATAATGCCAACCTATCGATACACTGGGCGAAACCCTAGCGGCGAACTGGTAGACGGAACGCTGGAAGCCGCGAGCGCGGAGGCGGTTGCAACGCAGTTGACACGGCGTGACCTGATTCCGATTGAAATAGGCGAGTTTGTTGAATCCGCTGAAAATAATGTATTGGGCGTTAAACATATCTTCAAACATGCCATCAGCCTCGAAGAGTTGATTGTCTTCAGTCGCCAGATGTACAGCCTGAACAAGTCGGGCGTGCCTATTATTCGTGGATTAATGGGTCTTGAAGGCTCGGTCAGGAACGAGGCGTTCCGGGAAGTATTGCACGATGTGATCGAATCGCTCGAATCAGGGGTCGATTTGGCGACGTCCATGAGTCGTCACCCGCATATTTTCTCGGAATTATACATATCGGTTATACATGTCGGTGAAAATTCGGGTCACCTGGACATCGCCTTCAAGCAGGTTGCGAAGTATCTGGAGCTGGAGCGTGAGACCAAAAAACGCATCGGTGCCGCCACGCGTTACCCGCTTTTTGTATTGATGGCGATTGTTGTCGCCGTGGGCGTGATCAATGTATTCGTGGTCCCGGCTTTTGCAAAATTATTCGAAAGCTTCAAGGCTGAATTGCCCTGGCAAACCAAAGTACTGATCTGGAGTTCGGATTTTACCCTGAACAACTGGCACTGGATATTGTTGATTACAGCCGGGATAACACTGGGTTACCGTTTTTACATCAACACCAGCGCGGGCAGGCTGCAATGGGATCGCGTCAAGTTAAAATTACCGCTCGTCGGGGTTATTTTCGAGCGTATTAATCTGGGTCGATTTGCCCGTACTTACGCCATGGTGGCGCGCGCAGGTCTGCCGGTCATCCAGGCGTTATCGGTTGTCGGAAACGCGGTGGGTAACACTTACGTCGCCCAAAAAATTCAGGGCATGCGCACCAGCATCCAGCACGGTGAAAGTTTTTCACGCACGGCGACTAATAGCGGGCTGTTTTCACCACTGGTCTTGCAGATGATTTCAGTAGGTGAAGAAACCGGGTCAATCGACGATTTGCTGGATGAGGTCGCTGACTTTTATGAGCAGGAAGTCGACTACGACCTGAAAGTAATGGCGGACAGGATAGAGCCGATATTGCTGCTGGCAGTCGCCGGGATGGTGTTAATATTGGCGCTCGGGGTATTCCTGCCGATGTGGGACCTTTCCGGTGTCGTCAGGTGATGGGATGGCAGCACCGGTCTGGAGTCCTCTAAGGGTGAAGACATAACTATAAATACACGCATGACTACCGAATCCAGGTTAGCAGCGCGGCTAACCAATCAAGGCTATTCATTATTCGAAATCATGCTCGTAGTTATCTTGCTGATGGTCTTTATTGGTATCGCCCTGAGAATGTTTTTAAACTTCGCTGCCGATGCCGAGCGAATGGAGATGCAGGAAGTGCTGGATAGTTTACAAACATCCGTGATGACCGTGATGTCTGAACATTTAATTAAGGACGGACTCGAACATCTGGAATCGCTGGATGGCACTAATCCAATGCGCCTGCTGCAAAAGGCCCCGGTGAATTATGCGGGAGAACTTGGCAGTAATGATCCCCGGCCCGATGCCGGTCACTGGTATTTTGACCGGGACCGACAGGTGCTGATTTACCTGGTTAAGAATGATCGTTTTTTTTCGATTCTGGAAAACAATAAAAGCAACCGGATAATTGAAGGTAAAAGCGAAGCTATTTTTAAACTCATATTCAATTTTGCCGATAACAACAAGAACCGAAAGTTCGATGTCGACGTGGATACCGCTCAGGGTCTGGAGTTATCGCCAATCAATGATTATCAATGGACTAATTGAAATGAAAAATGTTGAGGCGACTGGAATGGTAATAAACAGACAAGCGGGCTTTACCCTCATCGAACTGGTCATCGTCATTGTTATTTTGGGAATTTTGGCAGCGACAGCGCTACCACGTTTCCTGGATGTCACGGATGATGCCGAAGCCGCTGCGGTAGAAGGTGTCGGTGGAGGCCTGGCAACCGGTGTCGCAATTGCCCATGCCCGCTGGGTTGCCGACGGCCATAGTTCGGGTACGGATAATATTATTATTAACCTCGAGGGCAGCAATATCAATATGAACCGGAATGGCTGGCCGGCAAACACCTCGACTACCGGTGCGGGGACCGATGATCAAACGGAAGTGGAATGCCAGCAAATCTGGGACAGCCTGCTGCAAGAAAAACGGTAGCCACCAAATCGGAACAGCTATGATCAATCCCGCACCTGCTCCCTTTAGAACTGAGATTGCGATTGTATTCATAGCCCTCAACACATTAAGCGAGTCAAAAGTGGACCCTCAGGTTACGCCTATTCAATTGATGCCACATAACGCCCGAAACATTCGCAGCCGCAGGCTGGCGCGGC
>CAMYIF010000062.1 GCA_947258415.1 uncultured Pseudomonadales bacterium
CTTCCTCGGTACACCCGAGTGCCTTGGCATCGTCCCAGACCAGGCTAAGTATCTCGTCCAGCAGTTCCTCAAACGGCACCACGCCACCCTTGCCGAGATCGATGAGCCCCTCGTCGAAACTGTAGCGCATGGCACGCCAGCGATTCTCGCGAATCAGCATCGGCGTGTACAAACGCCAGCGTTGATTCGACGCCCGCAGGCGATACAACATGCGCAGGATGCAGGTGAGCAATGCCGCCAGCGACACCGTGTCCTCGAGTCGTGTACAAACATCCATCACACGCGTTTCGAGCGTAGGGTAGCGGGCACTCGGTCGCAGGTCCCACCAGATCCGGGTCGCGTCTTCGATCAGTCCTGCGCCCATGAGAATGTTCACATGTCGCTCGTATTCCGCATAACTTGCAAAACGCTCGGGCAGTCCGGTGCGCGGCAGCGAATCGAATACCGTGAGACGATAGCTCTTGAGCCCTGTGTCGCGGCCTGCCCAGAATGGCGACGAGCATGACAGTGCCAGGAGATGCGGCAGGAAATACGACATCTGATTCATCAGGTCGATGCGCAACTCGTCGTCGTTGATCCCGACGTGCACGTGCATGCCGCAGATCAGCAAGCGACGTGCGGCGCCCTGCATCTCGACCGTCAGCGCATTGTAACGGTCCTTCTCCGTTTGTTTTTGGTCGGACCAGCGGCTAAACGGGTGGGTGGACGCCGCGATCGGTGCGAGTCCGTGATTCGATGCCACGTCGATAATGATCCGCCGCAAGCGTCGCAGGTCTTCCTGCGCCTCCTTTATGTTACGGCATACCTTCGAGCCTATTTCAATCTGCGACCGCAGGAGTTCCGATGTAACCTGAGCACCGCAACGCTCCTCACACTCCGTCATCAGGCTCTCGGGCGGGTCGATGATCAGGCTGCGCGTCTCCTTGTCGACGAGCAGATATTCCTCCTCGACGCCGATCGTAAACTGGGGACCACTATTGGTCATCGCTACTCCCTTTCTTCGCTACCATCCTCTTTACGCGGATTTCGCTTTCTGCTGCGAGCCGATGCGCTCGACAATGGACTCGACGGCGCTGTGCAGTATGGCGGCGATGGCTTCCACCCCCGCGTCGTCGTCGATCAGGTCCTGCCGAATCTCGACCGCAGCGTGCCGCAAGCCGATCTCCTCCGCATGATCATCAACCGTGAAGTCTTGTGGTGCTTTGCCGGTGTAAGGTTCGTTGTCGCCTACTTTGTAGCCGGCCGCACGCAGTTCCTCCAGCATAATTCGCGCGACTTCCTCGTCCGTATCCCACAGCACTCCCATTTCCCAGGGTCGTGCAACACCGTTCAGGACCGGCGTAAAACTGTGAATGGACACGAAAAGCGGCGGCCCGGCAATCGATTTCAGGCGTTTTATCGAAGTTTAGTGAGGTCACTTTGGTCGGGTACTCCAGGACAGGGTAGTCAATATTAACCGTATCTGCATCCATCAAGGGCTGGATGGACTGGATACCAAACTGCTGTTGCAATTCCGTGATCTGGTCGGCGCACTTGTCAAACAACTGGTCGCGGATAGAGACTAAATCAAGCATTTCAATCTGCCCCCTTAGCATGACCCGCCAGTTGGTTTTATCGGCCACATGCTGCTTGAACATGACTTCGACCAGCCCGGACTGGTAGCGGGTATCAACTTTAAAAACAGGAAGCGCCTGCACCGCACCCTGGTCAATCCAGCGAGCCGGGATATTTCTTGCGCGGGTAATACCTACCTTGACCCCGGAAGAATTGGCCAGGTAAACATAGTGCGATTTCATGCAATGGGTTTCACCCCACCCGGGTTCCCGGCAGGTACCCTGGTCATAATGACAACGTTCGGGGCTCATGATACACAAATCACATCTTGCCAGGCGTTTGAAACAGGGGTAGCAATAACCCTGGCTGAAACTTTTGCTGGTTTTGCGTGAACAATGGATACAATGAATTGCACCCTGGTAATGCAACCTGATCACGCTACCCAGTAAAGGATTAACCGCTAACTTATGCTCACCAATGGGCATATTATAACTGACCGGCTGATCAAGGCTGGCGCGCATCTTGCCCAGAGTGCCTCGGGTTGTCACTTGATTTTCACCGGCTAATCTTTCGTTTTTGACTGACTGACATTCAATGGTTGTTCGGAATCTTCGCTTCTATTTGTTGATGCCAGATCAGCTTTACTCCTGCAGTTTTGCTGCATGTAACCGGTACGCAATTCTTCCGGCACATTCGCCTCTTCGTAGCTAATCACCGCCTGCATGCAAATCTCTCGCTGCTCCTTTGTAACTGCCCGGCCATCGGGCCACTTACCTAATTCAAGCGCCCGCTTGAAACGCTGGTAGATTAACGGATCAAGTTGCTGGGCAATTTGGGTAAAGCCTTGTTTCATTCGAGTTCAACCTTGAGTTAATTGCTAACCAATTGATGGTTTGCGACCAAAAGAAGTGACACAATACGCCGCCAGCAGACCAGACAGCAATCCACCCAGATGAGCATAATTGGCCATCGATCCAAAACCGGCAAAACGCAATATATCGCTAAATCCGAGCAAGAGCCAGACCATCATAAAGCCCATTAACGCGTTCGGGAAATGATAGCCTTTTTCCGGTCGCCGCTTGCCAGTCAGCCAGCAATATCCTAGCACACCGTAAACAACTCCCGACATACCGCCAAAATAGGAACCACCCGCGTAATACTGGGCGATATTGGGTATAACCGAAAAAATGAGCAGGAGAACCAGGAACAACAGTTTCGGTTCGTATTTTTCAATTTGATGGCCAAACACCCATAACATCAGCATATTAAACGCCAGGTGCATGGTATTGGCATGCAGGAATATCGGTGATATCAATCGCCAGACTTCGCCCGATTCGGCCACGTACGCCGGTGAGCCCATGCGCAACCAGGCGAATACCGAAGCACCGAACGGGCTGTTTAGTAACAGGGTTACCAGAATGCTGGTCAGAATGAAGCCTGAAATCCATGGGCTAGCCATTAGCTGTTGGCCAATCAGGCCAAGTGAAAATGCATCGTAGGTGTTTGACTGTTTATTGCCAGGTTGTGAATGCGGTAAACCCGATTCTGTTTTTTGCTTCCTGAAATGAGCGTATTCCTTTTTCACAATGCTGATTTCATTCTCACTGGCGACCCAGACGACCTGGCGACCCGACTCTTCACTGATTTTATGGGTTATGCCCTGCGACCATAAATACCGACTGAATTCAGAAAGATCTTCGGCTGTTTCAACTGATAGCGCTTTAATCATTTAATTTCAACATACATGCAGGAGGAGTTACCAAATTATAATTTCAGGATAATGTAGCAAGAAATGAATCGATAGCCCTTATCGATTCGGGTTCATTCAAAACGGGGGCATGACCACATCGCGAAATCATTGCGTATTGCAAATCCGGTTTCACCAACCGCATTTTGCCAACAATATCTGCAGTTAACAAATCGGACAATCCCCCGTGTATCAGAAGGCAGGGTAATGGTTTCAAGGCATTAAAATATTGCCATGGATCTTCGGGTAACCCACCCAACTGGTTCAGTGCCAATACAATATTCGGATCGTATGCCAGCTCGTAAAGATTTTTGGCATTTACCTTATATGTCCTCAGGACAAATCTACGCCAGTATTTATCTCTAAAATCAGGAAAAAAATCCTGGTTAATTTCTTTAGCACGATTAACTGCGTCATCCAGCCTGCTTTCATTCCGGACATTTCCGAGATAGCTCCTGATCCGCTCCAGACCCCCTGGCGCAACTTGCGGACCAATATCATTCAAAATAACCGCCTGCAGCATATGCGGCTTCTGGGAAGCCATAATCATCGCTACCAGGCCACCGAGCGATGTTCCGAGAATGATTACCCTGTTCAGGTTTAGGTGTGACAATAACCTCCAGGTGTCATTGACGTAGGTGTGCGGGTGATAATTCTGCCACTGCTCATCGTATTCGGACAATCCGCGCCCGCGAAAATCCGGGACAATGACACGCCTTTTTTGGGCTAGATGCCCGGCAATATCTTCAAAATCCTGGGAGTTACGCGTCAATCCGTGCAGGCATACAACCGGAACCCTGTCTTCCGTATTGGTACGATAGTCCCGATAATATAAACGCAAGCTATCATCAGAATAAAAGAAAGAAGTTTCAAAATTATGTTCGGCAACATCCATGCTTCAGGCACCCGGTTTTTTGAGTTTTTAACATTTGGTTATTTTTAAAAAAGTATTAAAAAATGCACCGCAATATTGAGGGCGGCAACGAGTGCTATATTGCCTGCAAGTTCATTTAGGCAGACTGACACTGTTCTAGTTGCCAATTCGGCTTCCCCAACCAAGCTTGCTGCGGCATGCCTGGAAAAAATCGTGTTGCAATGGATGGATTAATGTCAATGTGCACCCCATTTTTTCAATATGAACTTCATCGCCAGGGTTTGCGATAAAGTTCGTATGGCTATCACAACTTATTAGCGGGCTGGCGTCATGCAGGCTTCCCGGGATAATTTTAATCTTGCTTCGACCATCGACAACAATTGGCCTTGCGGTCAAGGTATGCGGGAACATGGGTACCAGTACGATGGCGTCCAGACTTGGATACAGGATAGGGCCACCACCTGAGAGCGAATAGGCGGTTGAACCGGTCGGGGTTGACACAATCAAGCCATTTGAACGCTGGCTGTAAACAAACTTGTTATTGATATAGAGTTCAAATTCAATCATCCGTGACGATTGCCCGGTACTCAGAACAACATCATTCAACGCCTGCCCGTAATTTTCGTTACCCCGGGAATTCTGGATGGTTACCGACAGCAGGAACCGCGACTCCGTGGTATATTTACCCGCAAGGATATCATCCAGTTTTTGCTCGATTTCATCGGGCGGAATATCGGTTAAAAAACCAAGGCCACCACGATTAATACCCACAACCGGCACCTTGTGTTTTGCCAGTGCCCGGGCTGCCGTCAGCATGCTTCCGTCACCACCTACGACAATCGCCAGATCGCATAAATTACCTAACTCCACCTGGTTACAAACCGGTAATGTATGTTCAGTCAAGGCATCTGAAGTGTATTCTTCGATGATAATGTTTAAACCGCGCTTACCAAGATAACTAATCAAATCTTTTAACGTATCCGTAATTTGGGCATTATTATCAGGACGCCCGACAATGCCTATCGTATTAAACGGTTTAGTTTGCATGGTAATGCTGATTCCCGTTACGGTTAATTATCTGCAGGGGTGGATAGTTAAAGCGATTTAACATATCGGTATGATATACAAGCACGTCATGCTTATCCACATAGTGACTATGGCCAATCTGAAATTCTATGAACTCCCGACAACAACTGGAGAAAATCCGAACAGACATTCAATGGGCGGTTGAAAGTCCGGATTTAATGTCAAATATAGCCGAGTTTTACGGTCATGGTTTGCCTGTCAACAGCATTTCTGATGCCTTACCCTTTGCGGATCTTGTAAACTGGCTTGAAAACGAATTGCAGTATCTGGATCCTGGCATCTTCAACACAGACTCACCTTTACCGCTGGGTATTTACTTTGAAAAACTGTGGCACCTGGTTCTGGATAATTACCCTGGATTTGAACTGATCGCTCACAATCTGCCGGTTACCAACAGCTCTCGGACGTTGGGTGAATTCGATTTTATTTATTTTTGCGCGCACAGGCAGCGCTACATCCACATGGAAACGGCAGTAAAATTTTACCTGGGTATCCCGCCGGCAGAAAAGAATGCCAGATCAGAAAAAAACTGGCAAAACTGGATAGGTCCCGGTTGCAAGGACCGTCTCGACATCAAGCTTTTGCGCATGGTTGATCATCAGTGCAGAATATCCGAAAAAACCGAGGCAAAAGAACTACTTGCTAAATTGGGTATTGATGAAATCGATCCTGAAATTTGCCTGAAAGGTTACTTCTTTTATCCACTGCACCAGGATTGCAGCGGCCCCCTTTCCGCCAACGAAAACCACGCGAAAGGTTTCTGGGTGAGGTTAGGCAAGATCAATGCGTTGGTTGATAAGTTTCAGGAAAAATTATGGTTAATTTTGCCCAAACAAGGCTGGTTTTCACCACGATGCTTTTACGAGAAGACACCGACAATGTCATTCGAAGTGTTAACTCATCAGCTTAAACATCATTTTAAAACCAGTCAACGCCCGTTAATGGTTGCCTGTATTGACACTCCCATCGAACAATCCGGTGCGCAATCGTGCCAGGTAAAACATCGGGGATTTATCGTGCCTGACGACTGGCCGTCAACCTGACTCAAAGTCCGGTATCGTTCGCTCTTTGCCTTCTTCTGATACGCTCCATTTTTGATTGCATCCCACGAAGCCCCTGTAAACCACCCGTATGCACGGCGACAATATGACTTCCTTTTTTGAAATAACCTTTGTCAATCAAATCGAAAATTCCGTATAGCATCTTGGCCGTGTAAACAGGGTCCAGGGTAATGCCTGTTTGCGCCATCCATTGGTCCATGAATGACACCAGCAATGGATTAATTTTTGCGAACCCCCCGAAGTGATAGTCGTGGATAATGCGCCACGGCTGTCCGGGTACTGCACCAGCTTCAGAAAGCATTGCCGATATATTTTTATCCAGCTCTTGATTGTTTTTCAGCGCGCTAAAACCCAAAACCTTGCAATTCGACGAGCCGCAAATAAGGCCAGCGAGTGTAGTTCCCGTTCCGCAGGCAGCGCACAGGAAATCGATGGCCTTTACAGATTCGCATATTTCGGCACCAAGTTCGGAACAGCCTTTAACAGCCAACTGGTTAGACCCACCTTCGGGAATTACATAACAGGGAGCAAAAGGTGCGGTAATCTGCTTGATAAACTCCGGATTGTATTTGTTTCGATAATCGGCCCGTGAGACAGGAACCAGCTGCATACCCCAGTCCGATGCATCCTGGAGTGTCGGATTTAACGGCGCGGTTACCTCACCCCTGACAAAACCGACTGTTCTAAAGCCCAGCGTTTTTCCGGCAAAAGCCAGTGCATGCAGATGATTCGAAAAAGCGCCACCGAAACTGGCACCGATATTATATCCCTGGCTTCGCATCCTGCTTATATTGTATTTAAGTTTGCGCCATTTATTGCCGGATATTTCCGGGTATAGTCCAGGTTCACGCCACACGGACAAGTGCACACTGTGTTTCGTTAAAAAAGGATGAGTAATTTTTCCTGGGAAGTTTTGGCTAACCGACAAAGTGATACCCGAAGCGTCTAATATTGTGTTGAGTATCTAACCGGGTTCTTTGGGGAAATGAGCCAGGAATTACCAGTGGCTTTATTGGTATGCACTTGAAAGTTGTCCAAGACGATGCTTCCTGCACATATCACTTTGCCCTGCTTCGAAATCTATTGGTTGCTCGACTCTTTTAATTTCCTCATTGCACGGACACCCGGCATTTTGACCTGCCTGGCAGACCGGGTTTTGAAAATGATGGTTCCACGCCAGGAAGCATTCTTCGCTGACGCCACACTGCTTGGCCCAGAAACTGATGGGGTTAGCGATATAATCATGGACCTGTTCCAGCTTCAGGCTGTAGCTGCCTATTCCGGTCTGGGTAACGATGAGCTCCACGCCTGAAGCTATCATTCCGGTCAAATTATCATGAACAGCACTTTTACATGAAGGTTCAAATTTACCCTGCAGCTGGGCAAACTCCTCGTTTAACTCTTTCAGTTGCTCCTTTCCATAACGTAATTCAAGATCCTTGCTTTCAATCTTTTCAAGCAGTTCGCCACGAGCTTTACTGACCTTTTCCTCCAGCTTTTTCTGATATTTATCGACAATGATGTCCAGATGTTCTTTATTTGCGTGATCGATCTTCTTGATTTGCTGTTCAAATTCGTCAATCTGGTTTTGCAAACGGGTAATGTGCGACTCCAGTTGCTTCACTATATTCTGGTGTTGCTTTTCCAATTCCTTGATTTGATGTTCATATTTGAACTTCAGTGTTGATTCAATATTGTTGATTAATCTGAGTTGATATTCCTCATTAAACTGGGTTTCACTGAAAGCCATATCTGCTGTCGGAGCTTGATTTGCCTGACCATAACCCAAATAACGAGAGCTTTCGCTTTCAACGTACAGACCCAGTTTGTTTCTTTTTACCGAATCCCTGATGGCTGTGAGTATTTCAATCTGGTTGCCTTCAGCATTCCAGAGAAACGGATGATACTCATCTTCTTCGCAGTCGTTACGCATTAACAGCAAAATTTTTCCCTGACCCAAGTCCGGTCCACTTATCGCTTGCGCTCCAAGATAGCGTAAAGGAAGATTCCATTTTTTTTCTACGTGGCCGTATTTGTCAAAAGCAAGCTCGAACAATACAACAATGTGAACCGACAGGTTGCGCCAAATCGTTACATAGGCGGCTTTATATTGTTTACCGGAAAATTCGGGTATCCCCACAACGCCGTCCAAAACCGCTTCAAATTCAGTAAACAACATTTCTTTAATGATGTTTTCGTCATCAAAAAACATGATGGCTTCTGCGTACAGCGGATCGTTTCCTAACGACATTTATGCTTTATGTCCGGGTAGATTTTTGGTTGAAAATGCTATTAATTGATCATGTAAATAATTATAGACGAAGAACCAATATGCGCCTTGTCTGCAAGTAATAAAATAAATTGATCGCTACGCTTGACTGGAAACAGAATATCCCAGCCAAAAATTTAAGGGGAATTTAATAATTTATAATCGCAGGTAATACCTGGTTTTCCCAACATTTTAATCAGCTGGGCGCTAAAAATATTCAATTTTTACCAGGTCAGTCAGCTACAAAGTTACCAATGAGTTAGCAGTTTCAGGCAGATTCGGATGATTTAAGGATGTTCCATCGGAAGTCCGAATCAGAGCCACCCATTGCTGGAAATTGACCTGAACCTGGTTAATGGTTGAGTAACTTGCCAGGGATTACTTTTGCTGCTGATCTTTCCAGCGTTGATATTCCTCAAACTCCTGCCATTTTTTGAATTTTTCATATTCGGCGGAATCATTTTTCTTGGCTTCAGACCACTGTTTGTAGCTTTCGTAATCCGAGGCTGGGCTGGAAGAACTTGAAGCTGATTGGTCATTACGATCCTTGTTGCTATGAAATAATGCACTTTCCTTATCTTTTTCTTCATTGCTGTAAATTGTTAACGCGCTACCGTCCTTGGAAAAAAGCCGCCCCGTATTGTAGGTATTATTATCCTTTTTATCCCACTCGTCATCCGCCGGACCCGTTACTTTGCAACCCGCCAGAAAAACACTGCAAACAACGAGTATTTTCAATAACTTGCTTTTCATATTACATACAACCTGAAACGTATTTAATTATAGAAACTAACAGCGGTACTATACAGAAAACAATTCAGGAAGGCATTATATGTGGTTAAAAAACCAGTCAAAAAAAAGAGCGGCATAAGCCGCTCTTCTCAATTCTAAAAATTTAAACTTAGAATTTAATACGTGAGCCTATAGCGAAGATATCAACTTCGTCTGTAGATGCACCACTTTGCAGGTCGGCATCCAGTTCACGGTAAGTAACAAAAACTTCAACACCTTTTGCCGGGAATGCCGCGTAGGTCAGGCCCCAGGTGTCGGCTTCGTTTTCACCGCCGCCAGCAACATCAGTTTCACCGTCGCCATAGTCGACTGTGACCGCGTGAATACCTTTTTTGTAGCCTAGCTTAATAGTCCAGGCTTCCTGGTCTAACTTAACAGCACCTTTCTGTGGCTCAGTCATGGCATAGGCCCATGTGATATTGAAGCCACCACCAAACAAGGCCGAGATAGAAGCGCCGGTAGTTTCGGCTTCGTTACCCGCAAAGTTATGCCTGTTTACAAAACCTGCTGAGGCTTCGATTTTAACCGCAGTTATTTCACCACGATAGCGAACAGCTATTTCAGTTGCATCGCCCTGACCAACACTGGCGGCAAAGCTGACACCACTGAAGTTAGGCGTATCGTATCGCAGGCGGTTAGTACGGCTTTGCCCATCTTGCATGTTAAAAATGGAGTCCCATTTCATGCCACCGGAAGTAATTGCATATTCACCCCAGTTATCCTGGTGGTTCGAACTGGACGCGAGCGCGGTGCCTGACAGGTCGACTTCGGTCGCGTCGTTCGAGGCGCCGTCGCCCTTGCCGAATGAAACCTGGCCCCAGCCGCCGGACAGGTAAAGGTCCTGGTAGCGGTTGTCCTGGTCATCGCCGGTATCGCCGAAGGTGCCGCCGTTCGACGCGCCGGCGCAGTTTTCCCGGGCCTGAATTTCAAAACGGAAACCGTAGGTCAGGCCGTTTTCCGCGGTGTCGGAACCGGTAAAGCGAAAGCGCGAGCCGCTCCAGCCGATATCGACATGCTGAATTTCATCGCCGGCGGCATCGTCGGGTATCACCACCATGCGACTGACCTGGCCGGACAATTTGGCCTCGAAAGCCGGCGCCGCGGCCGGCAAAATCAACGCGCCGGATACCGCGACGGCCAGCGCCGCTTGTTTCGATATGTTTATGTGTTTCATTACTTTCCCCCTGGATTATTGCAATCGTTCTGCGTGTGAGGGTCCGTGGAATTACCGAACCTGACTTTTGAATGCACCTGCTGTGCCACTTTAAAGACATTGTGGTAATAATATAACCGGCCTGAAATCAACGGCTTGGAACTGCCCCCGGTTATATCGTTGAAAAACAGGCGCACCGCTCACGGATACCGTGGCTTGCCTGCAGTTTTCGAGGCTAATGTTCTCATTAGCGTTGCAAATCTGCCACATATATTTCGAGGCGCGGTGTGTCGCCCGGAGTTGCTCCAGCGTCGAAGGATCGGAGGAATCACGAATAATCGGGGCCAGTATTCCCCCGACAGCCAACTTGTTTCTACGGTTCAAGATCAAGCTGGCTATCACCTTGCGTCACCACGGATAATTTTCACTAGCCCGCATATTGCACGAAGGCGGTACAAACTAATGAGGAACGTTATTGCTATCAGTTGCCTGCAAACACCCGCTCACAACATTCGGCCCGGCCCCGCATTTTGCGCGCGTCGTATTCTGCCGTTACCATGCAGGCCCGGATGCAGGTTATTCCGGCTAAGTTTTTTTCTCGGAGCCAATCATGTCTTTTAATTGCGAAGCCGTCGTGATGCGAGAAGCCGGTGATCCCGAAGTGCTTTCCCTGGCGGAAATCCGCTTGCCCTGGCCGGGGCGGGATGACGAGGTCCTGGTCCGAATCGAGGCCGCCGGCGTCAACCCGGCGGATACTTTTTTTCGCGCCTTCGGGCCCTATCTCGGCGCAGGCGCCGGAACCGTGCTCGGCCACGATGGCGCGGGCGTCGTCGAAGCCGTTGGCGCGGCGGTGGAGTCGTTCGATATC
>CAMYIF010000063.1 GCA_947258415.1 uncultured Pseudomonadales bacterium
TGCTTCCCACTCAATTAAAATTGAATCAGGTAGAAACATTCAGGGCTTCTGTGAGCGCCTGTTCTACTTCATCCGCGCTAACGGATGCGGCTCCTTCCTTAACAGCCGCTTCTGCCAGCCGTTTGCGTTTGCGTTCGCTGTGGTAAGCCAGGCCCGTACCCGCAGGGATCAAGCGGCCAACAACAACATTTTCTTTCAATCCGCGCAGGTAATCTCGCTTGCCCGTTACCGCAGCCTCGGTCAATACCCGTGTGGTTTCCTGGAAGGAGGCAGCCGAAATAAACGACTCCGTTGCCAGAGATGCCTTGGTGATACCCAGCAGCAGGCGCTCCACTTCGGCAGGCGTCAGATTGTCTTTTTCGGTCTGCTCATTGGCTTCCAGCGCCGCGTTGTACTCGACCTGGTCGCCCTTAATCAGGCTGGTATCACCGGATTCGACAACCTGCACCTTGCGCAGCATTTGTCGGACGATGACTTCGATGTGTTTGTCGTTAATGACAACACCCTGCAGCCGGTAAACTTCCTGGATTTCAGAGACGATGTACTCTGCCAAAGCGCTAACGCCTTTCAGGCGAAGAATATCATGCGGGTTGGCAGGGCCATCGGAAATAACCTCGCCTTTCTCAACTTTTTCACCTTCGAACACGTTCATTACGCGCCATTTTGGAATAAGCACTTCGTAGTGATCTTCTCCTCCAGGCGGGGTAATAACCAGGCGCTTTTTACCCTTGGTTTCTTTGCCGAAGCTGAAAATACCGGTAATTTCGGCCAGTATCGAAGGTTCTTTCGGCTTTCTTGCCTCAAATAAATCGGCAACTCGTGGCAAACCACCGGTAATGTCACGCGTTTTTGAACTCTCTTGTGGAATCCGGGCAATAATATCGCCGACGCCCACTTCGGCACCGTCTTCCAGATTCAGCAGCGCGTTGGCCGGCAACATGTAATGTGCCGGTACATTGGTACCCGCCAGGCACAGGTCCTTACCCTTTTTATCCACCAGTTTGACCATGGGACGCAGGTCTTTTCCGGCAGCCGGTCGATCCTTGGGATCGAGTACCTGGGTATTGGAAAGCCCGGTCAACTCGTCGGTCTGGCGTTTGACTGTTATGCCGTCCTCCATACCATGGAACATGGCGCGACCGGCAACTTCGGTCACGATCGGGTGCGTATGCGGATCCCAATTCGCCACGACCTGGCCGGACTTCACCTTGGCGCCTTCGCTGACGTTCAAAATGGTACCGTACGGGATTTTATAGCGTTCGCGCTCTCGCCCGTGCTCATCGGCAACCGCCAGTGAACCGGAACGGGAAACAACCACGAAACCACCTTTTTTACGCTTGATGTATTTGACCTTGTGCAGCCGCAGTTCGCCGCCGTGTTTGATTTGCACATGATCGACCGTTGACGAGCTCGAGGCCGCACCACCAATATGGAAAGTACGCATGGTCAGCTGCGTGCCGGGTTCACCAATGGATTGCGCCGCGATAACACCCACGGCTTCGCCAATATTGACCAGGTGTCCACGACCCAGGTCGCGACCATAACACTTGGTACAAATACCATAACGAATATCACAGGTAATTGCCGACCTGACGACTATCTCGTCAATATTATTTTCATCAATAGTTTTGACCGTGGATTCGTCAATCAGGGTACCGGCGGGTAGAATAATTTCTTTCTCGTTACCGGGCAGCGTCACATCCTGGGCTACGACACGGCCAAGCACGCGCTCACTCAGGGGCACAACCACCTCACCACCTTCAATCAGGGGCGTCAGCAGCAGGCCATTTTCGGTTCCGCAATCTTCATCGGTCACCACCAGATCCTGGGCAACATCGACCAGGCGGCGGGTCAGGTAACCGGAATTCGCTGTTTTCAGTGCGGTATCGGCCAGGCCTTTTCGTGCACCGTGCGTAGAAATAAAGTACTGGAGTACCGACAGGCCTTCACGGAAGTTGGCGGTAATCGGGGTTTCGATAATCGAGCCATCGGGCTTAGCCATAAGGCCACGCATACCAGCCAGCTGGCGAATCTGCGCGGGGGAACCCCTGGCACCGGAATCGGCCATGATATATACGGAATTAAAGGATTCCTGCTCCACATCCTTGCCTTCGCGATCGACGACAACCTCTTTGCCCAGCGTGTCCATCATCGCGGTAGCCACCATCTCGTTGGCACGAGACCAGATATCGACGACCTTATTATATTTCTCACCCTGGGTCACCAGGCCCGAAGCGTACTGATCTTCGATCTCTTTTACTTCTTTCTCGGCAGCCTGAATGATGCCAACTTTCTCATCCGGAATAACGAAATCGTTGACGCCAATTGATGCGCCGGAAACCGTTGCATAGTGGAAGCCGGTATACATAAGCTGGTCAGCAAAAATAACCGTCTCTTTTAAGCCAACAGTGCGATAACAGGTGTTGATCAGGTGCGAGATTGCCTTTTTGGTCATGGGTTTATTGACCAGGTTATATGGCAGGCCATCCGGCATGATATCAAACAGTAATGCACGCCCGACCGTGGTATCAATAATCGTGGACGTAGATACCCGCTCGCCTTTTTCATTCTCTGAAACCAGTTGCAAACGGGCCTTAACCATGGCCTGAAGATCGACCTGTTTGGCACCGTAGGCACGTTGCACTTCTTCGATGTCGGCAAAGATCATACCTTCACCCTTGGCATTAATGCGTTCGCGCGTCATGTAGTAAAGACCCAGAACCACGTCCTGCGAAGGAACAATAATCGGCTCGCCATTAGCCGGTGAAAGCACATTATTAGTCGACATCATCAAGGCACGCGATTCCAGTTGCGCCTCGATGGTCAAGGGCAGGTGGACCGCCATCTGGTCGCCGTCAAAGTCGGCATTGTAGGCGGCACAAACCAGCGGGTGCAATTGAATAGCCTTGCCTTCAATTAATTCCGGTTCAAAAGCCTGGATACCCAGCCGGTGCAATGTCGGCGCGCGGTTCAACAGAACAGGATGCTCGCGTATCACTTCGGCCAGGATATCCCAGACTTCCGCGGTTTCGCGTTCGACCATTTTCTTGGCGGCCTTGATGGTTGTCGCCAGGCCGCGCAGTTCGAGCTTGCTGAAAATAAATGGCTTGAATAACTCAAGCGCCATTTTCTTGGGCAGACCACACTGGTGCAGTTTGAGGCGAGGACCAACCACGATAACCGAACGACCGGAGTAATCGACACGTTTCCCCAACAGGTTTTGACGGAAACGACCCTGCTTGCCCTTGATCATATCGGCCAGCGACTTCAAAGGCCGCTTGTTGGAGCCGGTAATCGCACGGCCGCGACGGCCATTGTCAAGAAGCGCGTCAACCGATTCCTGCAGCATGCGCTTTTCGTTACGCACGATGATATCGGGGGCACTTAACTCAAGCAGTCTCTTGAGGCGATTATTACGGTTGATCACACGACGGTACAAGTCATTCAGGTCAGACGTGGCAAACCGGCCACCATCCAGTGGAACCAGTGGGCGCAAATCGGGTGGCAAAATCGGCAGCACATCCATGATCATCCATTCGGGCTTGTTGCCGGAGGCCACGAAGGCTTCCATCAACTTCAACCGCTTGGACAGCTTCTTGATTTTTGTTTCGGAGTTGGTGTTGGGTATCTCTTCTCTCAGCTCCTTGACTTCGGCGTCAAGGTCCAGGTCTTTGAGTAAACCCTGTACCGCCTCGGCGCCCATTTTTGCCGTGAAATCGTCACCGAACTCTTCCAGAGCCTCAAAGTATTGCTCGTCGTTAAGGATCTGGCCCTGTTCCAGGGTCGTCATCCCCGGGTCGATAACGATAAATGATTCGAAATAAAGTACCCGTTCAATATCACGCAGTGTCATATCCAGTAACAGGCCGATGCGCGAGGGCAAAGATTTCAAAAACCAGATATGCGCAACCGGGCTGGCCAGTTCGATATGCCCCATTCGGTCACGTCGCACTTTTGCCAGTGCAACTTCAACACCACATTTCTCACAGATAACGCCGCGGTGTTTCAGGCGCTTGTATTTTCCGCACAGGCACTCGTAATCCTTTACCGGGCCAAAGATCTTGGCACAAAACAAGCCGTCGCGTTCTGGCTTGAAAGTACGGTAGTTTATGGTCTCGGGTTTTTTTACTTCGCCGAACGACCAGGAACGAATCATCTCTGGTGAAGCAAGTCCAATACGGATCGCGTCGAACTCGTCATCGTGCGATTGTGCTTTTAATAGATTTAATAAATCTTTCATCAGTCTCTTCTCCGGGAGAAGTTTTTAACAGGTCTATTTCGTAATAAACATTCTTGGGTCAGCTAACAGGACCGCTACTCATGATCCAGGTCGATATCAATACCGAGTGAACGAATCTCTTTCACCAGCACATTGAAAGACTCGGGCATGCCGGGCTCCATTCGATGATCACCGTCAACAATGTTTTTATACATCTTGGTTCGGCCAGACACATCATCCGACTTCACGGTCAGCATTTCTTGCAGGGTATAGGCGGCACCGTAAGCCTCAAGCGCCCACACTTCCATCTCACCGAATCGCTGGCCACCGAATTGGGCTTTGCCGCCCAGTGGTTGCTGCGTTACCAGGCTATAGGAACCGGTTGAACGGGCATGCATCTTGTCGTCTACCAGGTGATTAAGTTTGACCACGTACATGTAACCCACGGTTACCTTGCGATCGAACATCTCACCGGTACGGCCGTCAAACAGGGTAATCTGCCCGCTTTCCGGCATACCCGCCAGCTTTAGCATCGATTTGATTTCTGACTCCTGGGCACCGTCAAACACCGACGTTGCCATGGGCACGCCATGACGAAGGTTCATCGCCATCTCGGTTATTTCTTCGTCAGAAAAATCGGCAAGGTTTTCCTTGTTGCCACCCAGGCCATTATAAACCGTATCGAGGAATTTACGTACCTCGGCGACTTTAGCCTGTGCCTTGAGCATGCTGTCAATCCTGTCACCAAGTCCCTTGGCGGCAAGGCCAAGGTGCGTTTCCAATACCTGGCCGACGTTCATGCGGGACGGAACACCCAGCGGGTTGAGGACGATATCAACAGGATTACCATTGGCATCATGCGGCATATCCTCGACCGGCATAATCGCCGAGATCACACCCTTGTTACCGTGGCGTCCCGCCATTTTATCACCCGGCTGAATGCGACGCTTTGTGGCCAGGTAGACTTTGACAATTTTAAGAACACCCGGCGCCAGATCATCACCCGACTGGATTTTACGCTTTTTGTCTTCGAACTTTTTGTCCAGCTCTTCGCGCAAGTCGGCAAGCAATGTTTCAGCCGATTCCAGCTGTTTGGCAGCTTTCTCGTCGCTGACACGAATATTGGACCAGTCACTATAAGCCAGGCCGGCCAAATACGACTTGCTAAGCTTGTCACCTTTTTTCAAGCCTGGAGCGCCGGCAACCGGCTGTCCCGCCAGTAACTGCCCGAGGCGCTGGTGCGTTGCCGCTTCAACGATACGAAATTCTTCGTCCAGGTCTTCGCGGTAATCCTGGAGCATGCTTTTTTCAATCGAAAGCGCACGCTCATCCTTGGGAACGCCATCACGGGTAAATACCTGAACATCGATTACCGTTCCGGACATACCGGTTTTGCAACGAAGCGAGGTATCTTTCACATCAGATGCCTTTTCACCAAAAATTGCGCGCAGCAATTTTTCTTCCGGGGTTAATTGCGTTTCACCTTTGGGCGTCACCTTACCCACCAGGATGTCTCCCGGGTGGACTTCGGCGCCAATATAGACAATGCCCGATTCGTCCAGTTTCCCCAGAGCGCTCTCTCCGACGTTGGGAATATCCGCACTAATTTCTTCGGAACCCAGCTTGGTATCACGTGCGACACAGGTTAATTCCTGGATATGAATGGTGGTAAAACGATCTTCCTGAACCACACGCTCGGAGATAAGGATCGAATCCTCGAAGTTATAACCGTTCCAGGGCATAAACGCGATGCGCATATTCTGGCCCAGCGCCAACTCACCCATATCGACAGATGGACCGTCAGCCAAAATATCGTTACGCGCAATCACATCACCCTGTTTCACCAGCGGACGCTGGTTAATACAGGTATTCTGGTTGGAGCGTGTGTACTTGGTCAGGTTATAAATATCGACGCCGGCGTCGGATGAATCCGCTGCTTCCTTGGCACGCACCACGATTTTTGCAGCGTCAACACTGTCGACGATACCGTCACGTTTAGCGACTACACAGACACCTGAGTCACGCGCAACAACGCGTTCCATTCCGGTACCAACCAACGGCTTTTCGGCACGCAATGTCGGCACCGCCTGGCGTTGCATGTTGGAGCCCATCAAGGCACGGTTGGCATCATCGTGTTCGAGGAATGGAATCAACGATGCGGCGACAGATACAACCTGGCGCGGCGACACATCCATCAGGCTAACGGCTTCGGGCGGCTTAACGGTGAATTCATTCTGGTGCCGTACCTGGACTAGTTCGTCGGTTAAATTGCCTTTAGTGTTGACCGATGCGCTCGCCTGGGCGATAACATATTCGCTTTCATCGATGGCGGTAACGTATTCGATCTCATCGGTAACCTTGCCTTTGACAACCTTGCGGTACGGGCTTTCCAGGAAACCGTAATGATTGGTACGCGCGTAGGACGCGAGCGAATTAATCAGGCCTATATTCGGACCTTCGGGGGTTTCAATCGGGCAAACCCGGCCATAATGCGTCGGATGCACGTCGCGAACTTCGAAACCGGCACGTTCACGCGTCAGGCCACCTGGTCCCAATGCAGAAACACGGCGTTTATGCGTCACTTCCGACAGGGGATTATTCTGGTCCATAAACTGGGATAACTGGCTCGAGCCAAAGAACTCCTTGACTGCAGCTGCAACCGGTTTGGCATTGATCAAATCCTGCGGCATCAAGCCTTCGGACTCGGCCATACTCAGGCGTTCGCGCACGGCACGTTCAACACGCACAAGGCCAACACGGAACTGGTTTTCCGCCATTTCACCAACCGAACGTATGCGGCGGTTACCCAGGTGGTCAATATCATCGACCACACCAAACCCGTTACGAATACCCACCAGGGTCTTGAGAACGTCGATAATATCGGACCATTCGCCCTCATCGGCTGCCAGCTTTTTGCTAGCCGCGTCTGAACGCTGCGCAAAGTAGGTACTGTCAAAGAGAATACCCGGACCTTCATGCGCTTCCCGTCCAATACGACGATTCATTTTCATACGGCCCACTGCGGACAGATCATATCGCTCGCCGGCAAAGAATAAATTATGGAACAGGTTCTCGGCAGATTCCTTGGTGGGCGGCTCACCCGGGCGCATCATCCTGTATATTTCAACCAACGCTTCCAACTGATTGCTGGTTGGATCGGCACGCAGCGTATCCGAAATAAAAGGGCCGCAGTCAAGGTCGTTGGTATAGAGCGTTTCGATTTTTTTAATACCGGCTTCTTCAAGGCTTAATAGAAGCTCTTCGGTAATTTCGGCGTTACAATCACAGATAATCTCACCCGTATCCGGGTGGACAATATTTTTGGCGACCACCTTGCCAAACAAATATTCACGTGGCACATCCAGTTTCTTGGTTTTTGATTTCTCGATTTGACGAATATGGCGGGCCGTTATGCGACGACCTTCCTCAACAACAACATTGCCCTTAGAATCCTTGACATCAAAAGTGGCAGTCTCACCACGTAAACGATTAGCCACCAACTCGAGTTTGTAACCATCTTTCCTGTAGTGGAAGGTACTGGTGTCAAAGAAGATATCCAGGATTTCTTCAGCAGTATACGCCAGTGCTCGCAACAATATCGTTGCTGGCAACTTGCGACGACGATCTATGCGTACATAGACAGCGTCTTTCAGGTCAAATTCAAAATCCAGCCACGAACCACGGTAGGGAATCACGCGGGCAGAATAAAGCAGCTTCCCGGAGGAATGCGTTTTACCCTTGTCATGGTCAAAAAATACACCCGGCGACCGATGCAGCTGGGATACCACAACCCGCTCGGTACCATTGATGATGAACGTACCGTTATCAGTCATCAACGGCATTTCGCCCATGTAGACTTCCTGTTCCTTCACATCCTTTACTGCTTTGCTCGAGGAATCACGATCGTAAATGACCAGGCGAACTTTAACGCGCAACGGGGCGGCAAAGGTCACGCCGCGCAACTGACATTCTTTTACGTCAAAAACAGGCGTACCTAGTGTGTAAGACACATATTCCAGGGTTGCACTTCCCGAGTAGCTGGAGATCGGAAAAACCGACTTAAAAGCTGCCTGCAAACCTGCATCGAGGCGATCTTCGGCCGCCTTGTTGGGTTGCAAAAAATCCCGATAAGAATCCAGCTGGATCGCCAATAAAAACGGCGTCTCCAAAACGCTTGGCAATTTGCCAAAATCTTTACGAAGGCGTTTTTTCTCTGTATATGAGTATGCCATCAGTGTTCCTCGACTTTGTCACTAACGATCCAGGGGGAAACCGCGGATCAACTACTACAACTTCAAAGTAAATATGCATTCACCCTGAAGGCGGGTCATGTTAATTAACCCTGTGCTTGCTCCGAAGAGCTTTTTACTATTTTCGGAAATAGTAAAAGGCTGGCGGCGAAATTCGCCACCAGCCATTTGCTGCTATCAATCAACAATCTGAAAAACAATTGTTATTTAAGCTCTACGCCAGCGCCAGCTTCTTCAAGCTGCTTTTTAATTTCTTCAGCTTCTGCCTTGCTAACACCTTCTTTAACAGTTGCCGGTGCACTATCAACCATTCCCTTGGCTTCTTTAAGGCCCAGGCCTGTAATAGTACGAACAGCTTTAATGGCATTCACTTTCTTCTCGCCTGCAGACGTCAGGATGACGTCAAACTCGGTTTGCTCTTCGCCGGCATCAGCTGCTTCGGCAGCTGCCGCAGGAGCAGCCGCGACAGCAGCGGCGGCAGATACGCCAAACTTTTCTTCCATTGCTTCAATGAGTTCGACAATTTCCATCACGCTCATTTCAGCGATAGCATTTAATAAATCTTCTTTAGACAGAGCCATGACTCTCATCTCCTTTCAATATGTTTAATTAAGTAACCGCAGCTAAATGACCTGTCGCCATCAAGCTGCCTGTTGTTTCTGATCACGAACTGCTGCAAGCGTGCGAACCAGCTTGCCAGGCACTTCGTTCATGGTACGCGCCAGCTTGGTGACTGGAGCCTGCATAACGCTCATCAATATGGAAATTGCCTGTTCCCTGGTAGGCAGTTTTGCCAACTGATCAATTTGATCTGCCGACATTAACTTGCCACCCACAGCCAGTGCCTTAACTTCCAGCTTCTTGTTTTCTTTAGCGAAGTCCTTGATTAAGCGCGCCGCCGAACCTGGATCTTCCCGGGAGAAGGCAAGCACGGTTGGACCGGTCAGAACACTTTGAATGCATTCAAACTCGGTACCTTCAACGGCACGTTTGAGCAGGGTATTGCGTACTACACGCAGATATACACCCGATTCACGCGCCTGTTTGCGCAGGTCAGTCATTTGCTCAACCGAAAGGCCGTGGTAATCGGCCAATACAGCTGAAAGAGCGCTACCAGCAGCTTCGTTGACATCAACGACAATCGCTTTTTTGTCTTCGAGTCTTAGTGCCACTCGTGTTACTCCTCAATTATGTTGGGGGTCCCAACGGTTAATGTTTCCCAAACCAATTCAACTTGCGCAAAATTGGCTCAGGGTTTTCGGTAAAAAAGACAAAAACGCTGTCATTTTACCCATCTGCGTAGGCTGGCTTATTAACCCGGTCCGGTTACCCACCTGACCAATACCGGATGCATGCGCAACAAATAATTGGTTTGTGTTAGTAATGGCCGGGGCCTACGGTCTTTGATGGCCACTGCTGCATCCAGTCGCGACCCCAAAGTTCTGTGTTACGAAAACTAATCCCAGTTACAGGTTTCCGTATTAAATTTCCAGCGAGCTCTGATCGAGTTGCAATCCAGGGCCCATAGTTGATGAAATTGAAAGCTTCTTAAGATAGATGCCCTTTGCGCTGGCGGGCTTGAGTTTTTTCAGGTCGGCAATCAGCGATTCAAGGTTTTGCTTGATGGCACCGGGCTCAAATCCGGTTTTACCGATTGAACAATGAATAATCCCTGACTTGTCGGTACGGAAACGCACCTGGCCACCCTTGGCGTTTTTTACCGCAGTTTCAACGTCTGTGGTAACCGTGCCAACTTTAGGGTTAGGCATGAGTCCGCGCGGCCCTAGAATTTGCCCCAGGGTGCCAACCACGCGCATTGCATCGGGTGTGGCAATGACTACATCGAAGTCCATTTTGCCGCCCTTGACTTCTGCAGCAAGGTCGTCGAAACCAACGATATCGGCGCCGGCAGCCTTGGCTTTATCCGCATTTTCGCCTTGTGTGAACACCGCTACGCGCACCTCTTTGCCGGTGCCGTTTGGCAGAACCGTGGAACCGCGTACGACCTGGTCTGATTTGCGTACGTCCACACCCAGGTTAACAGCCACGTCCAGTGATTCGGCAAACTTTACCGTTGAAACTTCATTAAGAAGCAATACTGCATCCTGGATTGAATAGGCCTTGTCAGTCTGCACTTTTTCTTTAATCGCCTTGTTTCGTTTGGTTAACTTGGCCATTACACAACCCCCTCAGTATCAATTCCCATGCTACGAGCGCTTCCGGCAATAGTACGCACGGCCGCATCCATATCCGCAGCAGTCAGGTCGGGCATTTTCGTGGTCGCAATTTCTTCCAGTTGTGCTCGATTCACCTTCCCGACTTTATTGGTGTTCGGGCGGCCGCTGCCACTTTTCAGGCCAGCTGCTTTTTTAAGCAGCACGGCCGCGGGTGGTGTCTTGGTAATAAAGGTAAAACTGCGGTCTGCATAAACAGTGATAACGACCGGGATGGGCAGTCCGGGCTCAACACCCTGGGTATGGGCATTAAAAGCCTTACAGAATTCCATAATATTGACGCCATGCTGACCCAGAGCCGGGCCAACAGGGGGGCTTGGATTAGCCTTGCCTGCGGCGACTTGAAGCTTGATATAAGCCTGTATCTTCTTTGCCATTTACTTCTCTCCTTTGGGTAATAACGCCTTACTCCCTTTTCAGGTTCCAGGCTCCCCGGTTTAATGTCTTCCGACAGTAAAACCCCGCGCGCCTATGGCGCAGGATCTATAAAATTTCCTAACCTTTCTCTACTTGTCCGAATTCCAGCTCTACCGGAGTGGAACGGCCAAAAATGGTGACCGCAACCTGCAGCCGGCTCTTGGCATAATTAACTTCTTCGACAACACCGGAAAAGTCAGCAAACGGACCGTCAACAACCCGTACCA
>CAMYIF010000064.1 GCA_947258415.1 uncultured Pseudomonadales bacterium
GCGGGTACAGATGGTATTCCAGGATCCATTTGGTTCCCTGCATCCGCGCCATACGGTGGATACGATTCTAAGCGAGCCGGCCCGGGTGCATAAGCTCGATCGCATCGAGGAGCGCGTGGTACAGGCGCTCGAGGAAGTCGGTCTCGACGCCTCGTTTCGATTCCGCTATCCCCACCAGATATCGGGTGGGCAACGCCAGCGGGTATCCGTCGCACGCGCGCTTATAACCGACCCTGAAATTATCCTGCTGGACGAGCCGACCTCGGCGCTGGACGTATCGGTGCAGGCCGAAGTGCTTAACCTGCTGATGCGCCTGAAGCGCGAGCACGGCCTGACCTACATACTGGTGAGTCACAACCTCGCCGTGGTGGCGCATATGTGCGAGGCCCTGTCGGTGATGCAAAACGGGGCAATCGTCGAAACCATGAGTGTTCAGCAATTGCGTGAACACAGCTCGACCATGCCCTACACCCGGCAGCTGTTGACCGCGAGCCTAGGTTACGACCGTACCGCAATCGATGCCTTCGAGGAATTCTGATGAGGTTTGGTGTTAACAATTATCGCCCTCGAGAGCGCATCCATTTTGGTAACGACTTCCAGCAAATTGCTTCGGGAATTCTGCCGGTTGCCGCACGCAGTGTGACTACTGCTGCTCGATCAGTTCCCAGTCGGACGCATCGGAATAGCGACAAAGGATCCTCGCCTCCTCTACATTAAACTTAGCGGAGGGTGAGTCCGCAACCAGCGCAAACTTTTCCGTTTCCATCATCAACAGCTTGTCGTCGATGTGATAGGTACTGACCTGGCGAAATCCGCTGCGACCGATCTCGGTGACCAGGGGCTCTGGCTCGATTTCATGAAACACGGCCAGGTGTTGATCCCAACCGCCGGCATCGACCTCGCAGGTGTAGACAATCACCGCCTCTTCGCGTTCGTCTCCACACAGATTTCCGAACTCGGCTTCGGAGGGATAGAAATAGCAGGTTTTGCCGACTACATGATAGCTTTCTATGTACCGACCATAGCGCTCAATCTGCGCAATTAGAATCGATCTTACCTCCTCGTCCGAGGGCATCGAACTCTCATTGCCGGTCGATGGAATCGAACTCTCGTCCTCGAGCGATGGTAGCGAGCTTATCTCCTCGACAGGGGCAAGCGAGTTCGCGTCTTCGGCCGCTGGCACGGAACTTTCCTCCTCTAGCGATGGCAGCAGGTTTTCGCCCTCTCCTGGTGGCATCGAGCTTAGCTCTTCGACCGGGGATTGTGAGCGCTCGTCGTCTACCAGTGGTGTTGAACTTTCGTCTTCTAGCGACGGTAGTGAGCCCTCTTCCTCGAGCGATAGCATCGGGCTTGTTTCCTCGATTGGTTTGCACTGCCATCCTGCAGCACCCAGTTTCTCTGCCAGGCCAATTGCCCTGGGCCCACAATAGCTGGCGTCATTGCGCGCATTCCACGGAAAGGTCGTAAGGGCAGGCTTGGTATACTTAACGCGACAGGCGAATCCCGGCTCTGTCACAACTTCGATATAGCGCGTAGCACCCGCTTTTTCGCAGGCATAGCCGATGTCGATGTCACGCCCGGGCGAGTCGGGGCTTGCGAATACACTGCATAAAATCAGTATGCCGGGGAGGCAGACTTGCTTCGGATCGCCAAACATATTTGCTTGTGTTCCACCTGTTACAGGTAAGGGTAAAGAAGCAATCACTGTTAATATTAAAAAACAATGACAAACTTATCCACACTTTTTCCACAAACGCGAAATACTTCACTCGTCCGACATTTGCTGCTTTCAAGGAAGGGATATCAAACCAAAGCCGGCGACGTTGCATCGGCGCGCGCCATTACTCGATTGATATTACGGAAACCCGGCCTTGCAATATTCAGGCTTCGAAAAAAAGGGGACGCATTGCGTCCCCCTGGTAAGATGAATTGATATTTATAATTGATTAATCGTACGTAAATATATAGCCGATGGTGATCAAATCACTATCAAGGTCATCGTCTAGTTCTTCGCCCAGTATTCTATCGATTTTAGGAAACACGGTGTACTCTATCTCCAGCGCACCTGGTCCAAGCTTAAGGCCTACACCGACACCTCCGGCTACTCCATAGTTGGTTATGGAGCCACTGCTCGATCCGTCACTGCCATCAAATTCTGTCTGCGTGTACCCCAGTCTTCCCTTGAAATAGAGGTCACCCTGGGTTTTAGCAGCCAGGTAAAGTCCCCAGCCCCCACCTTCCAGTTTGGCGGGTAACGAACCGAAGTAATCCTTGGAAACGGTATAGTTATATTCAAATTCCATTGAAAGAAGGTCGTTGATACTGCCGCCAGCGACAAAACCCATGGTTCCAATATCGGAATCCTCTTCCTGGTCCATGCCGGTCACCGGATTGAAAATTAATAAATCATGCGCTCTTAAACTTCCGTACTTGATTCCGAGATATACCTTTCCCGGGTACAAACTCCTGCTACTTTCGCCATATTGACTGGCCGCATTGCCCGTCGCAGGTATCAAAAACAATAAAGATAAAACAACAACAGCAATATTCGTTCTCATAACTAACCCCTAACTGGATTCCAAATCCGTAACAAGACAACCTGGTGACCAATAGCCCAGCGTTCTTCTAACCAAACCTAATTTGAACTCTGAACTTAGTGTAGTACATCGCTGATTATAAACAGGAAAAATTTTATTTTTCTGACAGTTTCCGAGATCCTCACTGTTCTGGCCCTGTAAACTGTCAGGGTTCGAAGTCGCAGTAGTGTTTTGCGAGTGAGTTTTGTACGCCAGGACCTGGTCGAATTCCCGGTGCAAAACAGGCACCTGGCAGGGGAAATACTTAAACTTTACTGGTTGAGCAGCGCGATAAAGCGGTCGGGGGTACAATTATCATTAGCGTGCTGAACTGCCCGCTTAAAGTCTTTCAGGTTAAAGTTATAGCTCCATTGCGACACCGGTTTTTCCACCTGGAAGACCGGGAACCTGATCATGATATCGATATTCTCAGCACTCTTGATCGCATCGTTTTCACTCAGAACGTTGACATTAACCTGCTTCAGGTTGGTCGTGGCCCCGGCGTCCACGTCTTCCCAGAAGTTTTTATGAATATCCTTGCCGCCCAGGGTGGGGCTGAACAGGCTGTCAACATCGACGCTTTGCAGCGTCTGCGCCTGGATGCCCACGCGCTCGTTGGCGGCCAGTGGCTGGTCCACACCGGTAAACAGGCTGTAGTTCTGGGAGATCAGGATCGGGGCTTTGGGGTCGACAACAGGATCACCATTCGCGGACTTGTAGAGCAACAGTTTACACTGGTAAATTAATTCCCCGAGTTTAGCCAGGCGGCGTCGATCCGTGTTTTTCAACCCTCGCAGCGAATCATTGGTCTCGGCAACCAGTGCGCTCAGCGTAAGCGTTACCGCTTCTTCACCCGCCGGCTGATAATCGTAAACCACCACCGCGTCCCCAAAGTTGACGGTTTTGATTTCATCGGCGGCAGCCGGGAACGAAAGACTCAGAACAAAAAAACCGGTTATCAAAGTGCTGATCAATTTCATAGCGCTGTACCTGCCCTTACCGATGAAGCGTCATACTTTATGCGAAGTTACCACAGGCCCCTGCCAATTTCATCTTCAGCCGATTTGCAGCTCGCCCTGTGGATTATGAATTATCAGTAATAGAACTTTCTTCACCGTGACCGTTGAGGTCAGGCGGGCAGCATTCAAAATTTTTTACGTCGGCGAATCAGGGCCAGGCAAATATTGGATTTACCAGAAGAAAAAAGGCTGGGAACGATATTTAACCGCTCTTTACAATTCCAACTCGAGCCAGGCTCGAAAGCGGTTATTTTTCGTTTTGGAGCTGCTCACGAATCGCCAATAGTTCCTGGCGTCGTGCTGTATCGGTAACCGGGTATTGCATTTCGAGAGATCTGAAAGTTTCGAGAATAACTTCGGCTATTATCAATCGGGCGTTCTTTTTATCGTCGGCAGGCACAACATACCAGGGTGCAGTGGTCGTACTCGTTGCACTCAGGCAGGCTTCGTAGGCCTGCATGTATTGTTGCCAATATCTTCTTTCTTCGATATCCGCAGAACTGAATTTCCAGTTTTTGCCGGGATCGTCGATACGCGCCAGAAAACGCCGACGCTGTTCATCTTTAGACAAGTGCAGAAAAAATTTAACGATACGGGTGCCATTGCGATACAGATGGTCTTCAAGATCCACCATAGATTGATAACGCTGTTGCCAAATCGTATCAGGATCAACCAGATCGCCAGGTAATTTCTGGCTGTCCAGAATCTTCGGATGCACCCGCACCACCAGCACTTCTTCGTAATAGGATCGATTGAAGATACCGATACGCCCTCGTTCCGGTAAACACTGCGTGGTGCGCCAGAGAAAGTCGTGATCGAGTTCTATTGCGCTCGGGCGTTTGAAGCTGAATACCTGGCAGCCCTGCGGATTAATGCCAGACATCACGTGCTTGATTGCGCCATCCTTGCCCGCCGCATCCATGGCCTGAAATATGAGCAGTAATGCATGGCGATCATTTGCATAGTGGAGTTGCTGCTGCTCACTAAGCTCGGCGATCTGCGCTTTAAGAAGCTTCTTGTATTCATGTTTCGATTGGTAGATGGGCTCCACCCGGGTTGGCCAATCGTCCAACTTCAGCCCCCCTTTAACCGGCACACTAAAATTCTTAATATTAATATTCATATCGATCTAGCCGGATCTTTTGAAAATCGTCGAGTGCTAAATTTAATGGTGCCAGAGTTATAATTAAATACCCTGGCACCATTAGTTCATGTCATAGCCTACTCGATTATATGGAGTTCCACGCGCCGGTTCTTGGCACGTCCCGCAGATGTGGAGTTATCACCAATTGGTCGAGCTTCACCATATCCTTTAGCTTTCATGCGATCAGCTGCCACACCAGACGATTGCAGGTACGCCTTAACAGATTCAGCACGTTTCTGAGACAGGGACTGATTAAAATCCGCATTGCCTCTATCGTCGGTATATCCCGCCACTTCAACATTGACATCGCCATTTTTAATCAGTGTTTTGGCAACCCTGTCTAGCGCACTTCTGGATGCCGCGGTAATTTCATCTGAGCCAGTTATAAAATTAACACCTTCAAGCACAAATGATTTCTTCAGCTCACATCCCTGGGTATCGACATTTACCCCCGGTTTTGAATCTGGGCATTGATCTTTCAGATCTGTAACACCGTCGTTGTCGCTATCTTTAGGCTCCATTGACGCCATAACTATTTTACAGCCTGAACTATCCACTTCCACACCGGATGCTGTACCAGGACATTTGTCGGCCGAATCCATAATCCCATCTTTATCCGAATCCTTTGCACAGCCCGTCGCATCGACCATAACGCCAGCCGGAGTGGCGGGGCATTTATCGCTATTATCGGCAATGCCATCCTGATCGGCATCAGTGACTTTTACTTCCTCGATACCTTCACATTTTGGTATCGCGGTTTCGGCCGTCCAGCTAGTGGTTCTTATACATTCTCCAAGGCTATTGAGAATTAACTCGCCATTTTTGTCATGAAGATATCCAAAATTTTTGTCGTGTGCCTGCAACGGTGCATGGAATGTACCAGTCAGCGCTAACAGACAGGCCAGTCTTTTCAAATTTCGCATGGATTTACTCTTTTTAGCCGATTTCATGTTTTCCTCCGGCGTCAATTCATTCAAATATTTATGAGCCAACCACAATCAGTAGCTCAGCTATGCAACCCTAATCAGCTTTGGCCGTAACCACAATAGCTGGTGACGATGTTTAACAGTTCTTAACATTTGCCACTAATGCGTTTGCCGTTATTGCGTCGACGGCTAGTCTCTAATGCCTCGAATTCAGGCCGGTTTAATCCATTGACAACCAGGATGGCTATAATCACGTCGAACACGGATTCCACTGCTTAGCATGATTCCGCCACAGGTACCCAGGCTAGAATCAGGATAATCGAGGCCGGGGCCAATTTAACTACCCTGACCTCGAATCATGCTCATGCAGTCTGATTTTTTCGATACTTGAATTTACCAGGTTTTTGGCGGGATGCGGATTTTCTGCCCCGGGTAAATCAGGTCTGGATCCTTGATAACCTCGCGATTGGCGTCAAACAACTTCGGGTAGTCCATTGCATTGCCATAATATTTCCTGGCAATCTTTGACAGGCTATCACCGCTGACAATCGTGTAATACTCGACCTCTGGCGCGGGTGCTGGTGCCTCCATCTGGTCTATGTTGACTTCTGTCACGCCCTTCACATTTCCCGCGATCAGCACCGCTTTTTCGACTGCGTCCGCGGAGTCAGCCTTCCCACTGAGGCCTACGAGACCTTCGTCGTAGCCAACACCGAGATCGCTGATGCCGGGATTGTCCTGTTCGATGCTTTCCTTAATTTTTTCTGCCGGATCATCATCACCACCAAAAATCTTTTTTCCCATGTCTTTAGCAAAATCAAATAAACCCATATCTAAACTCCTCTTGAAAGTAAATTGTGCAAGGCTAACTTATGCTTACTCAGCAAATGCCTTGCGCTAGCCGCAAGTTGCCCTGCTAACTACCTGCTGGCCCGGCACAGGTAGAATTGGGGCCGGGACCGGCACGCCGAACTACTATTTCCTGGATTTCTTACGACTGGCCTTGAGGACGAACGTGACTTTCATTCGTACCAGGTACTCTGTAATGGCGCCATTTTTGATCTTCACTTGCTGGTCGGCCACCCACGCGCTGGTGATGCCATCGATAGTATCGTTCGCGCGTTTTATACCCTGCTTAATCGCATCATCAAAGCTTCTCTTCGATGACGCGGTTATTTCAGTCACTCTTGCTATGGTCATAATGTCACCGCTTATTTTGTTAAAAGGAAGTCGGAACTTACTCGAATCGAGGAGCTGATGTAAACGCCCGAAAAAGCGACCGGCGCGATGACTACTCCGATCAATTGCCATAAAGCCACTAGAAACAATGATTTAGTGGCAGCACCTTGAATGCGATCACAAAAAATATTTAACAATTGTTCATAATTCAACTGCTTGATCGCGGCAGGGAAACCGCGAGACGCCTGACTGGCCGGGCGACTTACGGGGTGTTGATTGTTTTAAGGTGCATTCTATTAATTTACATTTGTTAACGTTCTTATGCCTTTATTGTTAAGCTATCTGTGGCAACATTTGCGAAGTTTTTTAGGCTCCCAGAGGAATATTTGTGCGCATTGGATTACTGGAAGATGACTTAAGTCAAATCGAACTAATTAGCCTGTGGGCTAACGAGGCTGGCGATCACTTGCAGTCTTACACAACAGGAAAAAGTTTCCGCGAAGCAATGAACCGGGAAAATTTTGACCTGCTGGTGCTTGACTGGCATCTTCCCGATACCACGGGCATCGAGGAGCTGGACTGGTTACGCGACGAACAGGCCTCGAATACCCCGGTGATTTTCATTACCAGTCGCGATAGCGAGGAAAGCGTGGTCGAGGCACTGGATCACGGTGCCGATGATTACATGGTCAAACCCGTACAGAAAAGTGTCACGCTTGCCAGGATCAAGGCACTGCAGCGTCGAAATCAAATCAGGGAAATTATTGAAAACCAGGCGCCTGACACCGATGCGAAGCCCGCGATTGAAGTTTTCGATCCATACGAAATCAATGAATCGGAACGCAGCATTGCCGTGAATGGCGAAGTGAAAAAACTCACCAATAAAGAATTTGAACTGGCCTCCTATTTATTTCACAATGCAGGATGCCTGGTTTCACGCGATTATTTGCTTGAGCATATCTGGGGCACGCGGGCCGATCTTAATACGCGTACGGTAGATACTCACATCAGTCGTATTCGTTCGAAGCTCGGCATTAACCCGGCGGTCGGGTGGCAACTCAGTAGCATATATCAACGCGGTTACCGTTTGTTCAGAGTATCCAAAGAATAATATTCATAATGATTCGTGTAGTACTTACCCTGTTATTAACGCTTGCACTCAGTTTTCCGAACCTGGTTGCGGCCGCGGAAGAGCACTGGGAGTACACTTTGAGACCCGGCGACAGCCTTTGGAAAATCGCCGAAGAATATACAACTTCGGTCAACAACTGGGGTGAATTACTTCGAATAAACAGTATCGAGCAATCGACCGACCGAACCATAGCCCCGGGAACGCGCATCCTGATTCCGGTATCAATGCTGAAACAGCAGCCGGCACCAGCGCTGGTAATCGCGGTAAGCGGCGCTGTTCAGCTGGTGCGCGCAGACGGAGAGCAGGCAGAATTAGCTACAGGCACAGAGTTATTTAGTGGGGATCGCGTGGTTACCGGCGAGCGGCAAAGTCTGCGTATGCAGTTTGCAGACCAGTCGGAGCTACAGGTCCTACCCAATAGTGAAGTTGTGCTCGACAAGCTCAGTCACTTCAAGGCAACCGGTATGGTGGACACACGGATACGCCTGAATACTGGCGGCGTTAGAACCCGGGTGATCAAGCAAAAACCGGAAGACAATTACGAAATCAAAACGCCTGCAGCGATTACGGCCGTCCGGGGCACTACTTTCAGGCTGTCCTCGGATGACGATCAAGTCAGCAGAACCGAGGTCACAGAAGGCCTGGTCGTCGTGTCCGCTGACCAGGCAGAGAAAGACCTTAACTACGGTTTCGGAATTGTTGCCGAACAGGGCAAGCCGCTTCCCGAGCCGGTAAAATTACTGGACCCCCCTAAAATCAGTGACAACCAGTCTTCAGACGCCAGCAAATTGCAGGTGTCGTGGGTTCGATTGGAGGGCGCTGAATTCTATCGCTACCAGTTGGCAACCGACGAAAAATTTGACCAGTTATCTATTGATAGCAGGACCGACGACAGTGAAATCCAGCTGGACGAATTGACTCCTGGACAATACTTCCTGCGAGTCAGGGGGGTTGATCAGTTTCGACTGGAAGGTTTTGACGCGGTTAAAAGCTTTGTAATTAAGGAGCCCTCTGACGATTCCCTTGCCCTGAAACTATTTTTAGGACTTGGAGTTTTGTTACTCGCCCTGTGAACCTGATTCATGCCAGGGGCAATCTCTCAAGCGTGTTCGAACACCTGTTGCTGGTTGCAATCTTGGCGGCCATTTCCGGTTCTTTTGTTCATAGCAATCTCCTGTGGCGCTGGGACAACCTGCTATACGACGCCCAGTTGTCACTCTGGACGCGAACCGTTTCCGATAAAATCATCATTGTCGCCATTGACGATGAGAGCTTGCACAACTTGGGACGCTGGCCGTGGTCACGTTCAATACACGCACGCCTGATCGATAAACTCGAGCTCGAATCGCCCCGCGCCATCGGCCTGGATATTATTTTCAGCGAGCCCGATGCCGGCGACCCACAGGCCGATGCACTACTGGCGCGGGCGATGCGGGCCAGCGGCAAAATCGTGTTGCCGGTGTTCATGTCGCAGAAGAGTAAAAACTCGTTCCCGATAGAAACCTTACCTTTGCCCGAGTTAGCCAGAAATGCCGCAGCCTTCGGGCATGTTCATATGGATATCGGAGCCGATGGCATTGCGCGCAGGGTATACCTGAAGGAAGGAATCGGTGAGCCTTACTGGAAGCATTTCAGCCTCGCATTGCTGGGTATCACCGATGACGCGGCCGAACTCGAGCGGAAAGTTAAAACCCCCGAACGAAAGGAGCAATACTCTTCGATGCAATGGTATCGGGAATACCCCTTCCTGATACCGTTTGCGGGGCCACCGGGTCATTTTCAACAAATCGGTTATTCGCAAGTGATGGACGGACAATACTCTAAAGGCTTGTTTCGAGATAAAATTGTGTTGATCGGAACCACTGCCCAGGGCTTGAGCGATGCGTTGCCGACACCGCTGTCCGGAGATAGCGGCCGCATGCCCGGCGTCGAGATTATCGCAAACATCATTGACTCGATTCTGAATGATTTACGTATTATCGAGCTGGAAACAACCTGGCTGATATTGTTAACCACCATGCTTGTCGCTCTGCCAATGTTGATCTATCCCTACGTGAATCCCGCCAGTACCCTGCCGGTGTTGTTCGGCATTGTCGCTGCCACCCTGTCCCTGGTGGCTGCCTTGTTATGGCTTTTCCATATGTGGATACCGGTGTCTACCATACTGCTGTTCCAGGTTATCAGCTATCCGTTGTGGAGCTGGCGCCGGCTGGTGCTCGCGATGCGCCACATTAATGTCGAGCTGAACCGGTTGTCGGTTAAACAGAAAGCGCTGAGTATGCGCGGCGACCGAAACCTTACCGACGAGATCAGCTTTATTAAATTATTCGTCCCGATCACGGGCTGGGTGCTGCAGGACGAAAATGGCCTGAATCTTATTAGCGAAGGCCCGGCACCTGCCGGCATCACGAAACCACTGGCGCCCGAGGGCTGGAACGTGGATGACAGTCAATATTGGGCCCCGGTGCGTTACAACAATCAGCCCTGCAGACTGGGTTTAAATATCAAGACCGACACGGTGATCAGTGAAGAAGAAATGCGCCTGCTCAATAACCTGATCAATTCTCCCTGGGAAACCGAACCGGATCAGAGCGCATACGTTGAAGATGTCGTGCAATCGAAAATCAAGCAGGTGCAGGCATTGGGCGGCGAATATGAAGAGCTCAGACGGATCATTGACGACAGTTTGTCCGGTATGGCAGACGGCTTGTTAATCTGCAGCAGTCGGGGCCAGGTGATGCTATCCAATCATCGTGCCGGATGGTACCTGTATGATGACGATGATGCCAAAATTAATGGTGAGTCGTTAATTCATGTAGTGGAGCATATCCGCCTGGAAGGGGGTGCCAGCTGGACGTCCCTGTTGCAACAGGTGCTGTTCAGACAGGAACGCGTGCTTGCACATGCGCGGCATGAATCGGGTCGTGAATTGATGATTGAAATAAGCCCACTGAGAATTATCGGTGACGTTTTTGATGGTTTCGTCGTCAATTTTTCCGACATAAGTTTGCTCAAAGCCAGCGAACGCAAACGTAACGAGGCGCTCAATTTCCTGTCCCACGACTTACGTGCACCCTTGTCATCAATCGTTGCCCTGATTGAGCTGGCAAAAAACAAAGCCAGCATCGATGAGATACGTTCCATGCTCGACGACATGGAAAATAACACCCATAAAACGTTACACCTTGCCGAACAGTTTTTGCAACTGTCGCGCGCCAACACCAGCGAGAATATCAAGTTCTACGATATCGATTTCAACAGCGTGGTTTTGAACGCAATCGACCAGATCTGGGGGCCCTGTCAAACAAGATGCAGGTATCCATCAGGCACGAGTTTGACCAGGATGAATTATGGACACATGCAGAACCTGATTTACTGGAACGGGCAATACTGAACCTGTTGTCCAATGCAATCAAACACAGCGAAGCCGGCTCCCAGGTTCGAGTCACGGTGACACTGAACGAGAATCTGATCTCCTGTTGCGTTATCGACCAGGGTTCCGGCATTTCCAGCGACGATCTGCCAGATTTGTTCGAACGCTTCAGTCGAACCCAGGGCGCGGGTGTCGAGCGTAAATATGGTATCGGGCTCGGCCTGGCTTTTGTCGATGCAGTCGCGCGACGCCACCGGGGGCAGGTAAAGGTTGAAAGCGAGCTGGGTAAAGGTTCGAGTTTTTGCCTGGAGATTCCAATAGTAGAGCCCATTCATGAACTCGATGAAGAAGAGTAAGCAGGCATCTGTATGTTAAAATTGTGTAACTGGCTATATTCAAAATGGTCATGCCAGTTACACAGGATTAATTAACAGGGTTTTTCCTTAAGTAACGGCTTCTATGCTGGAATGATCGACTCGAACTGGACGAACATCTCGCAACCTGTCCTGGCACTGTTTCAGCTTGCCCCATTCGCCATTGTCGGCAAGCTTAGCCTGTAATGGCCAACTTTCGGGGACGGCCAGTCGGTATCTCGGACCTGCCGCACGAAGAATATCCTTTATCGTTGACAGCTCGGTTTGTGAAAGCGCTTGCCAGGTATTGATTCCCGCATTATTCAGCAACCCCTCGATCTTCGGACCAATGCCTTCGACTATTTTCAGGTCGTCCTGCTGGTACTTGCCGAATCCACTTTTCTTGTCTCGATTAAGCATGTTCTCCAGCTTCGATACACCATCCATCTTTTGCAGTCGGATAAGATCCTCGGACCTTCCTTCAGACGCCAGTCTTGCCTGCTCCAGCCAGATGGTCGGATCGATGATTTGATATTTCTTGCCGTACTTGTCCAGAATGCCTCGCAACTCCGGTACAGTTTTGGCAGCAAGCTGCGACCAGGTCGCGATCCCGTTATCCTTCAACACCGATTCCATGGCCGGGCCAATTCCTTCGACGATCTGCAAGTTATCAGGCTTGATGCCGGCGGAAAGCGAAACATCATTCCGGTCTCCAACAACAGGCGTAATCGTTACAGGCTTTCCCGCTGTAATGCTTGCATGATCTTCCCTGAGGCTTATCGCGGCCCAGTTGAGTAGCCTTCGCTTTATAAACCGGCCGATTAGCAGGCCGATAACAAAACTCAACAGCAGCAAAAATGCGGATTGTAAGAAAAAAATAATCATGAGTTTACACCCTGTCCAAGATTAGAAAAGAGACCCATGACGATCCCAAACAGAAAGGCCAGAATTAGCCAGACTAATAGTTTTGAAAACAAGTAAGTCATTATTATTACTCCAGTTATTTACGTTCAAGTTTAAATTCGATCCGACGATTCAGCGCCCTGCCCGCGTCGGTATCATTCGATTCAACGGGTCGGCTCTCACCGAAACCAACACTGATAATCTGTCCCACATCGGTAGCAGCGTTAGCAATATAGGCCTTCACGGCATCCGCCCGCTTTTGACTTAAGGCCAGGTTATAGGCGTCATCACCCACGCTGTCGGTGTGCCCCGCAATTGTTAATCTATTTTCAGAAACCACGTCATTACATTGGTCGAGTGCGTCTATGATCTGGTCGAGCAATGAATAGCTGGCCGCCTGTAATTCGGCTGTATTAGATGCAAACAGAACATTTTTATCCCTCATCCTGGCATCGAGGTCTAATTGACAGGCCTTAAGCGCGGGATCTTCTGCAGTCAAAACAATCGGCTTTTTGGCCGTATTCTCCTGCGCTGATGATCCGACTACTGCAACCTCGGTATCAAGATTGCTACCCAGTAATTTTCTGGCCTCGTTGATCAACATCAATCTCTCCCCATGTGATTCGACCTGAGCCGTTAACAGGCTGTTGCTGTCAGATATTTTGAGTTGCGCCGTTCCCATACTGACCATGCTTGGCATTAACCGGGTTGTGGCATCCAGCCAGTCCGCCGTTTTTACCTGCGCGCTCAGGATTAACTCGTTTACAACATTATCACTTCCGAAGGTTGCTTCTGCCGCATTGACCACAGTATTAATCGACGCCTGCGACGCCAATTGACCACCCAGCACAACGGCTCCATCCCGTTGCTGAATGGATAGCTCCGACGAGGGCAGCGAGGGTCTGATTTCAAGCTGATCATCGATGACACGAATCCCGTAAACGCTCTCAACTTTCTCGATAACGTACTGGCGTGATTCGGCAGAGGGTGCGGTTCCTTTCAGCAAAACGTCTCGGCCGCGCCCGTCGAGGTCGATTGTGACCCAATCAATGTTCCCGGCCGTCATCTGTTCCACTATTCTGTGTTCCAGGTCTGACTCGATCAGTTCCTGCCGGGATGAAATCATAAGCACAAAAAGCAGCCCCAGCCCGGACAGGGTGATCAACCACCACATCTTCCAGGGCAAGCCAGCATGCATTGTATTTTGACTGTTTGTCATAATGAGTACCTTCCAAATAACCTGCGATAAAGTTTGTCGAGCCGCATTTCACACCAATGCATCACTCGAGTTGCCGGCATACTACAGGTATTTTTTGACGACATTTGTCAGCCGCACCAGATTTAACAAACATTTAACAATGGGCATACGGATTAAATGATTCGCGTTCCAGCGCGAGCGTGAAGGCAGAAAATGTTTAACAGAACCTGAAAGGCTTGCCGTCATTTTCTTGCTTTGCCGGGTTTACAGATCTCTCGATAATCTACTCACCGGGAATGCAAAACATGGTTCTCCGGGACCCTCCCGGTTCTGAATTGTTAGCAATTGTTAATTATGAATCGAATGCATTGTCTATTGTAATTGCCTTACCTATAGTGCCCGCGACATGAATGACTTACCCGGCCTTAACAGGCTTTTCAGTAACGGAGATGCAGATGGACTTAATAAAAGAATGTTTCGAAGAAAACGGCGGCGCCCTGACCGAGCAGTTGAAAGCGGCAGGATTTTCAGGTGACCAGGCCGGGCAATTTTTACCTGAGGCCGCATCGGGCATCATCGATTCTGCCCAGGGCATGAATATCGCGGAGATAACCAGTCAACTGGTTTCGGACGGACCATCCCAGTTCTTAAGTGCCGTTAACGTGAATGCCATTGCCGAAAAACTGGGCATGAGTTCTGACCTGGTAACAAAAGGCCTTGCCGCTATCGCACCTGTGTTATCACAGGCGTTTGCACAAAAAGGCGATGGCCTGCTCGGCGCGGCGTCTTCAATGGCACCGGGAATACTAAAGCGATTTAGCTAACAAAGCGCAAATTGCTCAACTTTTTAAACTTTACATTTAACAACACAGGAGAGACAAAAGGCCCGAAGTACGCGGCATTGCTGAAGCAGGGAGGTATTTATACACCCGACAAGTTGCTTTCAATTGGTGGCAATCGAGCTGGCCGAAAAATGCTGGCAGAGAAGACCTCGATTAACGAGAAGCTCATATTGAAATGGGTAAACATGTGCGACCTGTTCCGCATTAAAGGAGTTGCCGGACAGTTCTCGGAACTACTGGAAGGTGCGGGCGTTGATACGGTAAAAGAGCTGCGCAATCGCAATGCAGAAAATCTTGCCGAAAAGATGGCCGAAGTGAATAAGGCAAAGCGCCTCTGCAAGGCATCGCCCAGCGCTAAGACGGTAAACAAGTGGGTTGACCAGGCGAAAAAACTGGCGCCAGCAGTCACTTATTAATTCGATATCAACGCGGAGTAGCAGTAATAAATCTTCACTGCGATCAACGATGAATTAATGTGGCCCGGGCTATTCCTGCCTGATTTCACAATATCCGCGCGGCAACAACCGGGTGTTCCAAACAAGGAGTACCCGGTTTAACAAACCGGAGACTTGCAAATGAACGAATATATCAACAACCTCACAGAAATGCTGGGACCAGTAGCATCAGGAATGCTTAAAAAAGTTAACTGGTTATATCGCACCAATACCGATGGCTCGATCACCGATCTGGCTTCGCCGATTGCAACATTAATCAAGGCGGTACTGACAATTTTTATCCTCATGGCCGTGTTACAGCATTTTGGATTAACCGATGTGCTGGCACCGTTAAAGGATATGGTGACGGAAATAACCAGCGCATTGCCCAATATTATTGGCGCGGGGATTATTATTTACGCTGGCTGGATAATCGCGAAAGTCGTGTCTCAGATCGTCGCCATGGCGCTTGGCAAATTTGACGAGAAACTGGCCGAAAAGACTGGTAACGATGACATAAAAGTTTCCGCTTTTGGCAGTGCACTGGCGCTGTTCGCCATTTTATTGCCCATTGTCGTCTCGGCGCTCGGCGTGTTGAATATACCAGCGATATCTGTGCCAGCTTCGACGATGATCGAAAAATTGATGGCCGCGGTTCCGAACATTATTGGCGCCGGCATCATTCTCCTGGTCGCCTACCTGGTAACCAAGTTTGTAATACATATGCTGAACACGCTTCTCGATGGCATGCATGTTAACTCGATACCGGAAAAAATAGGTGCCCAGGGCCTGTTTACTGAATCATTTACCGTAACGCGCCTGGTCGGGGCAGCCATAATGTTTTTCGCAATGCTGTCCGCATCGACGGCAGCCATCAACCTGCTGGGTATCGATGTGATCTCGGCTATTTTTGCCAGGGTGATCGAATTCGGTGGCGGTATTCTGATTGGCAGTATTATTCTTTTTATTGGATATTTTTTAAGCAATCTCGCTTATAAAAAATTATTGGCAGGAACGAGTGCAGCGATCGCCAATATCGCGCGCTTCGCGATACTGGGACTGGTATTGGCGATGGGTCTTAGATCTATGGGCCTGGCGGACAACATCGTCAACATGGCTTTTGGCTTCACCATCGGCGGTGTTGCGGTTGCGATGGCGCTCGCATTTGGCCTTGGTGGCAAGGACGCGGCTAAAGCCATTACCGATAGCTGGGCATCAAGGATGATCAATAAATAGTCGTCGACTTCTTACCCGGAATGTCAAGGCCCGCAAGCCTGATTCAACGTTCTTGTGTTGACGCCAGGGTGTTCGCTGAATTATTGGCCAATGCTTTGCAAAACGATAAGCATTTCACAGACTGGGGTGCTCAAAGGTTTAACAATTTTGTTTGCCCGGATTGATATGATGAAAACGAACCAACTTATAACAGAGGTGTAAAAATGAAAACTTTATTTGTAGTAGTAGCAGTATATTCGATCGCACTGATTTCAGGCTGTAGCTCTTCGAGCGAACAGTTCGGAAGCAACCAGAGCGAATACGCAGCAGAAATTAACGCTCGCAATAAGGAGATTGAAGCACGTGACATGAAAATCGCCGCACGCGACAAGGAACTGATGGCGCGTAACCAGGAAATCAGCGAGTTAAAAAAGCAACTGGATCAAAGTCAAAAAGTGTCAATGACTACCGCCAGCACGGGTACGCAGCAGGCAGGTCAATCTGATGCTTCCATGAAGGACAGTTTGTTACCGCCGAAAGCCAGGGCTGGTCAGTGTTTTGCGCGCGTTTTTTCCCCGCCTAAATATAAAACTGAAACCGAGACAGTTCTCAAGGCAGACGGATACGACGAGGTGAAAATTATACCTGCCGTTTATCGTTCTGAGCCAAAGACGGTTCTGGTTGAGGAAGAGACGGAAGTTCTGGAAGTTATTCCGGCAGTGTATGGCTGGAAAGAGGAAAAAGTGCTGGTTAGCCCGGAAATAACTGAGTTAAGAGTTATTCCGGCAGTCTATGAAACCGTGCAAGAGCGGGTACTCGTTAAACCTGCCCATTCCGTGTGGAAAAAAGGCACCGGTCCGATCACCAAAATTGATGAGAGTACCGGTGAAATCATGTGCCTGGTAGAAATTCCGGCCGAGTACAAAACGATACAGAAACGCATATTGAAAACACCGGAAACCACGGCGCCGGTCGTTGTCAAGAAGGCAGTTTACAAGACTGTTAAAACACGTGTCGTTAAAGAGCCCGCACGGACGGTGACCCGGAAGGTTCCGGCTGTCTACGACACCGTTGCGGTACAGAAACTGGTTAAGGCGGCAAGCACTTCAAAGATTAGCAAGCCCCCTGTCTACGAGACGGTAGAAACCTCTTACAAGGTCAGTGATGGTTACCTGAAATGGGAGCCGATCTTGTGCGAAACCAATGTAACTGGCGACATAGTTCGCGAGCTTCAGCAGGCGCTGAACAATAAAGGTTACCAGGCAGGTCCGGTTGATGGTATCTATGGAAACCGAACAACCCAGGCGGTTCGTCAATACCAACGCGACAGCAAAATTCCTGGCAATGGTGAGTTGACCATCGAACTGGTTGAGGCTTTGAAAATCAAGTATTGAAATTTGCCACCACGGTGAAAAACCTGGTTGCGGCCGTTCGAATTACTGCACAACGGCCGCAACCAGCTTGGTTTTTAGTATTGACATCAAATTAGAATTTTTAGGGGAAATAACATGAGTATGATGAGTGAATTTAAAGACTTTGCCATGCGTGGCAACGTCGTCGATATGGCGGTTGGTATCGTCATCGGTGGTGCCTTCGGCAAGATC
>CAMYIF010000065.1 GCA_947258415.1 uncultured Pseudomonadales bacterium
AACGTTCGGTAGGTATCCTCGGAAAAATCTGCGTGTCCGGGCGTATCAAGCAAATTGACAATTCGACCCTTGTAAGGAAACTGCATCACCGAAGAAGTAACGGATATACCGCGCTGCTTTTCCATTTCCATCCAGTCGGACGTAGCATGACGCCCGGTTTTTTTACCTTTTACGGTACCCGCCAACTGAATGGCATTACCAAAAAGCAGTAACTTTTCGGTAATTGTCGTTTTCCCGGCGTCCGGGTGGGAGATAATGGCAAAGGTTCGTCTTCGCTTAACCTCTTTGGTAATTGAACTTGATGACATTCCTGTTTCCTGCTGAGCAGACGATTACTTACACAAAACCAGCGAACTTAAACTTTTACTGCTATCCATAAAAAAAAGCCCCAATGAGGGGCTTTTTTTACAGCAATGTTAATTACAGGTAGTTTACAACACCCAGTAAAACAACTGTCAGTGCGATACTGCAATGAATAACGCCTTTAACACTGGCCATTGGTCCCATTTTACCAAAAATGGCGTTGGCTTCGAGCAGGATAATAATCAGCAAGGCGATAATCAGCCCGGTCGTAAGGCCTGAGTTAGCCAGGGAATCCATACCGGAGCCACCGAAACCGTATGCGTGTTTTGAACCCAGCATACCCAATAGCATCGGCCCAGACAGCAAGGTGTTTGTGCGGGATGCCAGGCCTGCTTTTGGTGCAGCTGCTGCGGCATCACCTTCGACAAGGCCGCAGATAATCTGTTGTTTTGGCCAGATAATAAGCCAGACATTCAGGAACATAAAGGTACCAGCAAGTGCACCTACGGCAATAAACGGGTTGACAGACGAGCCCAGTGAAGCAAACAGATAGAGACCAGTCAGGAAGGTAAACATTGCCCCCCAACGGAACCACCATAAAGCTCGAGGGGCCAGTTTTTTCAGTGCATCGGCCTTGGCGCCTGCCTCGGCTTCCTTGAAGTATTCCGTTTGCACAAAATTGAAATAATAGAGCATACCAATCCAGGTTATGCCAAATAAAACGTGTGCCCAGCGCGCCACGAATTCGATAAACGCCATTGCTATCCCCTTTAGAATTTAGCGGTAATTACTTGGTGAAAGATCTGTCTACCCAAACGGGCGGTCATACAGGTGGCACATTCTAATCACTCAAGGCTGAAAAACAAGCAATCATTTGGTCAGCCCGAAAAAATGACCGATTATCTTTACCCGACTCTGGAATATCAATGTAATCCGCAAGTTTACCCTCTGTAATCAAGTGCCAGCAAAACCCGTAACAGGCTAAATAAAAAAAGGCCGCAAAGCGGCCTTTTTCATTATCATGCAGCAGTTTACATCATACCGCCCATACCACCCATACCGCCCATGCCGCCCATATCAGGCATAGCTGCTTGTTTTGAGTCGTCGGGCTGATCAGCCACCATGCACCCTGTGGTTATCATCAGGCCAGCGACCGATGCCGCATTTTGCAAGGCACTACGAGTCACTTTTGCCGGATCGAGAATACCCATCTCCAGCATGTCACCGTATGTGCCCGTAGCCGCGTTGTAACCATAATTGCCTTTACCGGACTTAACTTTATCCAGCACTACAGATGCTTCTTCGCCAGCATTGGAAACAATCTGACGCAAGGGGGCTTCCATTGCGCGTTGCGCAATTTTAATGCCGATAGTCTGGTCATGATTTTTGCCTTCCAGACCTTTAATACCCTGAAGCACACGTACCAGGGCAACACCGCCACCGGCAACCACGCCTTCTTCAACGGCCGCGCGGGTAGAATGCAACGCGTCTTCGACACGTGCTTTCTTCTCTTTCATTTCGATCTCGGTGGTAGCACCAACCTTGATGACGGCAACACCGCCGGCCAGTTTAGCCACGCGCTCTTGCAGTTTCTCGCGATCATAATCGGAAGTGGTTTCTTCAATTTGCGCACGAATCTGGCTTACACGCGCCTCGATATCTTTTGCATCGCCCGCACCATCGATCACTATGGTGTTTTCCTTGTTGATGCTGACACGCTTGGCAGAACCCAGGTCTTCCAGTGTCGCGCCTTCGAGAGACAGGCCAATTTCTTCGGAAATAACGGTTCCACCCGATAAAACAGCGATGTCCTGAAGCATAGCTTTGCGACGGTCGCCAAAACCTGGAGCTTTAACCGCCGCCACTTTCATGATGCCGCGCATATTGTTAACAACCAGCGTTGCCAACGCCTCACCTTCAACATCTTCGGCGATAATCAAAAGAGGCTTGCTTGCTTTGGCAACATTCTCAAGCAATGGCAGCATTTCACGAATATTCGATATTTTCTTGTCAACCAAAAGGATATATGGGTTTTCAAGTTCTACACCCATTGTTTCCTGATCGTTAATGAAGTAAGGCGATAAATAACCCCGGTCAAATTGCATGCCTTCAACGATATCCAGTTCGTTTTCCAGGCCGCTGCCTTCTTCAACGGTAATAACGCCTTCCTTGCCTACTTTATCCATCGCCTTGGCAATGATTTCACCAACGGCTTCGTCGCTATTGGCGGAGATAGTGCCAACCTGCGCAATCGACTTGGCATCCGTACAGGGCTGCGACATCCCTTTCAGCTTCTCAACGGAAGCAATCACCGCCTGATCGATGCCACGTTTCAGGTCCATCGGGTTCATCCCGGCGGCCACGGCCTTCAGGCCCTCGGTTACAATAGTCTGAGCCAGCACGGTAGCTGTCGTAGTACCATCACCGGCAACATCAGATGTTTTAGAGGCCACTTCCTTGACCATTTGCGCGCCCATGTTTTCAAATTTATCCTTGAGCTCGATTTCCTTGGCAACAGACACACCATCCTTGGTTACGGTTGGCGCACCAAAGGATTTATCCAGGACAACATTGCGCCCTTTTGGTCCCAGCGTAATCTTTACCGCGTTAGCCAGAACATTTACACCTTCAACCATTTTAAGGCGGGCTGAATCGCCAAATTCTACATCTTTTGCAGCCATCTTCTTTTCCCTTACTTATAAAATTGTTAACCAGTATTTAGTCAGTAATGATTAACCTTCGATAACACCGTAGACTTCGCTTTCGGTTAGAATCAATAACTCTTCACCGTCAACATTGATAGTATTGCTACCCGCGTATTTTCCAAAAATGATCTTGTCGCCGACTTTGACGGACAAAGGACGCAGCTCGCCATTGTCGAGCACTCTTCCTTGTCCAACAGAAATAACTTCACCTTGGTTAGGTTTTTCAGTCGCCGAACCAGGTAATACGATGCCGCCGGCAGTGGTCGTTTCTTCTTCCTTTCGACGCACAACGATTCGATCGTATAAAGGACGGATTTTCATTGCTTATACTCTCCTGCTTCTGAATTAAAAATTTTTTGGAATGATTACTACCTGCAGTTCAGCTTACGAATTGCAGGACCGTTCAACCCGGTTAATTTAATGGGTTTCAGGAGCCTAACATCCATGCCTTAAACGGCATACTCCTGACCAACCCAAGGTCGTGGGTATTAAATGGGGACCGTTAAAAAGATTTCAACGCTTATATGAAAAGATTTTCCCGCAATAAGGAATAGCTGTTAAACAAGTAAAAACTGGATCAGCAGGAGGTTGTGCCAAACATCAACCGGCAAGGTTCAAAAAGAAAAATTTGGCCTCACTTGTCAGGACTATCTTCTCGCTTAAACTCGCCCTCAATCGTATCACCATCTTTCTGTTCCGGTGACCTTCCGGTATGGGTTGGGCCATGCGTTGTATCGATATGGGGATCATGCTGCGCAGATTCGCGCATGGTTGACACCGTATGCACCTTCACCCTGCTTGCAATCACCTGCACAAGCCATCTTCGTGTTCCCGGCAACAGGCAGATAAAGCCAAGCACATCGGTTATGAAACCCGGTGTCACAAGCAGCGCACCACCCACCGCCAGGCAAATACCCTCGAGCATTTCCTGCAAGGGTAATTCGCCGCTGTCGATACGCGCGCGTGCCCGGAAAAGAGTGGATAGCCCCTGGTGTCTTAGCATCAGGCTGCCGACCAGTGCGGTAAGGACAACGAAACCGACCGTATTCAGCGTGCCAATCCGCTCGCCGACTTCGATTAGGAGGCCAATTTCAGCAATGGGCAAGACGACAAATATAATAAATAAATACATTGAGTGTTTCCTGATGCCGGTCGATTTAACCGTGCAGTAATTCTATAAATGCATCCCGCGCTTGCATCGGGCTTGACACGCTTTGCCTGAATTGAATGCGTACCAGCTTGTGCCCCAGCCTGATATGAAAACCCTGCGCGTCGACGCCAACCATCTCGGGATTCAAGGACCCGGGTATTTTGACTCCGGCCTTCTCGCAGTATACTTTCAAAGTGTCAGCGTGATCGGTATTCATATGCTCGATAATGTCTCTTTCGTGCGCATCGGTAAACGGACTTTGTATAAAAAGCCCGGACATATCGACCCAGTGAATTTTGCCGAAGCCGCCGATAAATCGCACCTTTTCAGGAATAAGCCGGTAAAAATCGAAATCCAGATTTTGATGATAATCGGCGGCATCCGGGTAAAAACGACAATACCGGGATATCAGGTCCCGATCGTCTGCAGGCTCTGCATTGGCGAGTATCGTCAGTCGTGAGCAGGTTTGTACATCGTCGCAGCCAACGCTGTCAACATTCGAAACAAACAGGGATACCCGGCGGTCGGCCTGAATATTTTTTGTGTGCTGCGCAAGACGACTGATCAGGACAACCGGGTATGATTGACGGTCAAAACCGTATGGAACAATCGAACCAAACGGATAACCCGGCACATCCAACGAGATCGTTGACAGAACGCCAACCATCTGTTTTACAAGTAATTTGTGTGATTCCGTCAAAATATTATCGGGCATCTTTCTCTGTCTCGATCGAATTTTTTATAAATTATTATAAAAAATTATTTTCATATACTATATTTTCATACATAATCTAAACCACTACTTGTGCGTTGCACAACCCAATAATTTCCATCTGGAGTTTTTATATGGATTTGAATAACAAGGTTATCGCTATCACAGGTGCGGGACAAGGTCTTGGTCGTGGTATGGCATTATCTTTGGCACAAAAAGGTGCAAAACTGGCTCTTATTGACCTTAATGAGGAGGGTTTGAATAAATCAATTGCCAAATGCCAGGCTGCCGGAGCGCAAGCCAAGGGATATGTCGCCAATGTAACACGGGAAGACGACGTTATTGCCACCTTTAACCAAATCATTGAAGACCATGGGGAGATAGATGGTTTGATCAACAATGCCGGCATCACCCGCGATGCCCTGCTTATCAAGGCCAACAGGGAGGGCGTTATCGAGTCAAGAATGTCCCTCGAGCAATGGCAGTCAGTTATAGACGTTAACCTGACCGGCGTATTCCTGTGTGGACGCGAAGCGGCCGCTCGAATGGTCGAAAAGGGAACCAGGGGCCTGATAATCAACGTATGCAGTATCTCCAAAGCGGGCAACATGGGCCAGAGCAATTATTCTGCCGCCAAATCGGGTGTCGGTTCATTAACAGTTACCTGGGCCAAGGAGTTGGCTCGTTACGGCATCCGTGTTGCCGGCATCGCTCCCGGGTATATCAGCACCAAAATGACCAAAGCCATTAAGCCAGAGGCAAAAGAGAAGCTGGTTAACATGATCCCGCTTAAACGAATGGGTAAACCCGAAGAAATTGCCCATTCTGCTGTTTACCTGTTCGAGAATGACTTCTATAACGGGCGTATCCTTGAAATGGACGGTGGTATGCGCTTGTAGCACTGCTCCATAGGCTAGTTTTTCAGGAAATTTAACGGGAAAATGCGTGGCTGCAAACGCGGTAAAACCGCGTTCGCAGTTGTCGATGTTAGCCGTCTATTCTTCGTTCCATGGCGCAACCTTGAATAATAGCAGCATTCCCGGAATCGCCAATAGCGTGCAGAGTATAAAAAACTGGGTCCAGCCTACCTGCTCGACAATAACCCCGGTTACCGCGTTTGCCACCGTCCGCGGAAGCGCTGCCAGGGCGGTAAACAGGGCAAACTGGGTGGCGGCAAATACCGGGTTGGTGCTGCGGGCGATAAACGCGGTAAAAGCCGCCGTTCCCAGCCCGACACCCAGGTATTCAAGACCGACAACAAGCCCCAATACATATGGATTTGTACCGATTATGGATAACAGGGCAAAACCCAGAATACTCACCACTTGCACCACACCAAACAGCCAGAGCGCCCGGTTAATACTCAGCTTGACCATCACCAATCCGCCGACCAGCCCACCAATAATAACGGCCGTCAACGATGATGTCTTGGCGATGGTGCCTATCTGGGTAAGGCTAAAACCCATATCCAGGTAAAATGGCGTCGATAGTGCGGTTGCCATATTGTCTCCCAGTTTGTATAAAAACATAAACAGGAGGATTAATAGCGCTGATGATAGCCCCTTACGGTCAAAAAACTCCTGGAAGGGTTTAACAACGGCCTCTTTTAAGGTCTTTGGCGGATGTGGTTCAGCAGTTGCTTCGCCAATAAAAAGGGTTAAAACGACGCCAACACCCATAAAGGCAGCGACAAAAGTAAAGACCGTATGCCAGGGTAAAAAGTCAGCCAGTATTAAAGCCAGCGCACCCGGCACCAATCCCGCCAGCCGATAGGTCTGAACATGAATGGCATTACCCAGTCCCAGTTCAATGTCGGGCAGGAGTTCACGCCGGTAAGCATCCAGCACAATATCCTGGCTCGCGCTGAAAAACGCAACGCCCGCTGCCAGGTAGGCGACCTTCCAGATAGATAATTCCGGATCCATCCAGCCAAGAGAGGCAATCGATACCAGTAACGCGAGTTGTGTTACCAGCATCCAGCCCCGCCTGCGCCCCAGGAAAGGCAAGGTATAGCGATCAATTACCGGCGACCAGAGGAACTTCCAGGTGTAGGGAAACCCGATCAGCGCGAAAAAACCGATCTCGGCCAGGCCAACGCCTTCCACTCTCAGCCAGGCCGGGACTAACTGGATTAAAACGTAGAGCGGTAATCCCGAGGCGAAACCGGTAAACACGCAAATCAGCATGCGCCGATTTAATATGGCTTGTTTGAAACTGACTTGGGCCACCTGGCTAGCTGCGGTCACTGATCGGATTGGTATGAAAGAAAAGAGATAATGACTTAGTCCCTGAAATTATTGAACTGAATAGGCATGTCCAGACCTGCATCCCTGAGCATAGCCATGACCAGCTGCAGGTCATCGCGTTTTTTTCCTGTTACCCGCACTTTTTCGCCTTGAATGGCTGCCTGTACTTTAAGTTTTTTATCCTTGATCATCTTGACGATTTTCTTGGCCAGCAAGGTGTCGATGCCCTGCCTCAGGACCACGTCCATTTTTGACTGCTTTCCGGAAAGTACAATGTCACCGCACTCCAGGCAGGCAATATCAATTTTTCGCTTGACCAGCTTGTTCTGTAGTATTTCCAGCATTTGCTGAACCTGAAATTCGGCTTCGGCCAAAATTGTGACTTCGAGTTTGTTGAGTTCGAAACTTGCGTCGACACCTTTAAAATCGAAACGCGTACCTATTTCCCGGTTAGCCTGATCAACGGCATTGGTCACTTCGTGCTGGTCAACTTCGGAAACAATATCGAATGATGGCATGGCAAACTCCCCTAACCTTTATCCACAAAAAATAAGCGCCTATTCTACCTTTTTAACGCCGTTAATAAATGGAAACTTTTGCTCGAGGAAGTTATAGGATAATGTAAACGCATATCATCCGGTTTCCGGTTTATATAAGCTCAAAAGCAGTCCCATGGCAGGTAATGCCAGATTAATTATTTACAATCACAGGTTTAACCAGATGGCAGGCAAACAACCCAACCGGCTTACGCGCATCGTCACCCGTCGTGGAGACAAGGGCAAGACTTCCCTCGGGGACGGCAGCTCATTGCCCAAGAATGCACCGCGAATAGAAGCAATTGGCACCATTGACGAGCTCAACAGTTTTATCGGTGTGTTTATATCTGATGTACCCGAAGCACCTGAATTAGCAAACCATTTCAGGGCTATTCAAAACGATCTTTTTGATCTGGGTGGCGAACTGGCAATGCCCGGGCATCGAATAATCAATAAAGACCATGTGATTAAGCTGGAAAAAATCGCCGAGACCCTGAATAAAAACCTGCCCCCGCTGGAGAACTTTATCCTGCCTGGCGGTTCACGCGCTGTCGCGCTTTGTCATGTGGTTCGAAGCGTTGCCCGGCGTGCAGAAAGACGGCTGATTTCATTGGCTAACGCAGAACGGGAAGAACAAACCGTTAACCCGCATAGCCGGGTATACTTGAATCGTTTGTCGGACGTATGCTTTATTTCTGCCCGCTGGCTGGCAAAAGCCAGCGGTGAAGATGAAATCCTGTGGCAACCATCGATCCGAGTTGAAACCGACTGAACCATAAACCCCGGTACCGGGGTTATGATTTTACCTCGCTACATGACCAGTCGGCGTATGTCTGCCAGTAACTGGGTGACATGCGTGACAAACTGTCCCGCGTCAACACCGTTTATTGCCCTGCGATCGTAAGACAGGGTAAGCGGTAACATTTTACGGGGCACGAACCCTTTCACGTCATCATCAACGTATACAGGTTTGATCTGTGTCCTGGAGACCCCCAAAACTGCCACTTCCAAAGCTGGAAAGTGTAAAGCATCCGCCCATTAAATCTTCTTTTTGCAGTTCGCCATTCTGGCCGCGGATACCCAGGTCAGTTGTTTCTTCGGCAAGCTCGCGAATACCTTTTTTATCGACGTCCCGGATAACCGGGGTCATCAATCCTTCGGGAGTATTGATTGCCATACCAATGTTGCAATAACGCTTTCTTATTAACTGGTAACCGGTTGGCGCCAGCGAAGCATTAAATTGCGGGTAATGCCTGAGGGCTACTGCACATGCCTTTAGCAGGAAGGGCAACAGCGTCAGTTTAAGATCGCCTTCGACAGCATGTTTGTTTTTCAGGCCACGAAAATTTTCAAGATTGGTGACATCAGCCTTGTCATAGTGACTGGCAGAAGGCACATTCATCCAGCTGTGCTGGGAATTATTGGTAATCAGGATTTGTTCCTGAGACATATCAACAAATTCAATGCTGCCAAATTCCGAGAATTCCACGTGAGGGAGACTCGATGTTTCCGGTGCCTGCGTATTCAGGCTGCTCCAGTACATGGTATTTTTTACAAAATTCTCGACATCTATTTTCAGGGTGCGCCCACGGGGACCGGTAGCCGGAACCAGGCTGAGGTCGACGCCAAGGTCGCGCGCCAGCATCCGAACGCCTGAACCGGCCAAAACAAAGGGTGAATAGGAAGGCTCGATATACCCTTCTTTGGTAAGTGGCAATGATGGTAATTCCGGCTCTGCAGGCGAGTTCTGCTGCTTCTGATCGGGCTCTTTGCCCGAAACCTGGCTGGAGGGCGATGAAGTTGCCGGGGTAGATGAGAGGTCACGGTTCTTGTCAACCTGCAACTGGACCAACCCGTCACCCTGTGAGACCTTGTCTCCAATTCTTACTTTTACCGATTTGATCTTTCCCGCATAGGGTGAGCGAATATCTATCGAAGTTTTGTCTGTCCATAGCACAACAAGGTTATCGTCAAGCTCTACCTCGTCGTTCCTGGATACTGCAATTTTTATTACTTCGGCGGCTTTGACATTAAGGATATCGGGCACGGAAACCTGAATAAGTTCCTTAAATTCATTGCCCTGGTTATTGTTTAACCCGGCCTGCTTTTTTTCGATTTTTTTATCATCACTTGCATCCCGGGACCTGGTTTCGTTACCAGCATCATCATTGCCAGATTTACGATCCGGCATATTGTCCATTAAATCGCCGGATGCGGATTTCAGGGAATTATCATCAGCGGAATTTTTTTCTTCTGTATTTTTATTGATATTGACCTTTACGGCAACTTCCTTGTCCGCAGTGGCTGGTTTGACCAGGGACTGATCAGACTCGAGCAACAACATGCTATCATTGACAGCAAGAACGCTCGTGGCCAAGCTAATCTCGTCGATGTCATCATGTTCTGCATTACAAATATTTAGTACGCTGGCTTGTTCTTTACCCACTTTTTCATCCTTCATTAACATTTACACCACACCTTCTTCAACACGTCATACCTTTAAAGGAATTGGCTTTTCATTGTCGATACCAAACTGCTTGATGGCTTTTTCCAGCACATCCTGTTTAATCTTTCCGTCAATAACCAGCGCATGCAGCGCGGCGAGTGTGACAAAATATCGATCTACTTCAAAAAAGTAGCGTAATTTTTCTCGCGAATCACTTCGTCCAAACCCGTCTGTGCCAAGAATCCTGTACGTTTGCGGGATATAAGCCCGAATCTGGTCGGAATAATTTTTCATGTAATCCGAGGCAGCAATTACCGGACCTTCTCTACCCTCCAGACATTGGGTCACATAGGGTTTGCGCGACTCCTGGTCAGGATGCAACATATTCCATCGAACAACGGATTGGCCTTCTCTTGCCAGCTCATTAAAGCTGGTTACCGACCATATGTCGGCGTCAATATCAAACTCCTCTCGCAAGATCTCTGCGGCTGCAATTACCTCGCGCAATATGGCTCCGCTGCCCAGCAGTTGAACACGGTGCGTTTTACCATTTTTGCCCTGTTCTAGCAAATACATTCCGTTAATTATTCCCTGTTCCGCACCCTCGGGCATTTCGGGGTGAGCATAGTTTTCATTGAGCAAAGTCAGGTAATAATAAACGGGTTCCTTTTCTACAAACATGCGCCGCATGCCATCGTGAATAATGATGGCAACTTCATAACCAAAGGTGGCGTCATAGGAGATGCAATTGGGGATAGTGCCAGCCTGAATATGGCTATGTCCGTCCTGGTGTTGCAGTCCTTCCCCGTTCAGCGTGGTTCGCCCCGAAGTGGCCCCGACCAGAAATCCGCGGGCCTGCAAGTCACCCGCTGCCCAGCATAAATCGCCGATGCGCTGGAAGCCAAACATGGAGTAGTAAACATAAAACGGGATCATCGGGCAATCGTAATTGCTGTAAGCCGTTGCCAGGGCCAGCCAGGCCGAGCACGCGCCGGCTTCGGTCAGGCCCTCCTCCAGCATTTGGCCTTTCTTGTCTTCCTTGTAGTACATCAATTGCCCGGAATCGATAGGTTCGTACAACTGCCCCACGGACGAATAGATACCCAACTGCCTGAACATCCCTTCCATGCCGAAGGTCCGGGCTTCATCGGGTACAATCGGAACAACCTGGGCACCGATATTTTTATCCTTGACCAGGGTTGACAGCAGCCGGACAAAAACCATGGTGGTCGATATCTCCCGATCACCGGAACCCTTTAGCTGTGCCTCAAAAATGTCGACGGGCGGGATTTCAATTGCTTTAAAATCCGGTTTGCGGTGTGGTAAATATCCGCCAAGATCCTGTCGTCTTTTTTTCATAAAGACCATTTCCGGGTTGTCATCCGGCGGACAATAGTAGGGCAAGGAATCTATTTTATCGTCTTCAATAGGAATTCCGAAACGGTCACGAAACTCACGCAGGGTCTTTTTATCCAGCTTTTTCAGGGAATGCGTTCCCATTTTCGCTTCGCCTGCGGCACCTTCTCCATACCCCTTGACCGTATGGGCAAGAATTACCGTTGGCTGGCCGGTGTGTTTGACCGCTTCGTAATAGGCCGCATAGACCTTGTAAGGATCGTGCCCTCCCCTGTTGAGCATATAGATCTGCTCGTCGGTCATGTCTGCGACCATTTCCAGTAATTCCGGGTACTTGCCAAAAAAGTGCTCTCGGGTATAGGCACCACCGTTACCCTTGTAATTCTGGTAATCACCATCAACCGCTTCATCCATGCGCCGTTGCAAGAGCCCGTCCTTGTCCTTTGCGAACAGACGATCCCAGTGGCGGCCCCAGACCACTTTTATCACGTTCCAGCCTGCGCCCCTGAATACGCCTTCAAGTTCCTGGATGATTTTGCTGTTACCACGGACCGGGCCATCAAGGCGCTGCAGGTTGCAGTTAACCACGAAAATCAGGTTCTCCAGTTGCTCGCGGCCGGCCAGTGAAATGGCACCTAAGGATTCGGGCTCGTCCATTTCACCATCTCCGATAAACGCCCATATCTTCCTGTCACCACGTGGCGATAATTCACGCGCAGACATATAACGCATGACATGCGCCTGGTAGATTGCCTGTATCGGCCCAAGGCCCATGGAAACGGTTGGAAACTGCCAGTAATCGGGCATTAGCCAGGGGTGTGGATAGGAAGACAGACCTTTTCCGTCGACCTCTCTCCGGAAATTGTCGAGTTGCTCCTCGGTAAGTCGCCCCTCGAGATACGAGCGTGCGTAAATCCCGGGCGAAGAATGCCCCTGGAAATAAATCAGGTCGTCCCGGTGACCTTCCGGGTCTGCGCGCCAGAAATAATTAAAGCCAACATCGTAGAGCGTGGCGCATGACTGGAAAGTGGAAATATGCCCACCCAGGTCATCATGCCCCTGGTTAGCGCGCATCACCATCATCAACGCATTCCAGCGAACCAGCGAACGAATTCGCCGTTCAGCCATCAGGTCGCCGGGCATCATAACTTCATCAGCCAGCGGAATAGTGTTCCTGTAGGGAGTTGTCAGGGCATAGGGTATTTGTGCGCCGGTTCGGGTTGAATGATCGGATAATTGCTTGAGAATAAAGTAGGCTCGTTCCATGCCATGAAATTGTATGATGTCTTCAAGCGCATCCAGCCATTCACGGGTTTCCTCAGGATCAAGATCGTCCAGATTGTCCCTGTTATTTAACATTCAGTTTACTCCTCTCCTGCGCAATTAAATCTGCCTGGCTTCCCGGTACCTTTAACCAGCGATCGCCGGCTCAGGGCAATCAAACCATCGGTACCTGTGTGTTTTGCCGGATGAATTTTTATTCTAATTTTCTTTTTGGTGTACTCGACCACTATAAACCTCATTAATCACGATGACCCTGTAACTTTATACGCATATTATTAAAATTAAATGAAGAGCCTCTAATTATTCATCGTAAATATCGCCTTTTGCCAACCATGCGGCGCCGCGAACCCCGCTGGAGTCACCATATTTTGCCGGCAACAATCTGGTTGTGACACTGTCTGAAAAAATGTATCGGGACCAGCGAGCAGGCACTTGCGTATAAAGGCTTTCAATATTCGACATGCCGCCCCCCAGGACGATGGCGTGGGGATCCAGTATGTTAATAATTATAGACAACGACCTGGCCAATATGTCCTGATAGGTATCAACTACTTTTACTGCTTTCGCATCACCTTCAAGGCTACGTTCAACAATCCTGATTGCCGGAATTTGCTCTCCGGCTAGCAAAAAATAACTTTGCTCAAATCCTGGCCCCGACAGGTAAGTCTCGATGCAATCCTGTTTTCCGCAATAACAGGACCGGCCATTGGCTTCCAGCTGTTCAATAACACGATTTTCGAGGGTTGGCACCGGGTTATGACCCCATTCACCGGCGATGCTGTTAGGCCCATTGAGTAACCGCCGGTGAACGCAAACACCACCACCGACACCTGTTCCCAGTATTACCCCAAAAACAATGGGCATTTCACGAGCTGCGCCATCCATGGCCTCCGACAGGGTGAAACAATCCGCGTCATTGGCAATCCGCACCTGTCTTTCAAGCACCTGTTCCAGGTCTTGCTGAAGTGGTTGGTGATTAAGGCAGGTAGAATTGCAATTCTTCATTTTTTTGGTAACGCTCGATACGCTACCCGGTGTGGCTATTCCGATAATTTTTTGCCTTTCGACTCCGGGCAAGGTGTTTTCCAACTGGTCTACCAGGCTGGCAATACAATTCAGCGTGGCCCGGTAATCGGTCTTGGGTGTCGCTAACCTGATACGCTGTACAATGTTGCCCCGGTCGTCAATAACGGCACCCTCGATTTTCGTGCCCCCCAGATCAATACCTATAAGCATCAGCTACCCTTGTGTTTATAAGGCAAACCCGGTGGATTCGGGTAACTTTGTCAAGACGAACCCGGTCATAAGAAAACAGGTTAACGCCTAAAAAATTGTTAGCAGCGCCAAAACCACAACCCAAACTACCAGGCTGCGTATCACCAGTTCCTGAATTGTTTCCAGCTCCCCGGCGTACGATTCAAATAATGCCGGATCAAAAATGACTATTCTCCGGTCATTTTCATCTATCTTGCAAACACCTAATGCCGCCATGCCCGAATTATGCAAAACGTCCTGGGTAGGCCTGCGCCAATCCATAATGGCTTCCATCCATACCTTGAAACAAAGGGTAAAGTTGCCGGCAATGGCGAAGGTGAACCCCAGAAGCCGGGCAGGCAGCCATTGAACAACATGCTGCAACTGTAATGGCATGAGATCATCGGCCGAATCTTTGTCGTTCAGGGCTTTTTCGTATAAACAAAGCAGGCGTATAAACAGTGCTCCTAATGGCCCTGCCAGGATAAACCAGAACAGTATCACAAATATCTGCTCGAACCATTGGTAAAACAAACCGGCACGTACCGATTCATGCATCTGGTTAATATCTTCTATATCAGACCCCTCGGGTAACCGAAAATAGTCGATGGCATAATGGTAGGCAGACTGGATATCCCCGTCACGCCAACGCTCAAGGTAGGATTGAGTCTGTTCAACCAGATTACCGCGCCCCAATGAATAAAAAAGAATAGCGGCGTAAAGTACAACGCCGAGCAGGCCGAACAAACCGTTCTCGAAGGTGGCCAACAACCAGTGAATGGCCAATAAAGGTAATAGCAAAACGGCCAGCATGCTAACCAAAGGCCATTTCTGCAATCGTGCTTCCAGCCAGCCATGGAATGCAAAAAACCAGTTATCGTATCGCTCATCCACCCGATAACCGAGCAGGCTGTATCCGCACAAGGTAATGAGTAATACCAGAAATACCATAGTCTTCCCTTTGGAGGTTTTATCCAGCCCCGATTAATTTTCTGTACAACGTCCAGTCAAACGCACTTCCCGGATCGGTTTTACGTTCCGGCGCTATATCGGAATGACCCGTGATACGCTCGGGCGTAATGCCATTATAGACTTTCATTAGTTGCCTGGTAACTTCTGCCAGTCGATGGTATTGCTCGCTGGTGTATTCAATATCGTCACAGCCTTCGAGTTCAATACCAATGGAAAAATCATTACAGCCCTGTTCATCGCCAAAACAGGATTCCCCTGCGTGCCAGGCCCGCATATTAAAGGGTACAAATTGAATGACATGACCGTCGCGACGAATAAGCAAATGTGCAGAGACTTCCAGGCCTGCTATCTCCTGGAAATAGGGGTGAGCATTTTGATCGAGTCGGTTGGTGAATAATTCGCAAATATAGGGTCCGCCAAATTCACCTGGCGGCAGGCTGATATTATGGATAACCAGCAAATCAATGCGATCTTCAGAAGGACGCTCATTGTGGTTTGGAGAGATTATACGTTCTGCTGATACAAGCCAGTGATCCTGGATATGGTTACGCATCAACGCCTTACCTTACTAGCATCTGGCGATACTATCTGAATCGATTGGGCTGCAGATTAAATTTGCCGATTAACAGGCTAAACAGAGTACTCAACTGTGTATATAACCGTCGACGTCTGCAAACGAAAAATAAATCCGGCTTCCGTGTTTAAATTACATTAACCGATCAATCCACACGGATCAATTCTTCATTTCGCGTAAATGGCCAATCACTGATTCCAGGGCTCGATCAAACAGCATTGCGCTATCGAGGATGGTAATTGAATCGCCTTCGATATCGGCTATCAATTGTGATTGCGTTTTTTCGGCAACTTTCATACCGACGCGATTTACAAAAATATATTTCCCGGTGGCCCGAATAATCGCCGCCAGTTTAGCACGATTCTTGCTTCCATCCCGGGCAACAATTTCTACCCAGGTACCCACGCTCATATTTCCGATGGCCCGAGCCTGCTCTGTGCTCATGTCAGCCTGGCTTTCAATGTCTTCAACATCCATATCAACACTCTCGATGATCACAAGGGGCTCACCAGCAGCAGAACTTGCTGCCCGCCTTTCGCCTTCATCCTTTGGCTCAACGTCAGGTCTGGCTACCACAGGTGCGGGGGTATCACCTGCAGCGCCCGATGCCCTGTTGCTGCCAGCATTTTGCTCCTCAGGCTGAGGCGGAGGTTCTGTTTCACGGGCAGGATCCGGCTTTTTGGTCTCGGATTGATCTTTTTTCAGGCATTGTAAATGTATCACCTCCAGTTCTTTCAAAAGGTTGCGCATTTTAGTTTTATTGAAAGATATCTCGGTCAGACCTTTGCGCAGCCGCTGTAAAAGTGAAGGGATCATTTTTAAAAGCACACCTCGTTGATCTTCATTTTTCGGGATCTGCACACTCCATACCAGATCCTTCACGACCTGGATCGCCTGCTGCCATTCCGGGCTTTCGCTTCCGCGCTTGACATGGATCAGAAACATGTAACTACTCCACCCGTCACGGAGTAATTCAATGGCGACCGGCGAAAGTCTCTGGCCTTTGGCTATTTCGTTTAACGTCTTGCCGACAATTGCCTTGGAACGCTGGGATTTACCCAGGCCTTCTTCGGCATCACGAGTGCGTTGCTCAATCAGTTCGGAGCGACGGCGTTCGGCGCTGACAAACCGGGTAAAATCTTCAAGCAGGTCCGGGAACAGATCAAGATTGGAATCAAAGTCGTTTAGTACCTTTTCGACAAGCCACTCTACTTTCTTGTAAAGCGGATCCCGGGCCACATTCACCGCCTCGTTCCATCCCATTGCCGCAGTTGATAATTCGTTTAACAGTCTGCGTGCCGGGTGACCTCCGCGACTGAAAAAACTGTTGTCCAGAATCGCAACCTTGAGCATGGGTATTTGCAGCCTGGCTAACAATGCCTTCATTGGGGTAGGCAGATGCCGGTCATCGAGAATAAACTCGAACAACATGGACACCAGATTAATGACATCATCGTCAACTCGACCTATGGATTGTGACGGCAGCTTTTTTTCCCTGCTGATCAGGTTACCCAGCGCGTGCCTGACATCAAGGGGTTGCGAGATAACATTATCCTGGTTTTCAGATTGTGTCCGCTGCTGCTGCAGGGAAGAAAGTAACTGAATCAGGTCCATGTTCGACAATGACGGTCCATGATCGGCGACGGATATTGCGCCACCGGCTGACGGGGCCACCTCGCGCGACTCGCTGAGCAAATCACGAAGAAAATTAAACACCTCCGTTTGCTCCTGTGTTTCATTCCTGGGCGTCGATGTCCTGTTGTTGCGGTCTGGCGGTGGTTCGCTGTTACTTCTGTTTTGGTCTTTTGCCTTCGAGGAGCGTTTTTTAAAAGCAGTATTAACACCCATATCTTTGAGGGTAATATTCGCCGCTTCATAAACTTCGCCAATATGACCCAGCAGAAACTTGTCGAACAATTTGTAAACGACCAGTTTCGCACGGATATTAAGGTCCAGGTCAGTGCAAGCTTTCTGGAAAGCCAGGCAAATTGTCTGGGGTCCAAGGGGATTATTAGTCAACGAGATTAACCGGGTTGAAACCAGGCTATCTATTCCCAGCGTGATCTGGACTAACAATGCCTCATGCTGAGACATGACCTTGGAGATCATGCCACGCACGGCTACGCTTTCTTCGAGATCGTCATCCTGCACAAGCGACAATGAATCGGCTTCAATTTCGTCTGACAGGTTGTCTTCAACGGCCCTGTTTTCCGGCTGGTTCAGGTGCCGGAAGCCGTCATGAATCCCCTGGACAAAAGCAGTTTCCATGCGCTTGCGCTGAATACGAACCTCGCGCATGGAGTCAAAATACATGGTTTGATCAAGGTTACTTCCGGCCTTGTCCGCCAGTTCGAATAATGCGTCGTCGGCATTATCGAACATTTTGCCCATGAGGCCTGATAGTTGCAGTTTGGCTACTTCGCGTACAGCTTGTAATTGTTTGGGCAAAAAATCGATGGGCGTGACGTTCATAGGCGGCGTGGATTTCAGATTATTGCCCATGCGACAACCTCCGGGGAAAACTGGTTTTTTCTTACATGCTCATACTGGCTGGGCATACATGTAACAAACAAGTATAGTCCAGCATAATAAAATTGCCTGTTTATTAAAAAATCTGTTTACACGTTTTAGACACTCTCGGCTATGGAAAAAAACGAAAATAAACCCGGAAAAAGTCTCGGTAGAGGTATGTGGGTAATGACCTGGTTAGTTGGCATTGCAATGCTGACGATGTTTTTTGCTGAGCGAGAGGAAAGCCGGATCAATCCAAACCGATCACCGGAGTCCAGTGTTTCATCGAGTGGTACCCGGGAAGTAACATTAATTCGCAACCGGCAGGGGCATTACGTCACCAGTGGAAAGATAAATGACAGGGAAGCCGTATTCCTGCTCGATACCGGCGCCACCGACGTGGTCGTGTCGGACAGGCTGGCGAAAAAATACGGTTTAACCCGTGGCAGGCCGGGCACGGCTATGACCGCCAATGGCCCTACCACTGTATATTCAACCCGTATCGCCAGGTTACAAATTGGCGACATTATCCTCTATGATGTCGCCGCCAGTATAAACCCCCAAATGGATGATTTTATCCTGCTGGGGATGAGTGCGCTCAAGCATATTGAGTTCACCCAGCGTGATAACACCCTGACGCTTAAATACTATCAATAGCTCTCTAAAGAGGCGATAAATGCCAGGAAAATGGTTTTTTCGAGGAAAATAAACAGGTTGGCCAGCAGGGTGGACGGAATATGAATACTAAGGTGCTTTTGGAAAAACATATACATACCATTGTGGCAACGGCACTGGCCGAAGACATTGGCACCGGGGATGTAACAGTGCAGCTTATTCCCGAACAGACAATGGCCAGGGCCAGGGTCATCAGTCGTGATCGCGCGGTGATATGTGGCGTTGACTGGGTGAATAGCGTCTTCGCACAGCTCAGCCCCGGAGTCGATATAAAGTGGCTTGTTAAAGACGGCGGCAGCGTAGCACCAGATCAAACAATTCTCGAATTATCCGGTCCGGCCAGGGCGTTACTCACCGGTGAGCGCTGCGCGTTAAACTTTTTGCAAACCCTGTCCGGCACCGCGACTATTTGTCGTCGTTATGCCGACCTGGTCAAGGGATCAAAGGTTAAATTGCTCGATACGCGAAAAACCATCCCCGGCCTGCGTGTTGCGCAAAAATATGCGGTCACTTGCGGCGGCTGCTTTAACCATCGTATCGGCCTGTACGATGCTTTCCTGATCAAGGAAAATCATATAGCGGCCTGCGGGTCCATTGCCCTGGCAGTCAGCAAGGCAAAACAAATAAGCCCGGGCAAAACTATAGAAGTCGAAGTTGAATCCCTGGCAGAGCTAGAACAGGCACTGGGGGCAAAGGCAGATATTATCATGCTCGATAATTTCAGCCTTGGAGCCATGCGCAATGCCGTTGACCTGACAGGCGGGCGGGCAAAACTGGAAGCTTCCGGCGGTATCAGCGAGCAGAATATACTGTCCATTGCCGACACCGGCGTCGATTTTATTTCTATCGGGGCATTGACCAAGGACTGCAAGGCCGTCGACTTGTCGATGCGTTTCGTGCCGGACTAGACGAGGCTGGAATCGAGCAGTTTATTCAGGATTGCCGCATTGGCCGCGGGGAAATCTAAGCGATTCAAATCCGGCATCGCGACCCAGCGGATATCCTGCAGTACCCGACCCCGGCCCTCACCCAAAAAGGAGAAAACGCGCCAAACCTCGAGTAGCACAGACTTGTCCGGGAATCGCGCTCGAGCCCGGCTCGCGGCGATTCATTTGCTTCAAGCTTGCCGCCCGGGAATTCCCAGAGTCCACCCTGGTGGCTATCCGGCGGGCGTTTGGCAATCAGTATATCGCCTTTAACATTGATGATGACCGCGGCAACCACGTGAACGGGTTTTAATGTTTGCTTATTCATAAACGGCGGTATTCATCGAGCTTGAATTATTTCTGCTCAGCTGCGGTAGTCAGAATTGATTGACACATAATCATGAGAGAGGTCCGTGGTCCACACAGTATCCGATGCATGGCCTCGTCCCAACTCTACCCGGATCAGGATTTCTTCCGCAGACATGACCTTCTGACCCTGCTCCTCGGTATAATTAGCCGCCAGGCCACCATTGGCGACGATACAGACGTCGTCCAGGTAAATCGAAACCCGGTCAACGTCCAGGTTATTGATTCCGGCACGACCCACGGCTGCCAGGATCCGGCCCCAGTTCGGGTCGCTCGCAAATAACGCCGTTTTCACAAGGGGTGAATGCGCAATGGCATAGGCGACCAGCAAACACTCTTCACCAGTATGTCCACCTTTCACCTTTACCGTGACAAACTTGGTTGCGCCCTCGCCATCCCTGACGATAGCCTGTGCCAGTTCAAGGCAAATATCCGCTAAGGCTTTTTTAAAACGTCGATGCAGGGTTTTATTTTCAGGGGAAACCAGGCAACCGGAACGGCCGGTGGCTATTAACAGGCAGGCATCATTGGTCGAGGTATCACCATCAATGGTAATGCGGTTAAACGAAGCATCGACAGCCTCCTGGATCATTTCATCCAGTAATATTTGCTCTATGGCCGCATCGGTAGCCACGAAGGCGAGCATGGTCGCCATATCCGGCCGGACCATCCCGGCGCCCTTGGCTATACCGCTAATGTGAACCTTTTTCCCCTGGTGCTCGAACATGGTGCTGGCACCTTTTGGCCGGGTATCGGTGGTAAGAATTCCATTGGCGGCCTCGGCCCAGGCGCTATCGTTCAACTGATCCAGTGCATCGGGCAATCCCTGGCAAAGCGTATCGACGGGCAAGGGTTCGCCAATAACGCCCGTGGAAAAAGGTAATATCTGGTAACTATGCGTGCCTGATAACTCCGCCAATCGCTGACAGCAGGTGACGGCATCCTTCAATCCCTGTGGACCGGTGCCAGCATTGGCATTACCCGTGTTGATCAACAAATAGCGAGGCGCCCCGGCCGCCAGGTGCTGCCGGGCAATGGTGACCGGCGCCGCGCAAAAAGAATTACGGGTAAACACAGCACCTGCCAGTGAGCCGGGCTGTATTTCAATGATAACCAGATCCTTGCGACCGGGCTTCCTTATCCCTGCACTTGTAGCTCCCAGCCGCACACCCTCGACCGAGTGCATAACAGGAAAATAATCGGGTCCGACGGCCATTAATTTTTCCGGTAACCGGGTTATGCTGACTTGGTCAAACTGCCATGGCAGCGCTTGTATTTTTTCCCCGAGCCGCAAGGGCAGGGGTCATTGCGACCGATTTTTTCGCCTTTACGCACGTAGGGTGTCTGCTCGGGTGGACTGGCAGGAGCCTTCTGCTCCGGTTGGTCCGCGAGTACAGATGTCTCTTCGTGCTGATAGTCCATTTCGCGTTCGCTGGTTTCACGGCGTTTGCGTTCGAGCGCTTCTACTTCGGATTCTTCCTGGATTTGTACATGACTGATAATACGTATTACTTCGCGCTTGATATTATCGAGTAATTCCTGGAACAGGTTAAATGCTTCACGTTTGTATTCCTGTTTCGGGTTTTTCGCCGCGTAGCCACGCAAATGAATTCCCTGGCGTAAATGATCCATGGTCGCCAGATGTTCTTTCCACAGGGTATCAAGAGTCTGCAGCATGATCTGTTTTTCGAAGGTACGAATCAGTTCATGCCCTACCAGATCGACTTTTTCTTCGTATCTGCTTTCAAGGTCAGCAAGGATTTTTGCGCGTAATGAATCCTCATTCAGGCTGTCGTCTTCGTCGAGCCATTGCTGTATCGGGTATTCCTGGTTGAATTCAGCTTTTATCTGTTTTTCCAGCCCAGGAATATCCCACTGCTCTTCAAGGCTTTGGGGTGGAATGAACTGGTCAATAATTTCGTTAACCACCGTTTCCCGGATAGACTGGATAATATCGGAAATATCATCACTGCCCATCAGTTCATCGCGCTGCTGGTAGATAACTTGCCGTTGATCGTTGGCGACGTTGTCGTATTCTAGCAACTGCTTGCGTATATCAAAGTTATGACCTTCGACTTTACGCTGCGCTTTTTCAATAGCATTGCTCACCATTCGATGCTCAATGGCTTCGCCTTTTTCCATACCCAGCGCCTGCATCATTCTTTTGACCCGGTCCGAGGCGAAAATACGCATCAGGTTATCTTCCATGGACAAAAAGAATCGCGAAGAACCAGGGTCTCCCTGGCGACCGGCACGGCCTCTCAACTGGTTATCGATACGGCGCGATTCATGACGCTCGGTAGCGATAATGTGCAACCCACCGGCTTCGATGACCTGTTCGTGACGCTTTTTAAAGTCGGCCTTGATCGTATCTACCTGGGCCTGGGTGGGCTCCTTGAGCCTGGCAAGCTCTGCTTCCCATTTTCCGCCAAGCACGATATCCGTACCCCGACCGGCCATATTGGTGGCAATGGTTACCGTTCCCGGTCGACCGGCCTGGGTGATAATATCAGCCTCTTTTTCGTGTTGCTTGGCGTTGAGCACGTTGTGTTTGATTTTGGCCTTCTTGAGCAGCGCAGAAACGTGTTCGGAGGATTCGATAGACGCGGTACCAACCAGCACGGGCCGGCCCTGGCCAATCACTTCTTTTATTTCCCTGATGATGGCGTCAAACTTTTCTTCCGCCGTTAAATACACCAGGTCATTATGATCTTCACGGATCATCGGTTTGTTGGTCGGGATTACCACCACATCCAGCCCGTAGATTTCATGAAACTCGTAGGCTTCGGTATCGGCGGTTCCGGTCATACCCGAAAGCTTTTCATAAAGGCGGAAATAGTTCTGGAACGTTGTCGAAGCCAGCGTCTGGCTTTCATTCTGGATCGGCACGCCCTCCTTGGCCTCGATTGCCTGGTGCGTGCCTTCCGACCAGCGCCGACCCGGCATGGTCCGGCCGGTATGCTCATCAACGATGACTATCTGTCCGTTGCTGACGATATAGTCCACGTCTTTCTGGAATATCGCATGCGCCTTTAACCCGGCATGCACATGGTGCAGCAGCCCGAGGTTTTGTGCAGCGTATAGGCTTTCTCCCTCTGGCAATAACCCGATTTCGAGCAATAATTCTTCCACGTACTGGTGTCCCTCTTCGGTCAAATCGACCGAGCGGGTCTTTTCGTTGACAATAAAATGCCCTTCAATTGGATCCTCAGCTTCTTCCGGCTCGTATCCACGCTTGAGGTTGGGGATGATTTTATTGATTTCCTTGTACAGTTTTGAGCTGTCCTCGACCGCGCCGGAAATGATTAACGGCGTCCGGGCCTCGTCGATCAGGATTGAATCAACCTCGTCGACAACCGCGTAGTACAACGGTCTTTGTACTTTTTGTTCGAGGCTGAATGCCATATTGTCACGCAGGTAATCGAATCCAAATTCGTTGTTGGTCCCGTAGGTGATGTCAGCCTTGTAGGCAGCCTGCTTTTTCTCGTATTCCTGCTGGGAGTGGACGACACCAACTGTCAATCCCAGAAATTCATGGATTGGGCCCATCCAGGCGGCGTCACGATTAGCCAGGTAATCGTTGACCGTAACAATATGCACACCTTTGTCCGGGATCGCGTTCAGGTAGGCGGGCAAGGTAGATACCAGGGTTTTACCTTCACCCGTTCGCATCTCGGCAATGCGCCCTTCATGAAGCGTAATACCACCAATCATCTGGACATCAAAATGTCGCATACCAAGTGCTCGCACGCTGGCTTCGCGAACAACAGCAAAGGCTTCAGGTAATAACTGGTCAAGGGTTTCCCCTTCCTGGTGACGAGACCTGAATTCGGCAGTCCTTGCGCGCAACTCCTCATCCGAAAGCGCCTGCATTGTTTCCTCGAGGGCATTAATTTGCGTTACCAGTTTGCCCATGCGCTTGAGTTCACGGTCGTTCTTGCTGCCAAATAATTTTCTGCTTAATTTTCCTAACATTTTACCGTCACGTAATTTATTGAATTTCCTGTATGTACCATCGCCAAATATGCAATCCTCGTACATCCCTTAAAGTGGCGCCATTGTAAACCGAAATAAATAGCGACTCGAATTTAAATTTACCCGAAGCACCAATTTTTTGATTTTTTAGACT
>CAMYIF010000066.1 GCA_947258415.1 uncultured Pseudomonadales bacterium
GTCGCCAGCATGTAACCCTGACCAATGCCAACATTTAACGAGTCGCCTGTATACCAGGATTCACCCAGAGACTTTTTCTTCCAGGCCCGTGAAGGCAGGATGCCGTTGAGTGATTCGGAAATATCCATCGCCGTGGAAAGACCGAAACCAAATTGAATCAGAAAGTCATGCAACTCATCGATATCCATGTGGTGCGCCATCTCGTAAAAGAAGGTATCACACGATTGCGCGATAGCCGTCTCCAGGTCAACTTTCCCGTGACCGTACTTTTTCCAGTCACGATAGAAACGGCCATTCCGGGTCAACTGGTACCAGCCAGGATCCACAATTGTATGCTGCCAGTTTGTTTTTCCCGCATTCAAGGCCGATAAAGCAACGAAGGGTTTCATGGTCGATCCCGGAGGATACTGCCCCCTCAAGGCGCGATTGAACAGCGGCAAGTCCGGTGAGTCGCGTAATTCACCGTACGTCTGGCTGTCGATGCCGGTAACAAACAGATTGGTATCAAAAGTGGGCGTGCTGACCATGGCCAGGATACCACCAGATTCCGGGTCAATGGCCACGATTGCCCCCCGATGGTCTCCCAGGGCTTGCTCTGCCACTTTCTGTAATTGGCTATCGAGATAAAGTGTAATGTCTTTACCGGGCTTTGGAGCATTACTCTCCAGAATTCTGAGCACACGCCCGCGGGCGTTAATTTCAACTTTCTGGTAACCAACATGGCCGAGCAAACTGTCTTCGTAATATTTTTCAATACCCAGTTTGCCTATATTTTGTGTGCCCCGATATTTTGCCGGGTTTATTTTCTTCAGTTCTTTTTCGTTGATACGGCTGACATAGCCAAGCACATGTGCCGTTAACCCGGCTAACGGATAATGTCTTACCAAGTGGGCTTCAACAGATACACCCGGTAATCGGTAAGAATTGACCGCAAACATGGCGATTTCTTTTTCATTCAGGTTCAGGCGGACGGGAATTGACTCGTAGGGACGGCGTGACTGCTTGAGTTGTTTTTTGTATCGTTCGATATCATTTTCGCCGATATTAATAATTTCTTTCAAGGAATTAATGGTTTGTTCAAAATCATCAATACGTTCTGGCGTCAGGTTAAGGCTGTGACTGGCTGTATTTTCAGCGAGCAATATTCCGTTGGTGTCATAAATAAGGCCACGGTTAGGCGGTATGGGTTGGAGCAGGATTCTGTTACTGTCGGATATTGCGGTGAAACGTTCATGCTGAATGACTTGAAGGTAAAACATGCGCACAAGTAACCCGGTCGTCAACAATAACAGGATGAACCAGAACAATAACGCACGATTGGAAAATAGCCGCGTTTCATTAAACAGGTCTTTAAAATCAATATTATCCATGGCTATCCGTTGTCAGCACAATATTTAACCGGTTTATTGTAGATAAATGATGATTGAAAAAATTCATATTAATCATTATCGATGATAGGGGTGATTATTCAGTAACGTCCAGGCTCGATACAGTTGTTCAGCCAGGATAATACGAACCAGCGGATGAGGATAAGTGAGCGCAGAAAGCGACCAGATCTGCTGAGCCCTTTCCAGACAACCGGACGACAGGCCGTCAGGGCCACCTACCAGCAGGCATACATTGCTACCGAGCATCCGCCAGTCCTCCATATTCCTGGCAAGCATCCCGGTGTCCCAGCTTTCCCCGGTGACATCCAGGGCAATGACAAAATCATTCCTGTCGACCGCTGCGAGCATCTGCTTTGATTCTTTTTCGATGGCCCGGCTAACCGCGGCACCTTTAGTGCGCGGTCCCGGTGTAATTTCAATCAGATCGAGTTTTAATTCGGCGGTAAGACGCTTCTTGTACTCCTGATATCCTGTTGTAACCCATTTTGGCATTTTAGTGCCAACGGCGATCAGTTTAATTCGCATGCGTTAGAAAGGCGCTCAAGAATAAATTATTCAGGTGGCAGAACGGACTTGTCCTGTTCAGGTATAGGCTGCCATAGTTTCTCAAGGTCATAAAATACGCGGGTGTCCGGCATCATGACATTAACTATAATATCGCCCAGGTCTACCAGGACCCAGTCAGACTCTTGCTCACCTTCGATGCCCAGGGGTAACATGCCGTTTTCCTTGATTTTCATGACAACATTATCTGCAATCGCGTTGACATGGCGTCTCGATGTACCTGAAGCGATGACCATATAGTCTGCAACAGTCGACAACTCACTAATATCCAAAGATCGAATATCAACAGCCTTCAGATCTTCCATAGCCTGAATAACAAGCTTTTTCATTTGCTCGGTTTGCATAGCACCTCGTTAGTGAACCCGGGGAAAGGGAAATACATTGTTAATTACAATCCGTGATGTTGTATATAATCCCATACTGAATCCGGAAGTAAATACCTTGGCGAATAGCCGGACGAAATCAGGTTGCGGATTCGTGTCGCCGAAATATCCAGGGGGGTCATTGTTTGCGATAACACGCGGCCAAATGCCGTATGCTTGATTTCGCCCCTGTCCCGGGTTTCATGTGCATGAAGAAAACGTTCCATTATGCCATTCACCCCGAATGGCACACCGGGCCTTGCGACAACAATCAGGTGGGCTAATTGGGGAATCAGCTCCCATTCATGCCATTGCGGCAGGCTCAGAAATGAATCCATACCCAGCACCAGCGAAATGGAGATTTCATCGCCGACTTCTTCGCGCAGTTGGGCAAGCGTATCCGACATGTAAGAAACGCCTTCACGCTGCAGCTCACGGTCGTCAACCGATAACTCCGGTTCGCTGGCGATGGCCAGTTTCAGCATACGCATTCTGTCGATTGCCTTGAAGCGCGGCGGTATTCTATGCGGTGGAAGATAACTTGGCATTAGCCGCATTTCATCCAGCGACAATCGTTGTTTTAACTCCAGGGCAGTGCGCAAATGACCGAAATGAACAGGATCAAATGTACCACCCAAGATGGCCAGTGAGGTTAACGTTTCTGTCATTTTCTATCGACCCAAGCTCTCCGCTAACGTGCTGTAATGACTATATTTGGGCGGGAATTTAACGACGAATATGACCGTCACCCAGAACAATAAATTTCTGCGAAGTCAACCCTTCCAGCCCTACCGGACCTCGGGCATGGATTTTATCGGTGGAAATTCCGATTTCAGCGCCCAGGCCATACTCAAACCCATCGGCAAATCGTGTAGAAGCATTAATCATCACCGAACTTGAATCAACTTCGGCTAAAAATCGTCGACCCCTGGTGTAGCTTTCGGTAACAATTGAGTCGGTATGTTGTGAGCTGTAACGATTGATATGTGTGATTGCCTCATCCATGTCATTGACCACTTTAATGGCCAGAATGGGCGCCAGGTACTCGGTCGACCAATCCTCTTCTGTAGCGATATTAATACCACTGATAACTGCCCTTGACTGGTCGCATCCGCGCAATTCGACGCCCGCGCTCTGGAAACTCTCTGCCAATACTGGTAACAGCTTTGCTGCGAGGTTCTTATGTACCAGCAGGGTTTCCATGGTGTTACAGGTACCGTAGCGCTGGGTTTTAGAATTAATCGCAATATTTACCGCTTTGTCATGATCGGCCAGGTCATCAATATACACGTGACAAATACCATCGAGGTGTTTAATCACTGTTACTTTTGCATCACGGCTAATGCGCTCGATCAAGCCTTTGCCGCCACGGGGCACGATCACATCGACATACTCGGGCATGGTAATTAATTCGCCCACTGCCTCACGGTCCGTGGTCTCCACAACCTGAACGGCGTCGGTTGGTAAACCCGCGGCCTGGAGCCCTTTTTTAATACAGGTGGCAATTGCCTGGTTGGAATCTATGGCTTCAGAACCACCACGCAGAATAGTGGCGTTTCCCGATTTCAGGCACAAGCTGGCCGCCTCGACCGTCACATTAGGCCGGGATTCATAAATGATACCAATAACGCCCAGTGGAACACGCATTCGTCCTACCTGGATGCCGGAAGGCCGGTAATTGAGTTCTGAAATTTCGCCTACGGGATCAGCCAATAAGGCAACCTGGTGCAAGCCCTCGATCATGCCGTCGATGGTGGATGATTTGATTTCCAGACGATCCAGCATGGCCGAGTCCAGATTATTTTTTTTGGCTCGTGAAAGGTCTTGCCGGTTAGCTGAAATTAATTGCTCACGGTTAGTCTCGATTTGATCGGCAATGGCCTGCAAGGCAGCATTTTTTTTGCCAGTATCTGCTTTGACTATTTCACGTGACGCGCGCCTTGCCCGCTGACCGATATCAACCATGTAATTCTTGATGTTCATTGGAGACCTTGTTTACCAAGCCTAATTGGCGCTGTAAAAATTTGAATCGGTAATTATACAAGCTTTTGCAAATCATTATGTAGCAATGTTAGGCTTAAATGCAGCTAAACAAGCACAAGGAGGCGCTTTATGGCTAAACGGGAAAAAGGATTTTCTCTGCTTGAATTACTCACCACATTAACAATTCTTATATTACTGGTTACGCTCGGCATCCCCTCTTACAGGGATACCGTGCAACGATCGGCGCTTGATACCAGCACGCAGAAGATAGCAAGGGTACTCTATTCGAGTCGGCAATTAGCCGTCACGCATAATTCGGATATAACCACTTGCATGGCCATTGGTAACAGGTGCCAACCCACATGGGCAAAAGGAGATCTCACTATTTTTTTTGATGAAAATGACAATAAGCAAATTGACACCTCCGAACAGGTGTTCAGCCGAATACAGATCAGCAATAGCGGTGTAAGCCTGAACTGGAGTGGATCAGGTGGCCGACCTTATATACGGTTCAACCATGTCGGTTTTGCCAGGGAATTCGGCAATGTTTTGATTACGGCAGGCACACACCAAAAGAAAATTATATTAAACAGGGCCGGTCGACTCTATCTTAAAACAATTTAACCGGCCCTTCAGGTTGAAGCTAAAAAAACGAGGTCGTTTTCCTACCAGCAATCTTGTAGAGAACCTGTTCCGGTATGCCCTTTTGCTCCCGTGTGGGTCAATGTAAGAGTAGTGCAGGCCGCATCAGCCGCTTGCGCACCCACTGGTGTAGCGGTCAACAGGAAGCAGTTTAATGCTGCCGTTGTGCAGTTACCTACACCATTGTTATCCGACACTGCAATAGTGTAATAGCCCTCTGGCGAGGTGGCACCTCCAATGTTTGCTATCGTACTTGTATACTGGCTATTTACAAAAAACCACTTTTCCTCCAGTGCCGCTGCCTGCATCAGCGCGGACTGGGCATCCGCCCTGCGTGATTTTTGCATTTGCGATGTGAATGCCGGGTAGGCAACGGCGGCAAGAATAGCCACTATTGCCACGGTTATCATTAATTCAATCAGGGTGAACCCGGCCGATTTTTTAATTGCCATCATAATAATTTACCTAAGTGTCTTATAACCCGATTTCACGCCAGGACCTTCTGCCTGAAGGTTTGGGTTTGGGTAAGATATTGGTGATCGTTTTATTCAAGTTACTGCGACCTATAAGTACATTGTATTTAATACCTCCACCGGGACCACCAGTACTGACATGCAATACCGGTGTGGCCGGAACACCCTTACCCAAAGGCACGTGCTTGTTGGCAAAGCCGCCGGTCGCGCCAATGGCAGCGAATGGCGCCGGCGTTCCCGTTTGCAGGTCGACCACATTCAAAAAGCCGCTACCTTCAGGCTCACAAACATCGCCAGAAGGAATGTACTCGGAAAAAACAATACTCGAACTGACGCGAATTGCCGGTGAAACATTGCGCGCAGTGGTCGTTTGCAGGTCGAAATACCAGCCACCGGCCGATGCTACGGTATTAATAAGCTGATTAAAAGTCGGAATAGGCGTTCCACTGGGAAATTCAAATGCAGTACCCGGGGAACTAATCAGTTCAATCGTACCATTAACATTAACATTTACATCCGTCGTATCAACCATGGAAGCTTTGGCTAAAGTTGTTGAAAAGTTAACAGGATCAGGCTCAATGGCACCGTAAAACGACTGTTGTGCCATGGAAAGGTTATCACCATTGACCCAAAGTCGCCCGGTCCCGGCATAAATCCAGCGATTGCCATTCTGGTCACGGGCCAAAATTGGTGCCGAAGGGAAGGGTTGATTTGCACCGGAGACCAGGTCATTGGTGACCAGTGACGGGTCAAATGTAAAGCTGGCTGGTAAAACCAGGCGCTTCAGGTTACCTGTTGGCGCGCTGACCGAACCACCCTGGGTACCAAAATAAATCACTTCATCAACAAAATCTTCGTTCCAGTCGGCAGCTGTTAACCCTCCTACAAAACTGTTGGGATCAGACGAAATATCCAGGTCGGTATCCCCAGCGCTGAGCGAAGCCAGGGCCAACGTTTTCAGGTTATAAGCATACAGCCTGGCATTCTGGTCACTGATGCCTTCCTGTAACGCCTGTACTTTTGTAGCGGGCGTTGTTCCCGCAGCACCCGAGCCGAATACCAGGTACCATTCATTATCCGCAGGTGTTACGAAAGAACCCGCCCCATCAGGGACTCGTTTTTTAACCAGGGCTGGTTTGCCGGTAGTAAATCCAAGCTCATCATCAGTCAGTTCAGCGAGCAACTTGGGTGGCTGCTCGGGATCGGTAATATCAAAGATAATATAGGCTGAGCGAAACGTAGTATTATCCGCCGGATTCCCGTCACTGTCGCTATTCAGGTCAACCGAAATTTCGCCGCCACCAAAACGCATACCGACCACCAATATAGTACCCCAACCATTGGGGTGGGTTGCATCCGGGGTAAATATATTGACATCGAAGCTTTGCGGTTCACCGTCAACATAGTACACGTGAGGATAGTCAGTCTGCGTTAGCCAGCCCAAGTGCGGCAACAGGTTCATCGGCACATAAGCCCATAATTCAGCACCCAGGGGATGGCTGACAGGGTCATTTGAAGGGTTAGAATCATTAAGGAAGTCGTAGGTCAAATCAAAGCTTGAAGTGTTGGCATTGTAAAAGCCGCCATTAAAGGCTTGCAACATACCGCCATTGGTGCCGACAAAAACCACTTGTCGTCGATTGGCGTATTGATTTTTAAATTGGGCATAAGTTAGATCGTTATATAGTAAATCATAAAGCTGATCAGGCCTGCCGACAACGGTAGGTGCAGAATGAATCATATCGCTCAAGCGCCAAACCTTGGCTCCGGTTCCGTCAAAGTCGATGGTACGCGAACGAAAGCCGGTAATACCATCCTGGCCACGCGTGAAATTGACAATATTTTCCGCGGCGTTGGCACCGGAGGTACTCTCAACACCCAGATATCGACCGTTCGTTACCGACGTAGGCGTACCGGGTGTAGGGAAGTTCGTAGCGGTGAAGTCAATCTCTTCACCGGCATCAACAACGCCATCAGCGTCGGAGTCTATCCAGGTTCGGATATAACGCCCCCCCGTAGTCGTATATAGTCGCTGGTTGGGTATGTTAGCGTTTAACAGGGTGGCCAGCTCATCACGCGCATTCCAGATCGTTTTTATATTGCTGAGCGGTAACTGACCACTAGTGGGTGTCCCGGTAACCGGATCAAAGCGTTGAAATGTGGTTTCATTTAACGCCGCGTTAAACGTTGTCTGAATTACTGGATCGGCCGTTGTTAAGGTATCATCTCCGTCAAGGTCTTCCCTGATCCGGCTTTGGTCATCTATAAACAACGCCTGCAACTGGCCAGCCCAGCTGATTTGATTTGGGCCATTAACGAACTTGGGTTCGTAAACCGCCTCATAGATCGCACCGGTTCCTGACGAGCTGTTGGCAACCACCGCTGCCGCCGCGCCCGAACTGATTCGGTCGTTGATATTGGTAAAAATCGTGTTCAATCCGGTTATCAGGTTCGCCGGCTCACTGGCCAAAACGTAAGTATCGGGGATATTATCGTTATCAGCATCCCATTCGGCCTGACCTTGTACTTCATTGCCATTGGCGTGAGGTACACCGTCTCCATCATTATCAACAAAACCGCCGTATTTCGCCGCCAGCCAGAGCGGATTAGCCTCCCGCTGCGGCGCACTTGTACTAAACTCCTGGGTGTCAACAAAGTAGGTTTTTACCGTCTGAACACCAGGAATATCCGTTCTACCCTGACTATTGGTACGAATATCCTGGGTATTGGCGTACCAGGCCAAACCGGCGACATACCAGCCGTTATTATTCCGTCCGCGCGTCTGACTGCCTAAAGTGCCAGAAAAATACCCCTGATTGGTTCCGACGCTGTCGGTCAAGGTATCGACGTTGATATCAGTATCCGGATTGGATGGCGCCGTACCCACTGTCGTTCCAGGGAGATCATTGTCGTCCCAGGCAAACTGGTCGCCAATAGCGAGCATATTGTTCGCCTGGCACTGCCCAAGGATAGGATCATCCCAATTGGTAATCACGGGAAAGTTGTCCTTTTGGGCATCATTCTGAATCATCGAGCTGTATTCCGGGGTAGGCCCGAGGTTTTTTAAATAGCGCAGGCCTTCGTAAAATAGCTCTGCAACCGGGTCGAAACTCTTGTACCGGGTCGAGCCGAGGCCGAACATATTGATGTAATTAATGATTCCGCTATTGATCACGCCGGATTGAGTCCCGGCAAGTGCGTCCGGGTCAAAATTGAACTGGCCAAACTCGTTTATTTCAGCATTGGGATTAACCTGGAGACCTCCGGTTGCGGCAGGGCGCATGTGACCCAGGTACTTGGCATTGGCACGCAAAATACCACCGCTAATGGTATTGTCATCCCGACCGGTATAACTGGTCAGTGCAAACTTCATGTTCAAGGCGTTTTTCTGCATGACACCTTCGGGTTTGTAATAAACGTTGGCCGGGTTATTCGGGTCAACATACTTGGTGCAGTTTTTCTCAATACCACCAACGGCTGGATTGGGATCGCAAACCTGCACAATACTGTTGAATTCAGTGATAGCGATGGTGTCAGTATCGATCTTGAAACGTGGTCCGTTATCACCGTCGTGGTTATCAATTGTCATCCAGGCACCGCTATAAGGTGTAACCGAGGACGGGTTAACCGAGACTGCCCCTGCAGTGTTGTCGGCAGCACTGGGTGCGACACTGATTCGCTTGTTTACAAAATTCCAGTCGCCATAGCGATGGGTCCTGATCAATAAGGTTTTATTCAGGTCATCGACCAGGCGCGCGCCACCGACCATGGCACCACGAAATTCATCCAGCGCCGTCATGGTTGCCCAGTTCAGAAAATTACCACTCCATTTGCCACTGCAAAAATGATTACCCCCAGCAAGAACTGGACTGCTGGGTTTGAAAAAATGCGGATTGGCTGAGGTGTTGGGTCCCAGTGCAGTTTGAGTTCTTATGGTATTAGCGCCAGACGTGTCGTAGACATAGCACTTATTCGGATCGTAATAACCCAGGTATTCTTTGGTTGGTATAAAACATACATCCCAGCCGCCTGATCGGCCATTACAGTAACTGCTCGCTGCTCCGGTATAAGCCTCGGCTTGCTGGGTTAACTCAACAGATAAGCTAATCATTACAAAGGGATCCAGATTACTTTTCAGGATCGGGGGCACAGCTGCGTAATCATTAGCAACGGCGATCGTGTTATTGACATTGAGCATGGCATGGCCAGTCGATGCCAAAAAAAGACCCGACATGACGATCAGTGATTGAATACACTGTTTAGCAAGATATGTTTTTTGTTGAGCCACAATATTTTTCATAACCTTCACCACCTTTTAAGCGACTAGCAAAACAGCGCTTATATTATTTTCCTGTAAGTTGATTGCAGCATAACCCGACCACGACCGGCTTCTCCGAAGCCCAGCGCCGTTATGCGAAACAGGGGGGCACCACCATTGGGGTTAGTCCCGTCGAAAACCGTTCCATCACCTTTCTCGGTATAACAGATAAATTCAATAATATATCGGGGTTGATTGGTGACCCCGGTTACTACCGGATTGGGGAGCAAGTGTTTGGTCGGGTCGTTCCAGACATTGAGCACGGTATCCAGCCACAAATCATCTGCAGGCGCGCCAAGGGCACATTGGAACTGTGTATTACCTGCCGTATAGGTGCCGTTAAAACACAGACCATTGTTGCAAGTCGCAGTAAAACAGTTGGCGCCTGAGCAGCCGGCCTGGTAATCGTTTGGATTAAAGACCGCAGCATCAATGTCAAGCTCGGCAGAGACCAGTGCGGCTTCCGCTGCCTGGAATGCCATCTGCCGGTCGCGATTATTAGACGCCATTTTCAACTCCAGCCCTGATGTATCCATCGTCGCTACACCGAGAACGGTGAGTACGAGTAACAATATCAGGCTTACCGCCAATACTGCGCCACGTTGATGCTTGTATGAAAAACCGGTCTTGTTCATTTTAATCGTCCTATCAGGGCCCATTTATAACAAACCACGATTACGTAACTGTATAGTGGAAACCACACGTTGCCTTAAAAATCGGTCGGTGGGTATGGCGACACCATCAAATGCAGGGTTTGCGGTCGCTGTATCCAGCACCGGATTCATAGAACGCATCAGCAAAGAAACGCGGACACTAACGATATCATTCCAATCGACCGTGCCATTTGGCCCTGTAGGTGTGTCATCCGGTGGCTCGGCCGTTTCCGCATAAGTGAGAACCTGGTTAGCACGGCCATAACGATCAGCAATACCATCATTATTAGAGTCGGCGCCATAACTGAGCTGGATGTTTTCCACCCCCTGGACCAATTCTTCATCTGTCCCACCGACCGGTTCGCGCCATAACGCCGGAATACCGCCCAAAGATGCAGAAGGAGCAATATAGTAAGTATTGCTGATAAAACGCATTACTTTGGAACCAGTGCC
>CAMYIF010000067.1 GCA_947258415.1 uncultured Pseudomonadales bacterium
GTAATGATACCAGGGAGGGCGAAACAGCCGAAGATCTTGCCCGCCGGGTATTAATCATCGAGCATCAAATCTATCCGATGGCAACGAGGATGCTCGCACAGGGCATTTTTTACCTGAAAGACGGGTTGACTTACATGAATAATGAACCTTTGCCTCCCCATGGACATCAAATCAATTACAGCAGCAACTCATAACCAACAATAAAGGGCCTGTCATCATCAGCATGAAATTATTTGCACGTTTTATATCGCTAACCCTGGTGTTTGTCTTGCTGCCAGGCCAGAAAATTGTTGCACAGGACTGCACCGAAAAACCCTACCGGCTGACCTATAAAGCCGAATACAATTTTCTTCTTCCTATCTCCGGCAGCGCCGTTCGTGAATTAAAAAAGGATACAGACGAAACCTGGTCACTGACCAACAGTGTCAAGTCGACACTTGTTACCGTAGAGGAAAGCAGTCAATTCAGTTGGGTCGAGGGGCTGCCCAGGCAAACCCGCTATCGCCTTGACCAGCATTCTTTAAAAGACAAACGGCTCTGGCTCGATTTTGACTGGCAGCAGCTAATGGCAACCAACCTTTCAGACACCAAATACCCGCCCTACAAAATCGACCAACAGGTGTATGACCCGTTAACCTACCAGCTCGCCCTGCGTGCCGATCTTCGCAGGCAAGCCAAAACCCTGAGTTACCAGGTCGCCGAAAAAAACCGGGTTAAAACCTATAGTTTTGAAATCCTTGGCGAAGAACAAATGGAAACACCCGTAGGCCTGTTAAACACCGTCAAGTTACGCAGGATCAGGAAACCCGATTCAACGCGCGAATCCATCTTCTGGCTGGCCACTGACTGGAATTACGTGCTGATCAAAATTCGCCAGAAAGAACGAGGTAATACGTTTTTTATCGTCATGCAGGAAGGCGAACTGGATGGTAAAACAATTACCGGACTGCAGGGTTCCTGAAAATCAGCTTAGTCCCATGATAAACAAATTGGCCTGTCAGGATGCTTTTGCATACATCAGGCCTTGTCAGCACATCAGGTCTTGGGCAATGTGACGCCGGTTTGACCCTGGTATTTCCCTCCACGATCCTTGTAACTGGTACTGCACACTTCATCCGATTCAAAAAACAGCATTTGCGCGACACCCTCGTTGGCATAAATTTTGGCTGGCAGGGTGGTCGTATTGGAAAATTCAAGCGTGACATGCCCTTCCCACTCGGGCTCAAGGGGTGTGACATTGACAATGATGCCGCATCGCGCGTAGGTGGATTTACCCAGGCAGACCGTCAGCACGTTGCGCGGAATGCGGAAATACTCAACGGTTCGCGCCAGCGCAAACGAGTTAGGCGGGATGATACAGACATCGCTCTTGACATCGACAAAGCTTTTTTCATCGAAATTCTTGGGGTCAACCGTGGCGGAATGGATATTGGTGAATACCTTGAATTCATCCGAGCAGCGCACATCGTAGCCGTAACTGGAGGTGCCGTAGGATATCAGTCTTTGCCCGGTTTCCGAGTTCCTGACCTGGCCGGTTTCGAAAGGCGAGATCATCCCGTGCCCGTTGGCCATGCGGCGTATCCAGTGATCCGATTTAATACTCATATAAGCAGTTGTCTACCCGAATAAAGTTTACGTTAGAATTTTAGTGGCCTGCAGCGGGGATACATCCTGCCATAACTGACCCCGATTCGCCAGCGAAGCCGAGCCCCGATTCTGCAACACGCCCATGCTTATTTATTATCAATGGAAATATTGGGAAATGCCCCGGCACCCGCCTCTGCACGCTGCGATAAAACTGCCGATAACTTGCGTGCCACATCCCGGTAGATAGCTGAAATTTCACCCTCGGGGTCGGCCACAAGCGCGGGAATGCCGCTGTCGGACTGCTCACGAATCAACATGCTAAGTGGCAACTGTCCCAGTAACCGGGTTTGGTATTTTTCGGCAATGCTTTCACCACCGCCATGGCCGAATACGGGTTCTTTATGGCCACATTGACTGCATATGTGAATCGACATATTTTCAATAATTCCCAGGACAGGGATTTCGACTTTCCGGAACATTTCGATGCCCTTGCGCGCATCGAGCAGTGCAAGTTCCTGCGGCGTGGTAACAATCACGGAACCCGATACCGGGATTTTCTGTGACAGGGTCAATTGAATATCACCGGTCCCCGGCGGCATGTCGATTACCAGGTAATCCAGATCCTGCCACATGGTCTGGTTCAGCAATTGCTGGAGTGCACCGCTGACCATCGGGCCGCGCCAGACCATCGGCACCTCGTTATTGGCTACCAGGAAGGCCATCGACATTGCCTGCAAGCCATGCACCTGAACGGGGCGCCAGTTTTTTTCATCGAAGGGTTCGGGCCGGGTATCGCTGTCAACCCCCAATAACATTGCCTGGCTGGGGCCATAAATATCGGCGTCAAGGACACCCACCCGCGCCCCTTCGGCAGACAGGGCAAGCGCCAGGTTAACAGCCGTGGTCGATTTACCAACACCTCCCTTGCAAGAGGCAACGGCGATGATATTTTTGACATTATCAAGGCCGGGGATTCCTTTCCGGGTCTTTTGTGGCTGTATATTCCAGCTGACGACAACCGACACCTCGTGGTCATCCGCAATCGGTTCAAGCAAGGCTGCCAGGTCCTGCTCGATGCCGGACTTTATGCCCGCCGCCGGGTAACCCAGCTCGATTTCGACAATCAGCGCCCGATCGGTAATTTCGATATTCTTTACAGAATTACTGGAAACATAATCCGTATCAAGACAAGGGTCCTGGAAGGTAGACAGGGTTTTCTCTATTTTTTTTCGGCTTAATCCAAACATGGACGCCCTCTTTAAACAGGTTAGTATTCCTATTATGGGGGTAGGTAAATCAAAATAAAGGTAGAAACTGTGAACTGGTGGTCTATTGCCAGGCTAAATCGTTTTAGACTTCATAAATCACGACCTGGACCGGCACTACTTGTGGTTATTAATTCATCGCTAATTCATCGCTGCTCAGGGCAAAATTGATGCAAAAAATCACCGCTGACGGTATAGTGGCCAGTCTGAATTTTTATCAACAAATTTTTGGCTTAAAATGACCACTTCTCCCCGCAAAATACTGGTTACCAGTGCCCTTCCTTACGCAAACGGGCCCATTCACCTCGGCCATATGCTCGAGTACATACAAACGGACATCTGGGTGCGCTTTCAAAAACAACGCGGCGAAACCTGCACCTACATCTGCGCTGACGATGCCCACGGCACGGCCATCATGCTCAAGGCGGAAGAGCAGGGAATTTCTCCGGAACAGCTCATTAGCCAGGTTCAGGCAGAGCATATACAGGATTTCGAAGATTTCAGCATCGATTTTGATAATTATTATTCAACTAATTCAAGGGAGAACAAGGAACTCAGCCAGCTAATCTACAACACCTGCAAGGATCGTGGTTATATCGCCGAACGCTCGATTACCCAGGCGTTTGACACCGAGAAAAAATTATTTTTATCCGACCGTTTCATCAAAGGCTCCTGCCCTCGTTGCAAGACTGCCGATCAATACGGTGACAACTGCGAAGCCTGTGGTGCAACCTATTCGGCGACCGAACTGCTGGATCCGGTTTCAACCTTGTCCGGCACAACGCCGGTGGAAAAAGAATCTGTTCACTACTTCTTCAAGCTTCCGGAATTTGAGGCCATGCTGAAGCAGTGGATCCGCAGCGGAACCCTGCAGGAATCCGTGGCCAACAAGCTCAATGAATGGTTCGACGCGGGACTCCAGGAATGGGATATCAGCCGGGATGCGCCCTATTTCGGCTTTGAGATTCCCGGAACAACCGACAAGTATTTCTATGTCTGGCTGGATGCACCCATTGGTTACATGGCCAGCTTCAAGAATCTTTGTGATCAAAGGCCCGACCTTGATTTTAATGAATACTGGGATAAATCTTCCAAAACAGAGCTCTATCATTTTATCGGAAAGGATATTATCAATTTCCACGCCCTATTCTGGCCGGCCCTGCTTTACTGTACGGATTTCCGTACCCCGACTGCCATCAGGGCGCATGGTTTTGTTACCATCAATGGTAAAAAAATGTCCAAGTCACGGGGCACCTTTATCAAGGCGCGTACTTACCTAAATCATTTACACCCTGAATACCTTCGCTATTACTTTGCCGCAAAACTGACATCGTCAACCGAGGACCTTAATTTAAGCCTTGAAGATTTCAGGCAACGTGTGAATTCAGACCTGGTTGGCAAAGTTATTAACATCGCCAGCCGATGCGCGGGTTTTATCAACAAGACCTTCAGCAACCAGTTGTCACCTGAAGTGTCAGAACCGGCATTAATCGAGGAGTTTATTTCTGCTGGAGATTCTATTGCCGAACACTTTGAAACGCTCGAATACGGTAAAGCAGTGAGGGAAATCATGGCCCTTGCCGATCGGGCCAACCAGTACATTGATGAACATAAACCCTGGCAAAAAATCAAGGACGCCGGTAATGAACTCGAGGTTCAGGCCATTTGCTCCATGGGCCTGAATTTGTTTCGTATTTTAATGGTCTACCTGAAACCGATTCTGCCGGGAACGGCAACCCAGGCCGAGTCCTTTCTTAATGTTGAGCCACTGGACTGGCACAACAGGGGGCAGCTGCTAGTGGAACACCGTATCAACAAGTTCAAGCCCATGATGTCGCGCATCGACAAGGACAAGATCGATACATTGCTCACAGCAACGACCGCCGAAACAGCCAGGGAGATGGCCGGGAACAAGCTATTAAAGGCATCGCCCAGGAAGAAAAAACCGGCGCCGGACCCGATTGGCGCTACGATAAAATACGATGATTTCGCCAAAGTTGACCTGAGGGTTGCGCGTATTGTAGAAGCAAGCAAGGTAGACGGTGCCGACAAGTTACTCCGCTTGACCGTGGACATCGGCCTGGGGACCGGGGTCGCCGGTTATAAAAACATTTTTGCCGGTATTAAACTGGCCTATAAACCCGAGCAACTGGAAGGCAAACTCACCGTTGTGGTTGCTAACCTGGAGCCGAGAAAAATGCGTTTTGGCATTTCAGAAGGCATGGTACTGGCTGCCGGCCCTGGCGATAAGGACATCTGGTTACTCGAACCCGACCAGGGTGCCAAACCGGGTATGCGAATAAAATAACCCAAAGGCTATCGAAAATAAGCATATATGATTCGGTGCTAACAAGTTCGGACCCAAATTAAAATTTTTTGATATAATGATGTGCGTTAAAAGCTAAAGCTTTATAACTTTTTGAACTAAAGAATTATCGCTAATGACTGAATATGCACTCATTCTGATCAGCACCGTATTTGTTAATAATTTTGTGCTCGCTCAGTTTCTCGGCTTATGCCCCTTCATGGGTGTTTCCAATAAACTGGAAACAGCCATCGGGATGTCATTGGCGACTACGTTTGTGCTGACACTGTCGTCGGTTTGCAGTTACCTGGTATACGCCTATTTGCTGGTGCCTTTGAGTCTCGAATACCTCAAAACCATCAGTTTTATCCTTGTGATTGCCGTGATGGTGCAGTTTACCGAAATGGTTATTCGAAAGGTAAGCCCGGTGCTTTACCGGGTTTTGGGAATTTTTTTACCATTAATTACGACCAATTGCGCCGTTCTCGGCGTGGCCCTGTTAAACCTGAAAAAAGATAACACCTTCGTTGAATCGCTTTTCTACGGTTTTGGTGCGGCGGTCGGCTTTTCCCTGGTATTAATTCTTTTTTCAGCAATGCGGGAACGCATTAATGCAGCTGATGTTCCAACTCCGTTTAAAGGCTCTGCGATAGGCATGATTACAGCTGGCCTGATGTCCCTTGCTTTCATGGGTTTCACCGGGCTGGTTCCAAACTGAATCCCGTTTAGTGAATTGAATGTATCGATTTAAAGACCCGGAATAAATGAGCATCCTGAGTGCAATATTAATCTTGTTAGCCCTGGCACTGGTATTTGGAACAATACTGGGGTTTGCCGCTATCCGCTTCAAGGTCGAGGAAGACCCGATTGTCGATCAGATTGACAACCTGATGCCACAGACCCAGTGTGGTCAATGTGGTTACCCCGGTTGCCGGCCCTACTCGGAAGCGATCGCAAACGGTGATGCCATTAACAAGTGCCCGCCAGGGGGCGAGGCGACTATTCATGCATTGGCCGACCTGCTCGGCAGGGAATTTATACCCCTGGATTCAGAAAGTGGTGAAGAAACCCCCAAAACCGTTGCCTATATCCGCGAGGATGAATGCATTGGTTGCACAAAATGCATCCAGGCATGCCCCGTTGACGCCATACTCGGTGCCGCAAAACAAATGCATACGGTTATTATCGATGAATGCACCGGTTGTGACCTCTGTGTCGAGCCTTGCCCTGTAGATTGCATCGATATGCTGCCGGTCGAAGTGACGGCAAAAGACTGGTATTGGGAAGCACCCGAGCTCCCCCGAGTCGGTATTATTGCCACCGACCGAAACCCGGCCGGAAAACCCTCTGCTAGCGAGGGGCGGGCCGCATGAACAGGAAACTATGGGATTTTCACGGCGGAATCCACCCACCCGAAAATAAGGCACAGTCCACCAGGGAGCCGATTGTCAGGCCGCCCTTGCCCAGTCGCCTTGTGTTGCCACTGCAGCAACATATCGGTCAAAGTTCCCAGTGCCTGGTCAAGGCAGGCCAAAAAGTGCTTAAGGGCCAGCTTATTGCCGCGCCCGACGGTTACGTCAGCCTGGCGATGCACGCGCCAACTTCGGGCACAGTGATTGATATAACATCGGCGCCTGTGCCCCACCCTTCGGGCCTGACCGATCGATGCATTATCATTGAACCCGATGGTCTCGATAAATGGGTACCGCATTCCGGGATTTCAGATTATACCCGGGCCGAGCCCGAGCGCCTGTTGCAAATAATCAGGGAATCAGGAATTGCCGGTCTGGGCGGCGCCGGCTTCCCTACATCGGTGAAGCTTAACCCCAGCGAAGAAGTCACCATCCGGACGCTGATTATCAACGCGGTCGAGTGCGAACCCTATATAACCGCCGACGACATGCTGATGCGCGAACACGCCAGCGAAGTGATCCAGGGGATCATGATTATTGCCCATATTCTCAAGCCCGAAAGCATCCAGATTGGCATCGAGGATAATAAATCCGAGGCAATTGAATCACTTAAAAATGCAATCGCTACCCACGACAGGGAACAAAGCATCGAGCTTGTTGTTATTCCGACCAAGTACCCGTCAGGCGGAGAAAAACAGCTTATTCAGGTTTTAACCGGGTGCGAAGTACCCAACGGTGGTATTCCCGCTGATATCGGTATCGTATGCCAGAATGTCGGCACGGCTGCGGCTGTTTACCGCGCAATCATCAAGGGTGAACCGCTTATTTACAGGGTAACAACTTTCACCGGTGAGGCATTAGGTCAGCCCAGGAACCTGGAGGTACTGATCGGCACACCTGTCAACGAACTGCTTGAATTTTGCGATTTGAATGACAGCGAATTAAACCGGCTGATTATGGGTGGGCCGATGATGGGCTTTTCACTGTTGAGCGATTCGGTGCCTGTGATAAAAACCACCAATTGTATTCTGGCATCAACCGAGGCTGAAATCCCTCTTCCTCCGCCCGAACAGGCGTGTATTCGATGCGGCATGTGCGAAACGGTCTGCCCGGCCAGTTTGTTGCCCCAACAGCTTTACTGGCATGCCAAATCCAAAGATTATGACAAGGCAATTAACCATAATCTTCTGGACTGCATCGAATGCGGTGCCTGCACGTACGTGTGCCCAAGCAATATACCGCTGGTGCAATATTACCGGCATGCCAAGGGCGAGATTCGAATGCTCGAACACGAACATACCCGGTCTGATCATTCCCGTCAGCGCTTTGAAATGCGCATCAAGCGCCTGGAACAGGAGGCTGCGGCGAGGGAAGAAAAAAAGAAAGCACGCCAGCAAGCCGCAGCAAAAGCCAGCGCAGCCCGGAACAAGGCATCCAACAATCAAGGTGCCAAGGCAGCGGTTATACAGGCGGCACTCGAGCGAACCAGGGCAAAAAAAACGCGGCTGGCCACGGATTCTAAGTCTTCGGTGAATCGTGCCGAGCCTGAACCGGAAACCAAAACCGTTACTGGCTCCGATAACCGGGAGAATACATAGGCATGGCATTGCTTAAGATTACCTCACCGCACATGTCCAGCGCCGGTAAAACCGGCGATGTCATGCTCACCGTCGTTCTCGCCACTTTGCCGGGTCTGGCATTGTTGACCTGGTTTTTTGGCTGGGGGAACCTGATCAATATTGCCTGGGCGTCACTGGTAGCGGTTAGCTGCGAAGCCCTCGTCATATCTATCAGGCAGCGTTCGGTGATGTTCTATTTAACCGATTATAGCGCCCTGCTCACCGGCGTACTTATCGGTCTTTCGTTACCATCACTGGCACCCTGGTGGCTTACCCTTATTGCTACCAGTTTTGCTATTATTTTTGCCAAGCACCTTTACGGCGGGATGGGTCAAAACCCGTTTAATCCTGCCATGGTCGGTTACGCGCTGGTGTTAATAGCATTTCCGGTTGAAATGACCTCCTGGCTGGCGCCAAAATCATTGCCAGGCAACGATCAAATACCGAGCTTCCTGCAAACCCTGACTGCGATTTTCCCTTTCGTCGGCGGTGAGGCGGTCGACGCCTTTACCATGGCAACGCCGCTGGATACTTTCAAACACAAGGGCGAGCAGTTAGCCGCTCAATTATGGGCCAGCGAACCTGTCCTGAGCCCGTCGTCCTGGCTGGCCTGGCAATCCATCAGCGCAGGATATTTACTGGGTGGCGCCTACTTGCTCTACAAAAAAGTATTTACCTGGCATACGCCAGTGGCCTTGCTGGTTGCGATGACCATCATTTCGGGTATCTTCTGGCTGATTGACCCCGACAGCTACGGTTCGCCCCTGTTACACCTTTTGGGCGGGGCTACCATGCTCGGTGCTTTTTTCATCGCCACTGACCCGGTTTCATCGGCGACCAGCGTTAAAGGGCGACTTTATTACGGTGCGGCCATTGGGATTCTGGTTTACATTATCCGCACCTGGGGTAATTACCCGGATGCGATTGCCTTTGCGGTGCTGTTAATGAACTTCGCGGCCCCATTTATCGACTACTATACGCAACCGCGAACTTACGGCCACCAGATCAGTCACCAGAAAACGCGCTCGGGTCAATAATATGCTGGGGCAATCGATTAAAGAAAATACCGTTGGCCTGAGTATTTTTGCCGTGGTAACCGGCGGAATTATTGCCTTCACACAGATCAATACCGCCGCGAAAATCGACGCCAATATTCAACTGGCCAAGGCTAAAACATTACACCAGATAATTGCTGAAGACGCCTACGATAACCATCTGGTCACGGATACAGTGCTGGTGAGTGACCCGGCCGTTGTTGCCGACGAAGGACCAACAGAAGCATTCGTGGCACGCAAGGATGGCCAGGCTATCGCTGTCATTTTACCGGCCATTACCAATGACGGGTATACGGGTAAAATAACCAGCCTTGTGGGTATCAATGCCGATGGTAGCATTGCAAGGGTACGGGTACTGACGCACCAGGAAACCCCGGGGCTTGGTGACAAGGTTGAGGTTAAAAAGTCGGACTGGGTACATCAGTTCGAGTCAAAATCCTTGTCCAACCCAAGTATTTCCCGCTGGGCGGTTAAAAAGGATAACGGTGATTTTGACCAGATCACCGGGGCAACTATTACACCCCGGGCCATCGTCAGGTCTGTATTACACAGTTTAAGGTATTTTAATGAACATAAGGACGACCTGCTGGCGCCGGCCAGCCATGAAACCGCCCCGCTGAAATCGAAAACCGTTGATACAGAAAAGAAAACACTAACGGCAAAACCCGAAAGTGGACCCGCGCAATAAAACCGGAATCTGAAACATGGCCAACAAAAGTTACCAGGAAATAATTACCGACGGACTGTGGACCAATAACCCGGCGCTCGTTCAACTGCTGGGCCTGTGCCCATTACTGGCAGTCACCGGGTCGGTGGTTAATGCGCTTGGGCTTGGCCTTGCGACCACGCTGGTATTGATTGGCTCCAACCTGTCTGTGTCGATGATTCGTCATTACGTACCCGACACGGTTCGCCTGCCCGCATTCGTGATGATTATCGCCTCCTTCGTCACCTGTATAGAACTGGTCAGCCAGGCATTTACCTACGACCTGTATTTGTCGCTGGGAATTTTTATCCCGCTGATCGTCACCAACTGCGCCATCCTGGGGCGTGCCGAGGCATTTGCACGAAAAAACCCGCTGACAGAATCCTTTATTGACGGCCTGATGATGGGGGTCGGCTTTACCCTGGTGCTGCTCGTATTAGGTGCCATGCGCGAAATTATTGGCCAGGGCACGTTGTTCTCCGATATGGACCTGTTGCTAGGCCCGATTGCTGCTGGCTGGAAAGTAACACTTATTGACGATTACCGGGGTTTCCTTTTTGCAATTTTGCCGCCCGGTGCATTTATCGGTATGGGCTTGCTGATTGCCCTGAAAAGCATCATCGACAACCGCATTAAAACCTACCAGGACGCACACAGGGATCGATCCAGCGTTACTGATCGTCGGGTACGCGTTACCGGCGAAATAAAATAACCCGAAGTTTACGGTCGATGAACGCACAAAAACGCCACGAAATCTTTACCCGCTTCAAGGCACAAAATCCGGCTCCGACAACCGAGCTCAGGTATGACTCCCCGTTCGAGTTATTGATCGCGGTTATCCTGTCTGCCCAGGCGACAGATGTCAGCGTCAACAAGGCAACCAA
>CAMYIF010000068.1 GCA_947258415.1 uncultured Pseudomonadales bacterium
GATGGCCAGCCAAAGACGCTGAATTTAAAACAATTACTGGATGCGTTTATCCGGCACCGCCGTGAAGTGGTCACCCGCAGAACGATTTTCCTGTTGAGAAAAGCGCGCGATCGAGCCCATATCCTCGAAGGACAAGCCGTTGCGCTGGCCAATATTGATCCTGTCATTGCACTGATCAAGTCATCCCCGAACTCGGCCGAAGCCAAACAAAAACTGGTGCAACAGGCATGGCAGCCCGGGGCCGTCCTGGAAATGCTGGAACGTACCCGGGCCGACCTGTGCCGTCCCGAACAGCTGGATCCGAAATACGGTTATATTGACGGAAGTTATTACTTAAGCCCCGAGCAGGCCCAGGCAATCCTGGATTTGCGCTTGCACCGTTTGACTGGCCTGGAACAGGAAAAACTGGTTTCTGAGTACCGGGAACTGATTGACCGAATTACGGATTTGCTGGATATCCTGGAAAATCGCGAACGATTAATGACAGTGATTCGCGAAGAGCTGGAAGTCATTAAGCAGGATTTCGGCGATGAACGGCGCACCGAAATCATCCAGACCCAGCGTGATTTAACCCTGGAAGATTTAATTACCGAAGAGGATATGGTGGTTACCCTGTCGCACGGCGGGTACGCCAAAACGCAACCTGTGGGCGTCTACCAGGCACAACGCCGAGGTGGTAAAGGCAAATCCGCTGCCGCGGTCAAGGACGCTGACTTTATTGAACATATCCTGGTAACGAGCACGCACGATACTATTTTATGTTTTTCCAGCAAAGGCAAGGTGTACTGGCTGAAAGTCTATCAGATTCCTGTCGCCAGCCGGGCTGCCAAGGGGCGTCCAATTGTCAACCTGTTACCGCTGGAGCAGGGTGAACGAATCACTACCATACTGCCCATTCGCGAATACGACGAGAACCATTTCATCTTCATGGCGACCGCCAGCGGTACGGTGAAAAAAACCTCCCTGATGAATTTCTCCCGGCCACGCAGTTCGGGGTTAATCGCACTGGACCTGAGTGGCGACGACACCCTGGTCGGCGCGGATATTACTGACGGTACAAAAGATATCATGTTATTCAGCAATGCCGGCAAGGTGGTACGTTTTGCCGAGACCGATGTCAGGCCGATGGGTCGTACTGCCCGCGGCGTGCGTGGCATACGCCTTAAAACCAAAGGCCGGGTTATTTCCCTGATTATTCCAGGCGACAACGGGACGGTACTCACCGTTAGCGAAAATGGCTATGGAAAACGTACCGGTATGGATGATTTCCCGGTTCACAAGCGTGGCGGCCAGGGCGTGATTGCCATGCAGTTAAGCAAGCGTAACGGCGCCCTGGTAGGTGCTGTACCTGTTTCCGACGGTGATGAAATCATGCTGATCAGTAACAAGGGAACACTGGTGCGCACGCGTACCGACGAAGTCCCCGTCCTGGGGCGCAATACCCAGGGAGTCAGGGTGATTAACGTCGCCGATAATGAACAGCTTATTGGTGTCGAACGTGTTGAAGAGCCCGATGATAATGCTGATGAAGTGGAACCTGAATCATCAACCGATAATGCGGATAGTGACGTTTAACCGACTGAAACTGACCTTTTCATGACAATATCCGACCAAGAACAAAAAGAATTACAAAAGCTTCGTAAGCAGATCGACACAACCGATGCCGAAATACAGCGTTTGATCAATGCGCGGGCAACCTTCGCGCAGCGTATAGCCGAAGTTAAATTACTGCATGTGGAAGACAAGAAAGGCGCAGTTTTTTATCGTCCGGAGCGCGAAGCCCAGGTCCTTCGTGAAATAATAGCACGAAATAACGGTCCGGTTTCCAGTGAAGATATGGCCCGGATTTTTCGTGAGATCATGTCCATATGCCTGGCTTTGGAAGAGCCCATGCGTATTGCTTTCCTGGGTCCGGAGGGCACTTTTACCCAGGCAGCGGCGCTCAAGCACTTTGGCCATTCGGTGATTAGCGCGCCACTGGCGTCTATTGATGAGGTTTTTCGAGAAGTGGAGTCGGGTGCCGCGCATTATGGCGTAGTACCCGTTGAAAATTCGACGGAAGGAATGGTTAACTCAACTCTGGACAGTTTTATCGGCTCCCGGCTGAAGGTAACTGGCGAGGTAAAATTACGCATTCATCATCATTTGCTGTGCGTAAACGGCATAGATTTGAGCAAGGTCAAACGTATCGTCTCCCATGAGCAGTCATTGGCACAGTGTCGTCAATGGCTTAATACTCACCTGCCGCATACCGAGCGAATCAGCGTCAGCAGTAACGCGGAAGCAGCAAGGCTGGTATCGAGCGGAGAACTCGATCCGCAAACCACCGTAGCCGTTGCCGGCGATATGGCAGCCGAGCTGTATAACCTTTCTATTTTGAAAGAGAAAATTGAAGATCGCCCGGATAATACCACCCGGTTTTTGATTCTTGGCCAGGAGTTGGTCCCGGCCAGTGGCAAGGATAAAACGTCCATCATCGTTTCTACTCGTAACCGGCCGGGGGCCTTGTATCACCTGCTGGAGCCTTTCCATAAGAATAATATCAGTTTGACCCGCATCGAGACTCGACCCTCTTTATCGGGTAACTGGACCTATATCTTCTTTATCGATTTTGAAGGACATTGCGAAGACGCAGGCATTCAAAAAGTTCTGGATGAGATTGCCACGCAGGCCGTCGAGCTGAAAATACTGGGCTCCTACCCGGTTGGTGTCCTTTAGCCTGACATGTTAATTATCCCGTTCTCCCCATTCTAGCCCCTTATTCCTGATTATGAGCAATGCTTCAAGCCAAAAAATGACACCGTTAATCGATTGCCTGGTGGTTATTGGCGTTGGCCTGATTGGTGGCTCGCTGGCAGTCAATTTGAAAAAGTCGGGTATGGTAAAACGCGTGGTTGGTGTTGGTCGTAACGAGCAGTCCCTGGTGCGTGGCATTCAGCTGGGTGTGCTGGATGAATATAACCTGGACATGGCCAGTGCCGTAAAGGATGCCGACCTGGTTGTGATTGCCGCACCCGTGCTCAGTACCCGCTCTGTTCTGGAACAAATAAAGGACACCTTGCCAGGCCATGCGATTGTCACCGATGTGGGCAGCGCCAAGGCCACCGTGGTAGATGCAATCGAAGCGGTATTCGGGCATGTGCCCGAAAATTTTGTACTCGGGCATCCCATTGCAGGCTCCGAACGCAGTGGTATCGAGGCGGCGCAAATAAAATTGTTCAAGAAGCATAATGTTATTTTGACGCCGCTACCCTCTACCAGTAAACAGGCACTGGAAACGGTCCGTGCTTTATGGAATAGTACCGGCGCAAATGTGCTGGAGATGACCGTGGAGCATCACGATCAGGTCCTGGCTGTTACCAGTCACTTACCTCATTTGATTGCCTATTCGCTGGTTGACACATTGGCCAGGCAAGATTCGAACCTGGAAATCTTTCGCTATGCAGCCGGAGGATTTCGTGACTTTACCCGTATCGCCTCCAGCAACCCGGTGATGTGGCATGACATTTTTATTGCCAATCGCAAATCTGTCCTGGAAAGCCTGGAACGTTTCAGCGCGGGTCTCGAGGAATTGAAAATTGCACTGGAACATGGTGACAGTCAAAAAATGCTGGGTATTTTCACCCGGGCCAAGGCGGCCCGTGATCACTTTACTAAAATTTTGGCACACAGGGCCTACGTTGAACCAATGAAAAAAAATAATGTTGTTTTTCAGGCGGGCCAAAGCCACGCAATCAGCGGTCGTATCCGTGTACCGGGGGATAAATCCATCTCGCATCGTTCGATAATGCTGGGAGCTATTGCAGAGGGTAACACCACGATCACCGGTTTCCTCGAAGGTGAAGACAGCCTGGCAACGCTGCAGGCTTTCAGGGATATGGGCGTTGTTATTGAAGGTCCCGAACAGGGGGAAGTAAAGGTATACGGTGTCGGTCTGCATGGATTATCAAAACCACCCGGTGCACTGTATCTGGGTAATTCAGGAACATCGATGCGATTATTGAGCGGTTTGCTATCGGCACAGGCGTTCGACGTTGAATTAACGGGCGATGCTTCATTATCAGGCAGGCCCATGCAGCGCGTTATCGACCCGTTATCAAGGATGGGTGCCGAAATTCTATCCAATGGGGGAAAACCGCCCCTTATAATGAAGGGAAACCGGCAATTGAAGGGCATTAGTTATGAAATGCCCGTCGCCAGCGCACAGGTAAAGTCCTGTTTATTACTGGCCGGTTTGTATGCCAGGGGCGAAACCCGGGTCACAGAGCCTGCTCCGACACGTGATCACACCGAAAGAATGTTGAGCGGTTTCGGCTACGATTTAACGGTCAGGCAGCTCGACAATATCTCACGTGAAGTTCGGCTTAAAGCCGGTGGTGTCTTGAAGGGCACACGGATTGATGTACCTGCCGATATTTCCTCGGCTGCCTTTTTCCTGGTTGCCGCCAGCATTACACCCGGTTCGGACCTTATTCTGGAGCATGTGGGAGTCAATCCGACACGAATCGGTGTGATTAATATTTTGCGGGAGATGGGCGCGCATATTGAACTACAGAATGAACGCAACGTCGGCGGTGAACCCGTCGCGGATATCCGGGTAAGGTATGCGCCACTGAAAGGTATCGATATTCCGGAGGACCAGGTCCCCCTGGCGATTGATGAATTCCCGGTTCTTTTTGTTGCAGCGGCCTGCGCCAGTGGGCGAACAGTACTGACGGGTGCTGAAGAGCTGCGCGTCAAAGAAAGCGACCGTATACAAACCATGGCCGATGGCCTGATTGCCCTGGGTGTCGATGCCAGGCCAACAGATGATGGAATGATTATTAACGGAGGCAGTATCGGTAGCGCAACAGTTGACAGTCACGGGGATCACCGGATAGCCATGGCATTTGCCGTGGCAGCTTTGCGTGCTTCGGGAAAAGTTCAAATTCTGGACTGTGCCAATGTAGCGACTTCATTTCCCAACTTTGTTCAGTTGGCTAATGGGGTCGGTATGAACATAAGTATTCAAGGATAATAATGATATACAAGACACCCGTTATTACAGTTGATGGCCCAGGTGGGGCCGGAAAGGGAACCCTGAGTTATTTATTGGCGAAGCAATTGGGCTGGCATTTGCTCGATAGCGGTGCCTTATACCGGGTTCTGGCTTATTCTGCAGAATTACACGGTGTAGCCCTCGATAATGAAGCCGGGCTTGAAGTACTTGCTGCCCACCTGGATGTTCAGTTTATTCCGGACCTTCATATCCCTTTTTGCCACGTGATCCTCGAAGGCGAAAATGTCAGTTACGCTGTGCGTTCGGAAAAGTGCGGTAACAATGCCTCCAAAGTGGCGGCATTTCCGGCTGTTCGTACTGCTTTGTTGGGCCGCCAAAGGGCATTTTGCGAGATGCCCGGACTCGTCGCTGACGGTCGCGATATGGGGTCAGTTGTTTTTTATGATGCGCCGCTAAAAATCTTTCTTACGGCAAGTGCTGAAGAACGTGCAAAAAGGCGTTATAACGAGTTGAAAGCAAAGGGCTTTGATGTTAGCCTTCGCGAGCTTTTGGAGGAGATACGGACACGCGACGAGCGAGACGCCAATCGGCCCGTATCACCATTGGTACCCGCGCATGATGCTATTATGGTTGATAGCACTTCGATGAGTATCGACCAGGTGTTGTCTTTGGTTATATCCGAGGCTAAAAACAGAGCCTTGATTTAGAGGTTCGAGTATTGTGCAAGACCAGCTAGCAATGCCGAACCAACATTAATTTACCCGCACTTTGCTGGACGTGTGGAGTGGTGCAGAAGACAGGCAGAAAAGCTTATGTTGCTGCTGTCAATGCCCTTATATACAGGTATACGCAATGAGTGAAAGCTTTGAAGAGCTTTTTGAAGAAAGTTTACAGAATGTAGAAATTAAAAACGGTGCCATTATCACCGGCACTGTCGTAGATATTGATAACGACTGGGTAACAGTCCACGCCGGTTTAAAGTCTGAAGGCGTTATCCCCCGCCAGCAATTCCTCGATGATGACGGTACATTTAGCCTTGCTATTGGAGACCAGGTTCAGGTAGCCCTTGAATCAATTGAAGACGGTTTTGGTGAAACAAAGCTGTCGCGTGAAAAAGCAAGACGTGCCGAATCCTGGACCGAGCTCGAAGCCGCTTACGAAGAGGGCGAACCGGTTACTGGTATTATCAATGGCAAGGTAAAGGGTGGTTTCACCGTAGACCTGAACAATGTACGCGCCTTCCTCCCCGGTTCCCTGGTGGATGTACGTCCTATCCGCGAGCCAATTCACCTTGAAGGCAAAAAACTTGAATTCAAGGTTATTAAACTTGATCAAAAACGCAACAATGTTGTCGTTTCACGGCGTGCCGTGCTTGAGAAAGAAAACAGCGCAGAACGTGAAAACCTCCTTGCGACCCTCGAAGAAGGTATGAGCGTTAAGGGTATAGTCAAAAACCTTACTGATTACGGCGCCTTTGTTGACCTGGGTGGTGTTGACGGCTTGCTGCATATTACTGACATGGCCTGGAAGAGGATTCGCCACCCCAGCGAAATTGTCGCTATCGGAGATGAGATTGAAGTAAAAATTCTTATGTTTGACCGTGAGAAGAACCGTGTATCACTCGGGTTGAAACAACTGGGTGAAGACCCATGGGGTGCTATCAAGGATCGCTATCCACCCAACAGCAAAGTCAAGGCCCGTGTTACCAACCTGACCGATTACGGCTGTTTTGCTGAAATCGAGGAAGGTATTGAAGGTCTGGTTCACGTTTCCGAAATGGATTGGACCAACAAGAATATTCATCCATCCAAGCTCGTGCAACTAGGCGAAGAAGTCGAAGTCATGATTCTAGATATAGATGAAGAACGTCGACGCATTTCGCTGGGCATGAAGCAATGCGCTCCTAATCCCTGGGAAGAATTCGCATCATTGCACGCCAAGGGAACCAAAATTACCGGAACCATTAAATCCATTACTGACTTCGGTATATTTATTGGTCTGGAAGGTGGCATCGATGGCCTGGTCCATCTCTCGGATATTTCCTGGAATGACCCTGGCGAAGAGGCTGTACGTAACTTTAAAAAGGGTGATGACATTGAAACGGTTATCTTGTCAATCGATCCTGAACGCGAACGAATTTCACTGGGTATTAAACAGCTGGAAAATGATCCGTTTTCGGAGTTCCTGGTTGCCAACGATAAAGGCTCGATTATATCTGGCAAGCTCAAGTCTGTTGACGCCAAGTCTGCTGTTGTCGAACTGGCAGAAGGTGTTGAGGGAATACTGAAAGCGTCCGAAATCAGTCGCGAGAAAGTTGAAGATGCACGTGATGTTCTCAAGGAAGGAGACACTGTCGAATGCAAGATTACCAATGTAGATCGTAAAAACCGCACTATTACTTTGTCGATCAAGGCGAAAAACATGGAAGAGGAAAAGGTTGCCATTAAGGAATTGCGGCAACGCGAAGTCGAAGCGGCCGGTCCGACAACCATCGGTGAGCTGATCAAGGCGCAAATGGCTAACCAGGGCCAGGATAAGGATAAAGATAAGGATAAAGAATAATTTCATCCTTGTCGGCGGCGAAACCTGTTTTTCTGGTTTATACTAGGCTATATCAAAAATCGTTATGATCGGGAAATAAGTATGACCAAGTCGGAGTTGATCGAAGGTATCGTTGACAAGCAAACGCAATTATCCGTGCGCGATGTTGAACTTGCGGTCAAGGCGATTATTGACATGATGTCACAGGCACTGGCTTCGGGTGGCAGGATAGAAATTCGGGGATTTGGCAGTTTTTCCCTGCATTACCGTTCACCACGAACCGGGCGAAATCCCAAAACAGGCGAGGCTGTTCAGTTATCCGGTAAAAATGTCCCGCATTTCAAACCTGGCAAAAATTTGCGTGAGCAGGTCAATGCCAGCAGGAAAGCGGGATAGATAAGCAGTATATCCGCTCGGCCGGTAAACCGGTCAACGGATTGAACAAGTTAGCAGCGGCGCGCCTTTGGGAGCGCCGTTTTTTTTGTCTATTTGATTTGAATGTTTTGTTTTCCAGCGCCCGGCTGGATAAAATACCCTGTGATTTGCCGGTTTATATAATGAAAACCCGATAGTTGATTTGAGGTTACCCCCTATGAAATGGATTAAGCGTATTCTAGTGCTAGTTATCTTGCTTGTTGTATTTGTATGGGGGTTAATGTTTACCAGTGAAAATACCCAGCAAACACCACTTAACCTGGTTTTTACTACCTTGCCTGAAATGAGCATTTCTGTCTGGGTGGTGGCGGGTTTTGTGGTAGGAGGCATTCTTGGTCTTTCTTTTAGCCTATTATTATTGGGTCAATTAAAAGCACGTCAACTTAGCCTGAACAGACAATTGACTCGATGTCAGCAAGAGCTGGCTCAATCAAAGAATAAATCCGTTCCTGAAACGGTTTAATCCAGCCCTTACCGTATCCGCAGGGGACCCTCCCAAATGACCGATAATGTCTGCCGATACAACATCATCGTTGCCCTGGATGTTGATAATTCAGGTTCAGCTCTGGACCTTGCGCGCCAACTGGACCCGCAGCTTTGTCGCCTCAAGGTCGGCAAGGAATTATTTACCAGTTGCGGACATGAAGTAATTGGTAAACTGCATTCTCTCGGTTATGAAGTATTCCTCGATTTAAAATTTCATGACATCCCAAATACGGTTGCCAAGGCAGTGCGCGCAGCCGCAAACCTGGGTGTTTGGATGGTTAATGTGCACGCATCCGGTGGCCGTGCCATGATGATAGCAGCGAAGGAAGCCCTCGAGAACTATCCCGAGGAACAAAGACCTTACCTTATCGCGGTCACGGCACTGACCAGCTTGGATGCGACTGATCTTCTGGAAGTGGGCTTTAACTATACACCACAGCAATTGGTAAAACGGCTTGCTGTTCTAACACATGATTGTGGACTGAACGGCGTTGTTTGTTCGTCAAATGAGGTGCAATTGTTGAGAAGTACGCTTGGTAATGATTTTATGCTGGTAACACCCGGAATCAGGCCATTGGATACTTCGCTCGATGACCAGAAAAGGACGATGACGCCGGCCGAGGCTTTAGCGGCCGGCAGTGACTACCTGGTGATAGGGCGTCCTGTGACCCGGAGCAGTAACCCCTTAAAGTCACTTAGGGGTATCGTTGCCGAAATGGATCAAAGCAGGTTGCCAGAATCATAATGGCTTGATACCATGCCTGTGCTTTTTAAAAATAATTAACAAGGAGTGTTATTATGAAAGCTATAAAAAGGATTTTATGTCTTGTCTCGTTCGTTTTTGTTTTATTCTCATCTTCCGTTGTTTTCTCAGCCGATCCGGTTAAAAGCCAAATGCCGGCGCCAAATATGGTCGCCGAAACGGTCAATATAAATAGTTCAGATGCGCAAACCATGGCCGCCGTATTAAACGGTATTGGTATCAAGCGTGCTGAAGCAATCGTTGCCTACAGAAATACTCATGGTGAATTCAAGAGTATAGAAGAGCTAAAGGCTGTCAGGGGAGTAGGTGATTCTATTATCGAAAAAAACAAGAATAAAATTTTGCTTTAATTGTTTCAATATTATAAAAAAGGCGCAGTTTTGCGCCTTTTTTATTGCAACTAGGCATCTGACACTTATACTTTTTAAAACGCACCCGTTACTTATTGCTCATACTGGCATCGACTCAGAGAAACTCCGGTAAAATGATAAAAACAGATCGGCTGGATTACCCATTGACTGAGTCCAGCCAATGGAAATCGCTCCAGGCTCATGAAAAAAGTTTGAGTAAAACAAATCTGGCGACGCTGTTTGAACAGGATAAAAAACGATTTCAATCATTTTCATTCGCGTTTAATCACCTTTTATACGATTTTTCCAAGAACCTGATCACCGGGGAAACCCTTCAACTACTGGTAGCACTGGCCGAAAAGGCAAAACTCACGGAGAGGGTTAATGCCCTGTTTTCGGGTGAAGAACTCAATATAACCGAGCACAGGCCCGCTTTGCATACCTGCCTGCGAAACCTGTCAATACCAAACCTCGAAGTTAACGGCGTAAATGTTATGCCTGGTATCCGTGAAGTTCATGACAGAATGCGTGATATTTCGGAACGATTACGTGCCGGGCTTTGGCTCGGGAGCACGGGCAAACCGGTTACTGCTGTAGTCAACCTGGGCGTTGGCGGTTCTGATCTGGGGCCTAGAATGGTTTGTGAAGCCTTTAAAAAACAGGCCTCCATCCATATCCAGATGCTGTTTGTTTCCAGTATTGATGGCAATGAAGTCGTCGATACCCTGCGCAAACTTGACCCCGAGAAAACGCTTTTTATCGTCTCCTCCAAATCATTTTCTACTGCGGATACGCTGGTCAATGCGGAAACGGCGAAAAACTGGTTAAGGGACACACTTGGATCCGAAAGAGATATATCCAAGCATTTCATCGGTATTTCCACCTCTTCCAATAAAATGAATGACTTCGGGGTGGCCGCAGAAAACCAGCTTCCTCAATGGGACTGGGTTGGTGGGCGTTATTCTGTCTGGTCGGCTACCGGTCTGCCGATAGCAATAAGTATTGGAATGCACGCGTTTGAGCAGTTTTTGGAGGGTGCCCAGGTTGCCGACCAGCACTTCAGATATTCGGATTTAGACAAGAATATTCCCGTACTACAGGCATTAATCAGTATCTGGTATAACAATTTTTTTGGTGCCTCCACACTGGCAATTTTGCCTTATGATCACAGGCTACATGTTCTGCCAGAATTCCTGCAACAGCTGGAAATG
>CAMYIF010000069.1 GCA_947258415.1 uncultured Pseudomonadales bacterium
CTTAAAGGCGAGGGTCCCGTTTTCCAGACACCGCCAAACCTGAACGATTGGCCTGAAATTACATGGGAGGTTGGCGAAAACGTCCGTCGTGTCAATCTCGATGGCTTGACCCGTGAAGACCTGCTGGAATGGAAACCCGGTGAAACCGTATTGCTTTCAGGAAAAATGCTGACCGGTCGAGACGCGGCACATAAACGCATGGTTGACCTGATCAGTAAAGGTGAAAAATTGCCCGTCGATTTAAAAAATCGCTTTATTTATTATGTTGGCCCCGTTGACCCGGTACGCGAAGAGGTCGTTGGACCTGCCGGCCCAACCACGGCGACGCGGATGGACAAATTTACCGAAACCATGCTCGCAGAAACCGGCCTGATCGGCATGATCGGCAAAGCCGAGCGGGGACCGATGGCAATCGAGGCCATCAAAAAACACAAGGCGGTATACCTGATGGCAGTCGGTGGCGCGGCCTACCTGGTATCGAAAGCCATCAAGGGTGCACAAGTGCTGGCGTTCCCGGAAATCGGCATGGAAGCTATCTACGAGTTCGAGGTCAAGGATATGCCTGTGACTGTCGCCGTAGACGTGAATGGCGAATCAGTACACAACACAGGGCCCAGGGAGTGGAAGGCGAAAATAGAAGAACGGGCGCTGAAAATCGGCTGATATTTTCGTTCAGCTAAAGCCATAAGCTTGCTGAAAATTGATAAAAGGCGCACCCGGTGCGCCTTTTATTATATTCATAACAAATTGACGCCTGATTCACAGATATTCTAACAACGCGCTCTACAACCAGGAAATTAAATGGCCAGAATCTTAATTGCAGGATGTGGTAATGTCGGTTTGGCGCTGGGCAACGAGTTGCTACGCCAGGGGCATTCTGTTGTCGGCTTGAAGCGTTCCCCACCCGTGGATTCGCCAAAAACCGGAAGCGATGAGGGCATTCACTATATCAAGGCAGATTTAACCAGGGAATCGGAACTTTTACACCTGGATACCGATTTTGACCAGGTAGTTTATATCGTCACTCCGGGTGCGCAAACCGAAGCGGCCTATCGGGCCGTTTTTAAGACGGGACTGGAAAATCTGCTGAACAGGTTCAGCCAAAATAACCCGCGTGCCAGCTTTACTATAACCTCGTCGACCAGTGTTTACGGGCAGGACATGGGCGCGTGGGTAGACGAGACATCAGAAACGAATCCCGCAAGTTACCGGGGCCATTACCAGCTGATCGCTGAAAGACTGGTATTGAACCAGGGTGTTAATAACAGGGTTGTACGTTTCTCGGGTATTTATGGTCCCGGGAGATTCCGCCTGCTTAAAATGGCAGAACGCGGTATATCTATCCAGCGCCACCCACCTGCCTATACTAACAGGATTCACCGGGATGATTGCGTGGGCGTATTGAATTTCCTGATTGGCAAAGAAATAGCCGGCGAAAAACTGGAACCGGTTTACCTGGCTTCGGATGATAAACCCGCACCCATCTGGGAAATCGTTTCCTGGATAGCTGAACGACTCAAGGTCGAGCCGCCGAAAGAAAAGCCGTATGACCCCGATAGCCACCAGAACAAACGTTGCCGTAACCAGCGTATAAAAACACTGGGTTATCGATTTTTATACCCGGATTACCAGAAGGGTTATCCGCAATTGATCAATGATTACCTGCACCTCAAGGCTGCAGGCGGGTTATCAGAATGAAGCCATCTGTCCAGGAAGAGAACCAGCATCCGTTTGCGACATTGACGCCGTCCTATGTCATGGACGCCGTCGAGAGCCAGGGTCTTGTTTGCGATGGACGACTTTTCCCGTTAAACAGTTACGAGAATCGGGTTTACCAGGTCGGTATAGAAGATCAGGAGCCCTTGATTGCAAAGTTTTATCGGCCTGCACGCTGGAGTGATGCGCAAATCCTCGAGGAACACCACTTCTGTTACGAGCTGGTTGAGCATGAACTCCCGGTTGTTGCGCCGGTGGCCGATAGTAGTGGCCAAAGTTTGTTCGAGTTCGATAATTTTCGGTTTTCCCTGTTTCCGCGACGCGGAGGGCATGCCCCGGAACTGGATAACCTGTCTTGCCTGTTTACCCTGGGACGTTGCATGGGAAGACTTCACCTGGTAGGAGCCAGCCGCCCGTTTCAGCATCGCCCGACACTGGACAAAAAAACCTTTGGCCATGACAGCATCGAGCTGATCAGTGAGGGCTTTATACCGGCAGAATTAAAGACATCCTATGTAACCCTGACCAGGGATATTATGAGCATCATTGATGAGACCCTTGACCGACAGGACGGGATTAATTACATCCGGGTACACGGAGATTGTCATTCGGGAAACATTCTGTGGCGTAACGATGCACCTCATTTTGTCGACTTTGACGATACCCGAATGGCACCGGCGATTCAGGATATCTGGATGTTACTGTCCGGCGACAGGGCCATGCGTACAGCCCAGCTATCCGACATTGTCGAAGGCTACAGCGATTTCTTCGATTTCCATGCCCGGGAGTTGCAACTCGTGGAAGTTTTCAGGACCCTGCGGATGCTGCATTTCAGTGCCTGGCTTGCGAGACGCTGGACAGACCCGGCGTTCCCCCGAAGCTTCCCATGGTTCAATACCATGCGTTACTGGAGTGATCACGTGCTTGAATTAAGGGAACAATTTGCCGCTTTAAACGAACCGCCGCTGGAAGTTGTCTGATTTGCTCTTGCCAAACAAACGGCTATCGCATCTGTAACCAAAAGCGCGTTAAAATACCTGTGATCTAAACGTTCGGTTATCCAGGAGGTAAACATGACAAAATTGGTCGATGGCGTATGTAATGCGTGCCGTAAAGGTGAACCCCGGGTTACGCAGGAAGAAAGACAGGTTCTGATGCAGCAAATACCGGATTGGTCGATTGAAGACAGGGATGGCGTGTTGCAACTGGAGCGCGTTTATAAATTTGCCAACTTCATCGAAGCCCTTAATTTCACCAACCGGGTCGGCGCTCTGGCAGAAACAGAGGCGCATCACCCGGGCCTGTTAACGGAATGGGGAAAGGTAACGGTAACCTGGTGGACACACAAGATTAACGGGCTGCATAAAAATGATTTCATCATGGCTGCTAAAACTGACAGGATCTATTCATCCCAACCCGATAACACCTGATCGTGACAACCCCGTTGCCAGGTATCGAATCATCTACCTGGCAGCTACCAGCTCACAGTTTCTCCCGGCTGAATATAATTTGGCTAAAAGCCGTTATTAATTTATATCTGCTTATCCCATAAAGTTATTGATAACGAGACAATCACGCTCGACCTGTTCGGGAAGATCTTTTAAAATAGCCCACTTTGTATGGCTAAAGCCGGTAACGAACCAAAAGGGATATATATGAAACGTGTCGTTTTTAATCAAAAAGGTGGTGTGGGTAAATCCAGTATTACTTCTAACTTGGCAGCCATTAGCGCCAGGAATGGAATCAAAACGCTCGTTGTCGACCTGGATACCCAGGGAAATACCACCCAGTACCTGTTAGGCCAGCCTCTACACGAAATTGAAAACACAGTGGCCGATTTATTTGAGCAAACGGTGTCATTTAACCTGTTTTCAAAAGAGCCTTTTGATTTTGTCCACGAGACTCCATTTCCTAACCTGTTTGTCATGCCCTCGAGCCCTAACCTTGATCACCTCGAAGGCAAGCTGGAGTCACGATACAAAATCTACAAGCTCAAGGATGCGCTGACTAAACTGGAAGATGATTTCGAAGCGATTTACATCGACACACCACCGGCGTTAAATTTTTATTCTCGCTCGGCGTTAATCGCGGCCGAGAGATGCCTGATCCCGTTCGATTGCGACGAATTTTCACGCCAGGCACTCTATACCCTGCTGGGAACACTCCAAGAGATACGCGACGATCACAATGCTACGCTAGAAGTTGAAGGCGTCATTGCCAATCAATTCCAGCCACGCGCCCGCCTTCCAAAGCAACTGCTTGAAGAGCTGATTGCCGAGGATCTGCCGCTATTGCCCATTTATTTATCTGCATCGGTTAAGATGCGCGAATCCCACCAACAGTCAAAACCCTTGATCCATATGGCTGCATCTCACAAGCTGACCCAACAGTTTGTTGAATTGCACGACCTGCTCAACGACAAAAAATCCGGCAAAGGTAAAAGCAGGTCCAGTAAGGTCAAAGTTAAGACTGCCTGAACGCTGCCGGTTTGCAAGAATTCAATCGGGTTGGTAATTTGGATGAATACGCACGTCTCGCTGATATTATCCTTAAACTGGAAATGTCCATGCGTGAGCAGAATATGTGGGATGACACGCCGCCAACACAAGAAGCCCTGGCCAGTGAGCAGCCATTTTCTATCGATACCCTGACCTTTCCACAATGGCTACAATTTGTGTTCATTATCCGGGTAAAGGAAATAATCGAGCGCAAGGACTGCCTGCCCGTGAACAGCGCCATTGCTCCGATGGCGGAGGAATATTTCAGTCAAACGGGTATTCGCAGCAAGGGAATTATCAAGGCGCTGATTGCCTTTGATCGACTAATCAGTCAATAGCGGGTAACAAGGCGGTCACCGTTTAAAGTCGGTCTATAACCTGACAGAACCTGCTAATTCCATAAGCGTCAATCAATAAGGTTGCGTTGAATAAATCCGGCTTCAAACAGGGCATTGGAGTTTATCCAGATTGTTTATAACGGTGGTGAAAATTAAAAATCCATGATCCGGTAACCATCAAATGATAAAAACCGGATCATGAATTTAAAAGTCCCGATTATTTGGTAATGATTTCGGGACCCATCATCAGCGTCGGTAACCAGGTAGATACCCAGGGTACATAGGTTACGATGATCAGGAACAGGAACATAATGCCCACCCAGGGCATCGCCGCTTTCACAACGCGCATCATCGACATTTGTGCTATCCCGGCGGTGACAAATAAATTGAGCCCCACCGGCGGGGTTATCATGCCGATTTCCATATTGACCACCATGATAATGCCAAGGTGAATAGGATCAATTCCCAGGTGTATGGCTATCGGGAACACCAGGGGTGCCACGATAATCAGCAGACCTGAAGGCTCCATGAACTGCCCGCCAATCAGTAGCAATACGTTGACGGCGATCAGGAAGGTGATCGGTCCAAAACCTGCACCGAGCATACTTTCGGTGATCATTTGCGGAATACGTTCTTCGGTAAGAACGTGTTTCAGGATTAACGCGTTGGCAATAATGAACATCAGCACAATGGTCAATTTACCCGCTTCATACAGGGTCTTCCTGGTATCCGGGTGGTAGAAGACCGAAATTGCCTTGACCAGTACGTTGCTTTTATTATCCGCGTGGGCGAAAGGACCCATGTCCTGGTATACATAGTTGGCGATAAAAAAGGCATATACCGCGGCAACGGCTGCAGCTTCGGTCGGTGTAAACACACCGCCATAAATACCGCCCAGGATAATGACAATCAGCAATAATCCCCAACCGGCATCCCTGGCTGAAACAAATATTTCGCCCCAACCTGCAAAGGGTTGCGTCGGTATATCCTTCCAGCGGGCCGCTATGTAGATGGCCACCATAAGCATGAGGCCTGCCAGTAACCCGGGTAATACACCACCCAGGAACATACGACCAACCGATACATCCGTTGCTGCCGCGTAGACTACCATGACGATGGACGGCGGGATCAGGATGCCAAGTGTACCGGCATTACAGATAACACCGGCTGCAAACTCCTTGGTATAGCCATGCTTGATCATGCCGGCTATAACGATACTACCGATCGCGACGACCGTTGCCGGGGACGACCCGGAAAGCGCCGCGAACATCATACAGGCCACTACTGACGCCATTCCGAGACCACCCCTTAGCCAGCCAACGAGGGCAATGGCGAAACGAATAATTCGCTGGGCCACGCCGCCGGTGGACATAAAGCTGGAAGCCAGGATAAAGAATGGGATGGCAAGCAGTGTGTAATGGCCCGCAAACGCATCAAACAGCGTTTGTGCGACCGAGGCGAGCGAAGCATCGGAATGCATTAACAGGAAGATGATACTCGATAACCCCAAGGAAATAGAAATAGGCACGCCGATCAGCATAAAGGTGATGACCATGCCGAAAAGAACCAATAAAGTCATTATTTTTTCTCCTGTGCAGGTGGAGTCACCGGAGCCGCTTCCAGTAAAGCCTCGGCTTCATGGCTGGCGATTATGGTGTCTTTTTTGCCAGTGAATATTTTCCAGGCGAGCTGAATAAAACGGAAGGTTATTAACGCCATTCCGATAGGCAAAGCAGCGTAGGGAATAAATCGTGGCAGTTTTTCGTAGCGCTCACCCTCGTTTACCCAGTCAGACAGAAACTGCAAAAACTCGGGCATCCGTATATCAAGGGTTTCAAAATAGGCCCTTGTGGTAATAAAGGGGTACCAGTAATTCCAGGCACCTATCAGTAACAGAATGGCGAATGCCAGGCAGGCAGTGACTGCGAGCATGGCGAAGATTTTTTTCAATCCGGGGGGTACTATATTAATAATGACATCGACGCCGATATGCGCCTGTTTTTTTATGCAATAGGAAGTACCTATCAGCACCAGCCAGGCAAATAAAAATACGGTGGTTTCCAGTGCCCATAGGATATTATCGTTGAATACGTAGCGCGCAACAACATTGGCAAAGGTAATCAGGGTCATCAGGCCGAGAATGATAGCGATGAATGTCTCTTCTATCTGGTCGGTTATTTTACCGATGCCGGTGGATTCTTCCTCCTTCATCTTGTGCCTCCTCAGTCCCCACAGGTAGGGCGATTAATTTCTGTTTTTTTATGTTACACAAACAGGAGGCCGGATAAACCAGCCTCCTGTTTTCGATTCATTTAATACATTGGCTTGAATGTCACTCCAGCCATTATTTTTTATTTGAATCTATGGCAGCCTGTAGCAAATCACTACCGATGTCTTTCTCAAACTTTTTCCATACGGGTTTCATTGCTTCAACCCAGGCCTGACGCTGTTCGGGCGTCAGAGTCCTTACGACACCACCTGCATCAATGATATTCTGCCTGTTGGCTATATCAACCTTGATGGATTCGGCGTTTCGTTCGACGGACACTTCATGGATAATTTTGCCCAGTTGGTCGCTGACATCCTTGGGTAATTTGTCCCACCACTCGCTTGAAGTAACCAGCAGGTAATCGAGGATACCGTGGTTGGTTTCAGTCGTACCATCCTGTACTTCGAAAAACTTCTTGCCGTAAATGTTAGACCAGGTATTTTCCTGTCCATCGATGACCTTGGTTTGCAGGCCGCCGTAAACTTCCTTGAAGGACATTTTTTGCGGGTTTGCACCCAGTTGTTCAAACTGTGCAACCAGTACGTCGGACTCCTGCACTCGGAATTTAAGGCCCTTGGCGTCTTCGGGCATGATTAGCGGGCGGGTAGCGGATAACTGTTTCATGCCGTTATGCCAGTAGGCCAGTCCCAGTACGCCGCGTCTCTTGGTCGCCGATAACAGGCTTTGGCCTGCTTCGGAATTCTGGAAACGATCGACTGCATCAATATCGTCAAACAGGAAAGGCAAGTCAAACAGGCGGTACTTCTTGGTGAATTGTTCAAATTTGGACAATGAAGGCGCGGCCATTTGCACGTCGCCAGCAAGCATGGCCTCCATCACCTTGTCATCATCGTAAAGTGTCGAGTTTGGAAATACCTGCATGCACATTTTGCCGTTCATTTCATCATTAACGCGTTGTTCTAGCCGAGCCGCCGCCAGACCTTTTGGGTGCTTGTCGGCATTGGTTACATGGCTGAATTTGATGACGATTTCACCCTTTTCGCAACTGGCCAGTGCGGTGTTGGCAGCCAAAGCCATTGCGGCAGACACAGCTAAGGTGGTAATGAGTTTGTTCATGGTTTTCTCCGGATATTACTAGTTGATAAATTCGTTTTAAATATCGTTATACAGGCTAATGATTCTGAAATGTAAACCCTGTTAGTTATTCTATAAAAGCTCTGCCATGTATATTGATCTAAGTAAATAACATATTAAAATAAATAGCTATAGTTTTTATAGGTACAAATCCCCACGTTTGCAGTGCATTTATGGCCTCTAGGTTGCCATTTACAGCCAGAAGGCTTCAAAATTAGTCCGATAAATATTTTCAATCCAGCAATTGCCGACCTAAAAACAAACCGGTTATCGAGACAATGTCCAGGGTTAAAGAGTGGCTAATCAGTAAAAAAAACAAAATAAGATTTCCCGTTGGTAGCGCCCTGATTTATTCGGACTAGACTTATTTTCAGTAACCCTGAAAATATTTTTTAACCTTAATGGTCAGGACCTTGTTTTCACAATCGTATAAATCGCTGTTTTATTTTCTGCTCCCGTTCATGCTCCTTGGAGTATGCATCGCGTTTGTACAATCGATAACACCCAACCTGGTTCCCTACCGGCTGATTCTGGTGTCGGCGCCTTATTTATTGTTTTTCTTCACTGCGCTGCTATGCATTTACTTTAACCGAAACCGGATTTTTTACAGTGCCATTTTACTGACCCTGGTCAACGGACTGATGTCCGGTTCAATAACCATGTTCAGTGACAGTCATCTAATCCAGGTTTATACGGGCATCGGCCTGTTACTGCCGCCAACGTTCGCCTTGTTTGCCTGGCAGGACGATCATCGTGTGCTTTCGGTCAACAGCCTGATACTCCTGGTCTGGCTGCTAGCGGCTTCAGGTTTTGTCACCTGGCTTGCACTGTGGGCTAGACCCGAAGTGACGGTCTGGTTAAGTGAGTCTCACTTTTCGCTGGTGGTAATCAAAAAGCTTCATCTATTATTGATGCCGTCGCTGCCTCAACTGGTGTTTATTTCGCTCTTAGCCAGTATCGGAGTGATTGCCTTGCGCCTGGCTATGAAAAGAACCTGGGTCAATCATACTTTTTTCATTATTGTTTGCGTTTTGGCTTACCTGCTGTCAACCGACCCCTTGTTGTACATGACAACGCTTTTGTTTTTATTATTGGGCGCCATGCTCCTGATAGCCATATTAAATGACTCGCATTCCATGGCTTACCGGGATGAATTGACCGGCATCCTGGGTCGACGCGCACTGAACGAGTGCTTTAAGCGGCTAGGTCGCCGATACAGCATTGCCATGCTGGATATCGATCATTTCAAGAAGTTTAACGATACTTACGGCCATGATGTCGGCGATCAGGCGTTGAAAATGGTTGCGGCCAAAATGTCCAGAATAGCGGGAGGCGGCCAGGTATTCCGATACGGTGGAGAAGAGTTTGTCATTGTCTTTGCCCGCAAGGATGCAGACCGTGCAAAAGTATACCTGGAAGACATGCGGGAACAGATTGCCGGTTACCCGATGATGATTCGCAGCAAGACCAGGCCTAAAAAAACCTCGGAAGGAAAGAAATTCAGGCGTACCAAAGTCACCAAAAAACGCGTCAAGGTGATGGTAAGTATCGGTGTGGCCGAGAAAGGCGATCAGTTAAGGTTACCCGAACAGGTTTTAAAAGCCGCTGACAAGGCCCTGTATAAAGCCAAGAAGGCGGGACGAAATCGCCTTTGCATGGCATGACTGCCTGCACACTGGAATAAGAAACTTCGGGACTACAACCGGATTAGCAGAATTTTTATCCGAGTCTATACTGATAATTACGCCAAAAACCGGGCGTATTTTTTAATTACACTTTGAATAAGGCAGGCTGAATATGGCGGGTTTACTTGATTATCTTCATGTATTAATCGACCGGGATGGTTCGGATCTCTATTTAGCGACGGGTGCACCTCCGAGTATCAAGGTGATGGGTGAATTGATGCCTATTACCGAGTCACCACTACCTTCGGGCAGGGTCAAGGAAATAGCTTACGAAATTATGGATGAGGGTCAAATCGCCGAATACGAAACCAAGCCGGAAATGAACCTGGCCATTTCACAAAAGGAGCTGGGCCGTTTTCGGGTCAATATATTCCAGCAACGAAATGAAACCTCGATCGTGATCCGTTCGATAAAAACCAATATTCCCAATTTTAGTCAATTGGGCCTGCCGCCGGTATTGCCTCAATTGGTTATGCAAAAACGAGGGCTTTTATTGTTCGTCGGAGCCACCGGTTCGGGCAAGTCCACCTCCCTGGCTTCGTTAATCGACTATCGCAATAGCAACAGCCACGGCCATATCATTACCATCGAAGACCCGGTGGAGTTTGTTCACAGCCACAAAAAAAGTATCGTCAACCAGCGTGAAGTAGGGATCGATACCGATTGTTACGAGGATGCCCTGCAAAATACCTTGCGCCAGGCGCCCGATGTTATTTTAATTGGCGAGATCCGCAGCCGTGAAACCATGGAGCACGCGCTGGCTTTCGCCGAGACAGGGCACCTGTGCCTGTCAACATTGCATGCTAATAATTCAAACCAGGCCCTGGATCGGATCATTAACTTCTTTCCCGAAGAACGACACAGCCAGTTATTCCTGGATATGTCACTCAACTTGAGGGGTATCGTTTCACAACGTTTGGTACCCACGGTTGAAGGTGGCCGTGCGGTGGCCATCGAAATACTGACAGGTACTCCGAGGGTCCAGGATTTGATCAAGAAGGGTGAAGTAGACGCATTGAAAGAAGTCATGGGCAAGTCGAAAGAGCAGGGTATGCAAACCTTTGACCAGGCATTATTAAAGTTATACAAGGCCGGCAAGATATCCATGAGTGAAGCGCTGAAAAACGCCGACTCTTCAAATAACTTGCGGTTGCAGATTACCCTGAGTGAAAAGGAGGC
>CAMYIF010000070.1 GCA_947258415.1 uncultured Pseudomonadales bacterium
CAGCGCCTCGGCAAGATCAAGATCTTCAAGCTCGGACAATATCTGTTTGTTAATCAGGTTGTTATCCGGGTTATTGGCACGCGCATCATCGATGGTATTCAACCTTGAACCAACGCGCGCCCGGGTTTGCAGGACATTTTCCTGAGAGCGATCCAGGCTGATCAGGCTATCGGCAATTAATTCACCCAACTGGACTCGATCCAATGTGCTGTTTGACAAGGAGTTCAATCCATTGGCCAGCTTTTCCACGGCCGATAATAAACCCAGTTTTTGCAGCGGCTGGCTGACTACATCGACGGTGTCGCCATTATTCGGCGCACCACTCAGGTTGACATGCATGCCTTCGAACTCTATCGCCTGCCCTGCCACATAGGGAATATTGGTTAATGGCACCACCGGGTTACCACCGTTAACGACCGCGCCACTCGGAACTTCCGTGACGCTGAAGGTAGGCACTGGGCCGGTGGTATCAAAGGTGATGGTGGCGCCGTTGGGATGAAAAGCATCGAAGGCCGCCTGGTCAATCACGGCCTGGTTGGTAACGGCAACCGCACCGCCATTGCCAGCGTTAGGGGTGGCAATAAAATTCAGCGGATCATCAACATCAAGAAACAGCTTTTTACCCGAATCGCTGGTGGCAATATCAATATTATCGGCGATTTTCACTAACAACTGGCCTTCATCTCCCTGGTAAGTAAACCCGCCACCCGGCGCTACTACGAAGGGAACCTGCCCGCCCTGGAAGCCGGCAAATATATGCTGGTTTTCCTCGTCTCGGGTATTGGCAAGGCCCAGTAACTGCTGCAATCGCTGGTCGATCTCTGTAGCGATGGATTGCCTGTCTTCGAAACTCATCGCCCCGTCACCTGCCTGGATGGCAAGTTCCCGGACGCGCTGTATCACCTCTTCGATAGTATCAAGGGAAGATTCTTCAAGCCTGAGACGGTTTTCTGCCCGCACCGCATTTTTATCGTATTGATCGGTTACCGATAACCGCTGGTTCAGACTCAAGGATTGCGACGTGGCAACCGGATCATCGGCGGGCGTGGCAATTCGTTTGCCCGTGCTGATTTGTTCCTGCAATTTATGAACCCGGCTCTGTACATCCAGGATCCCGTTAAGTCCGTTCAGGAATATTTGATTTGTCGACAAGCGCATCTGATTTCTAGCCTCCTACCGAATTGAGCAAGGTATCAAATATTGTCCTGGCTACGCTGATGACCTGGGCAGAGGCACCGTACGCCTGCTCGAATTCGATCAGCTTTGCCGCTTCCTCATCGAGGCTTACCCCGGAAATCTCACTGCGTCGCGTTTCCGTCTGCTGCAGCAGGGTCTGGCTCGAAGTCTCGTTAAACCGGGCCTGGCTGGTCTGCGTGCCAATCGACTGCAACAGGCGGCCGTAACCACCCTGTATGCTGGTCAAGCCGTTATCAAGGACCTGCAAGGCCTGGATATTGGCCAGGGCAAGCCCGTTTCGGTTGTCCTGGAAACCGTTGGTATTGAAATCCACGGTAAAGGTATCACCCGTTTGCGGCTGCCCGACAATTTCCAGCTCGATGCCAAAGGATGCCGGCAATAACGCATTCGCCGGTGTCGGCGGGAAGGTCAGACCGGTCTGGGGTGGCGCCAGTGGGACCGGCGCGGCCGGGTTGGTATTATCAAGGATGTCGTAGCTGGTCGCGCTGGTGAACTGGATTACCAGCGGCGGTGCCAGTTGCCCGGGCGTGGTACTGAACAGGGGCACGCTGGTATCGGTAACGACCCCGGCGCTGATCACGCCCGTACCCAGGTTATTCAGGTTCGAATCGGTCCTGACAGGCCCGGCAAGCGCCAGTTCCTCGGGTCGATTAAGGACCATACCGATATTAGCCGACGCCGATAATGTTGGCTGCAATAAAAACGTATCGTTAGCGGCAAAGTTACCCGAAGGACGATCCAGCGCTACCGAGAGGCCGTCAAAGGTCAGGGCAGCAGGCAAAGGGCCAATGGTTCCGGTCAAACCCGGGTCAATCGCTGCGTTACTGGCATTGTCGCTTAACCGGGTCAGGGTATAGTTGGTTGCCGAGGTAAATGTCAGCCGGTAATCACTGGTGGTTAACGCGCCGATATTGGCAATGCTGACATCGACCTGCTGATCGGTCGGCAACGAGTTGGCCGAAGAGGCAAAGGTGCGCCTGGCAATTGCCGTGGCACTATTGATATCACTGAAAACATTACCCCCCAGGTTGCCTTCCAGGTTCAGGCCCAGGGCGTTCCGGGTATTCACCGTATCGCTGACCGCCAGGGCGATCCTGCCAAGGGTATTGGCCGCGTCGCCGATAATATTATCCCGGGCCTGCAATAACCCGCCGAGTACCCCGCCGCTGACCTTGCCCTTGATGCTGGTAATAATATTGCCCGATTGTATCGCCAGTTCCGATACCTGCGGATTGAAGGCAGAAGGCCGGGTGATCATCGTCTGCGCCTGGAATCCAGTCACCAGTGATTGGCCGCTACCGGTAAAGACGTTGATCGCACCGTTGGTCTGGTTCGCCGTGCTGATATTGACCACTTCCGAGAGTTGCCTGAGCAGTTCATCACGTTTATCAAGCAGGTCATTGGGTTGCTGGCCCAGGCCTGCACCTGAATCTTCGACGATAGCACGGTTCAACGTGGCTATCTGGGAGGATAAGTTGGATACTTGCGCCGCCGCCGCGTCCATTTGCTGGCTGATAATGCGCGAGGTTTCCGATAATTTGAATTCCAGGGTATTAAAGCGTTTGGCCAGCGCCTGCGCCTCGTTCAGCACTACTTCCCGGGCGACGATCGATGTCGGATCATCATTGGCCGACTGCACCGCGCTGAAAAAACGATCCAGGTTGGCGGTCAAACCGGAATTGGGGTCCGAAAACAGCAGGTCAAGCTGGTCAAGTTGTGATCTCAGTGTTTCCGCCTCTTTAACCACGGAGGTATCATTTTGTAACTGGGTAATGACGAACTGGTTGACCGAACGCATGATGGTATCGACATCGACACCCGTACCCAGGTAAAGTCCACCCATGAATTCTGTCGGCCGTGTTTCAAGAACCGCCGATTGCCGGTTGTATCCGGGTGTGTTTACGTTGGCAATATTATGCCCGGTTGTACTCAGGCTTCTCTGGTGCGAAAGCAGCCCGGATAGTGCAATGTTTAATAAATCAGCCATGATGAGTTTCCATTACTGTCGGCGTCAGATAGCCACGTCGATGGTTGAATCTGATGCCAGCCGCTGGTTCTGCGGCAAATATTGTGAAAGCTGTTGTACCAGTGTTTTAGCCAGGCCAATCCCTTCGCCTTTGGTCATGCTCAGCGACAACTGGTTGTCGAGCATGTCGCGATAAAAACGCGACTCCTGGCTGTTGAACGGGCTGTCCTTGGCAAAGGCCTCGTTGGCATCGCGCATGCTTTTCAGGGCAATATTCAGGAAAATCGATTCGAACTGTTCGGCTACCTCGTGCAGGGCTTCCTCGCTATTGCTTTTTGCCTTGTTACCAAGATCCCCCAGCTGGGCGAAATCCGCATAAAACCGGGTACGATCGACTGTGCTGTTTACACTGAAACTTTCCATTTAAATCACCACGATTTGAGCTTTCAGGGCACCGGCCTGCTTGAGCGCTTCCAGTATCGCCATCAGATCCCCGGGTGCGGCACCGACCTGGTTAATCGCGGTGACAATCTCGTTGAGTGAAATGCCCGGGTTGAATACGAAGGCGCGGCTTGCATCCTGTTCAATATCAATGTCGGTGTTTGGTGTAACCACGGTTTCACCCTCGGAAAAGGGAGCCGGCTGGCTGACGTTGAGGTTTTCCGAGATAGTAACCACCAGGCTGCCATGGGTGATCGCCGCGGGTGTCACGCGCACGTGTTTGCCTATGACGATGGTACCGGTGCGGGAATTAATGATAACTTTTGCCGTGCTTTCCGCCGGTTCTATTTCAAGGTTTTCCAATACCGATAAAAAACTGACACGCTTGGACACATCCCTGGGTGCCATCACCTCGATCGAGGCCGCATCGAGTGTAAAGGCTGAACCCGGCCCCAAAAGCTGGTTGATTCGGTCCGAGACCCGCTTGGCCGTGGTGAAATCGGGGCTGTTTAGATTAAAGGTCAGGGTATCACCGCGGGCGAAACCATTGGCCACCGTGCGCTCTACAGTAGCCCCGTTGGGGATGCGACCCACGCTGGGTACGTTGACGGTAATCCGTGAACCATCGCTGCCGCCTGCGCCAAACCCGCCAACCACCAGGTTACCCTGGGCAATGGCGTATACCTGGTTATCCAGGCCTTTTAACGGAGTGATCAGCAAAGTGCCGCCACGCAGGCTTTTTGAATCGCCCAGCGAGGAGACAGTGACATCCAGGGTCTGACCCGGCTTGGCAAAGGGGCTCAGCTCGGCATGGATAACAACGGCGGCGACATTCTTTGGTTTCGGGTCGACCCCGGGTGGAATGACAATACCGAACTTGGCCATCATGTTCTTGAACGTTTGCGTGGTAAAGGGTGTCTTGTCGCCGGTTCCATCAAGTCCCACCACCAGGCCATAGCCGATTAACTGGTTATGGCGCACCCCCGCGACCGAAGTAATATCCTTGAGTCGATCGGCCAGGCTTAGTTGGGACAGCAGGCTCAACATGCAAACAAGTGCTACTGCAGGTACTTTTTTTAACACTAAATTCATGATCTTGTTACCCCTTAGAACGGCCATACCGGGCTGTTAAAGAACCGGGTTAACCAACCCATTTGATTGGAATTTGCGAAATCACCGGTGCCACTGTAGGCGATACGTGCATCGGCGAGCTTGGTGGATTCAACGGTATTGTCGGGCGCCACATCATCGGGCCTGATCAAACCGCTGATGCGGATATACTCGTCACCCCGGTTCAGCGTCATCCATTTCTCGCCCTTGACGCGCATGATTCCGTTAGGCAAAACATCGATAACCGTGACGGTAATGTTGCCGTTTAAACTATTGCTTTGATCGGTTTCAGAAGCCCCGTCGAAGGCATTTTCGCTGCCCGTTGATACTTCCAGGTTCAGGTCATTGAGCTTGTCGATGTACTTGGGCAGTACCGGTGTTTGCACGCTCACCGAGCTGGATTTATCGATAGCCGTTTCCGCGTCCTTGGATGCGGTGGTTTTCTCGATCAATTTTACCGTTAGTACATCACCCACACGCCTTGCCGTCCTGTCTTCAAAAAACGAGACATGCTGGTAAGTCTGGTAAATACTGCCGGTGACGGCCGACGGCGGTGCTAACTGGCTGGGTATCACCGGCGCGTAATCCGGATCATCGGGCTTGGGTTGCTGAAGCGAAGCACAACCGGTCATTAATAGAATGCCGGTGATGCCGATGAAATGCTGCCAGTGAAATTGCATAGCCATTACCCTGTTAAAGTGTTTGCCCGACAAATTGAAGCATTTGGTCAGAGGCTGAAATCACCTTGGTATTCATTTCGTAGGCCCGTTGTGTAGTTATCAGGTTTACCAGTTCTTCAACCACGCTAACGTTGGAATTTTCCAGTACACCCTGCTCCAGCGTGCCCAGGCCGTTTAACCCCGGCGTGCCGGTCTGCGGCGTACCGCTGGCCTGGGTTTCCTTGAACAAATTGCCGCCTATTGATTGCAGGCCAGCAGGGTTAATGAAATCTGCCGCCTGAATACTGCCGATTTGGGTGGGTGTTGTCTGGCCGGATATGGTAGCGCTGACAATGCCATCGCTGCCGATGGTAATTTGCACGGTATTGGCCGGAATGGTAATGGCCGGTTCCAGCGGTTGTCCCTGCGAATTGACAATATCGCCGGTTGAGCTGGTTTGAAACTGGCCGTCACGGGTATAGGCAAGGCTGCCGTCGGGTAATAATATCTGGAAGAAACCACGCCCGTTCAAGGCCAGGTCCAGTGGTTGTTCTGTGACTTGCAGGTTACCCTCGGTATGCATTTTCTGGGTTGCCACGGTGCGAACACCTGAGCCTGTCAGAAGTCCCGAAGGCAGTTCGTCATTCTGGCTGGTCTGTGCGCCGGGTTGACGCTCTACCTGGTACAACAGATCCTGGAACACGGCCCGGTCCCTTTTAAAGCCGGTCGTGCTGACATTCGCCAGGTTGTTGGAGATAGTCGCCAGCGCAGTATCCTGTGCACTAAGTCCTGTTTTACTGATTGAAAGAGAGGCAAGCATGATTTTTCTCCAATATTCTGTTTAATTCTGTGGTGGCTCGATTCTGCCTGGTAATTATTATTCGGTTACTTTGCTGCTGGTTATAACTGTGTTTAACCTTTATTTTCTTTACTAACCTATATTTTTCTTTATTAAACTATATTTTCTTTATTAACCTAACTGCAAAAGCCGTGCCGTTACTTCGGAATTCTCTTTTACATTACCCATTAATTTTATTTGCATTTCGAACTGGCGAGACAGGGAGATAATCTCTGTCAGGTCATGGATGGCATTGACGTTACTGCTTTCAAGGAACCCGGTAGCCACCCGCACATCGGCTTCCGCCAGGGCTGGCGCACCATCGCGGGTTCTCATCAGCCCGTCTTCACCCTTGCGTATGTTGGCCTTGTCGGGGTTAACCAGCTTGATGCGATCAACTACCGCGACCGATTCCGGACCGGCTCCCAGCTCGCGAATCGAGATGGTTCCGTCGATACCAATTTCAATCGACTCGAAAGGCGGCAAGGCAACCGGGCCAGCATTGCCGATCACCGGCAATCCACTACCGGTGCGCAAGATACCTGCGGTATCAACCGCCAGATCACCCGAGCGTGTATAGGCTTCAGAACCATCGGGCGCTTGCACGGCGATCCAGCCCTCATTGGATACGGAGATATCCAGGTCCCTGCCGGTTTCTAACAACGAACCGGCATGAAAATTGGTTCCCGGGCGCTCGGTCATCGCGTAAACGCGGCTTGGATGAGTCTCACCAAACACGGGCATGGCCCGGGCCTGGGCATAGTCTGCACGGAAACCCGTGGTCGAGACATTGGCCAGGTTATTGGCATGTATCGCCGTTGCCCTTGTATTCTGGCTGGCGCCGGTCATTGCTATGTAGAGTGATTTGTCCATCCGGTTATCCTCAAAAAGCCCCGTTTATGCGTCGTTCCGGTTTAAAATGCCTAGCGAATATTGATGATCGATTGGGTCACAGCGGATTCGGTCTCGATAGTCTTGGCGTTGGCCTGGAAATTCCTCTGGGCAACGATCAGGGCCACCAGTTCCTCGGATAACTCGACATTGGAATCCTCCAGTGCACCCGACTGAATCGCCCCCAGCGCACCGGTAGCCGGGGAACCGACGTTCGGTGATCCCGAATCAAAGGTTTCTGCCCAGGTAGTGTTTCCTTGTGGTGATAACCCCTGTTCATTATTGAAACTGGCCAGGCCAACGCGGCCCAAAGTGCTCGATTGACCGTTGGTGTATCGGGCGAAAATCAGGCCCTCGTCGGAAAAATCGATCCCGGCAAGACGCCCCTGGGAGAAACCGTTCTGGCTGACATTATTCACCGCGAAAGCACCGCCAAATTGGGTTGTACCCGTCAGGTCCAGCACAAAGTTTGAACTGGTCAGCGGTGTCGGAAACGGAAAGGTGGTCAGTGCCGGGTTACCGGTATCAGAACCGTTGGGATTGCCGTTTGAGTCAACCGGTGTCCAGTTGGTCACCGGACCAAGCGGCTGCGCTGTATTCAGGGTGCCGTCGGAATTAAAACTCAGTGGATAGGATTGCTGTGTAGCCGGCGCGCCCGGTCCGACATCCTGGTCATCGACCTGCACGTACATGGTCCATGAGTTCACCGCCGGCTCTTTGACAAAATACTTGGTCAGCACGTGCGAGTTACCCAGACTGTCAAAAATGGTGATCGAGGTGGCATTATTGTAGCTATCTGTGTTGGTCGGATCGAACGGCGCGATCGGTGGTGGCAACGCGGTAGCATCCAGGTTTAACAGTGTCTGGGACTGCGTGGTACGTGTCGGGCTCAGGTTGGAGGTCTGTATCTGTATGTCCGACAGGTTACTCGAAAGGCCACCCGAAGGTGTTGACGCGAAACCCTGCAGCCTGGATCCCGAATTGGATTCGATAAAGCCATTCTGGTCCAGGCTGAACAAACCGGCACGAGTATAAAGCTGCTGGCCCTGTTCATTGACAATGAAAAATCCCGAACCGTTAATGGCCAGGTCCAGTGCACTTTGGGTAAAGGACACATTACCCTGGGTAAATTGCTGCGATACGTCAGCCAGCAATACCCCGCTACCGACGGCGTTTCCGCCCGAACCCACTACGGATGCCGCGTAGACATCGGCGAACTCTGCCCGGGACGCCTTGAAACCCGTGGTGCTGGTATTGGCGATATTATTACCGATCACGTTCAGATCCGAGCTGGCCGCCCTTAAACCGGATATTGCGGTATTAAATGCCATATTGCTCTCCTTATTATTTAATAAATGCCTGACTAGTTAATTTGTATAACGTCGCTAAGTGCCACTGTACCCAGCGAGCCCTCAAGATTGAGAATGACGCCGCCGGACTGTGCCATGGTGACGCTATCGACGTTGGCATTGACGTTTACATTCAACTGTTCGGCGTTTTCGCCGATGTTAGCCTCGGCGGTTGCATGGTATATCCCCGGCGGTAATGGCGTACCCAGGCTGTCAAAACCATCCCAGCTGAAATTTACGTTCCCGGCACCGTGGGCGCCCATGGGAATCTGCCTGACCAGTGAGCCGGTGGCGTCCAGGATATTCAGGTTGACGTTGGCCGAACTGGCGGGCAACTCGAAACTGCCTGTCAGCGGCTTCCCGGGGGTGAGTTCACCGGTACCGGAGGGAATTTGAACGCTGCGCCCTACCAGCGCAGACGCCTGCAGGGCCTGGTTGGACAGGTTGCTGGTGACAAACTGGTCGAAATTGGCATTAAGCTTTTCGATGCCCTCGACCGTGCTGAATTGCGCCAGCTGGGCCAGGAACTCGCCATTCTCCTGCGGTGACAGGGGATTTTGGTTGTTCAGTTGCGCCACGAGCAGCTTGAGAAAGTCGGTCCTGTCCTCATTGCTCTCCTGCGCACCGTCGCGCTGGTTTAGTTCCTGGAGTATGGCCTGGTTATCGATACTGCTGATTTCATTCATTGTTTAATCCCCGTTTACTGGCCGAGTGTTAAAACACGTTGCATCATTTGTTTTGCGGTATTCATGATTTCCACATTTGTCTGGAAGGAACGCGAGGCAGAGATCATGTCTGCCATCTCCTCGACGACATTGACGTTCGGATAAAAGACGTAGCCGTCCGCGTCGGCATGTGGATGGTCGGGCTGGAACCTTTTGTTTAGCGGCGCCTGGCTCTCGACGATGCCGGTAACCTTAACGCCATGGCCCTGGTCGGATATATCATCGAATGATGAAAGCGCGCCCATTTGCTGTTTGATGACCGAAAATACCGGGTGCCTGGCACGGTAGGTTTGATCGACGCTGCTGCTGACGCTGTCGGCGTTGGCGATATTACTCGATACCGTATTGAGACGGATGGTCTGTGCCGACATGCCGGTTCCGGCAACATCAAATATGTTCGTCAAGGACATGGTTATTCTCCCCTGATCGCAGCTTTCAGGCCGCGCACCTTGTTATCCAGAAAGGTAAAACTGGCCTGGAATCGCAACGCATTCTTGGCGTATTCGGCCTGTTCGATTTGCAGGTCGACGGTATTACCGTCAATCGAAGGCTGCAGCGGTTTGCGATACAGCAATCCGTTATCCGAATTTGACGCTGATATATTGGAACCCACGGAGAAATGCCGCGCGTTGGTCTTCCTGGGTGATGCCATGTCACTGGACGTCAATTTCAGCAACTTGCCAAAATCCAGGTCCCTGGCCTTATACCCGGGGGTATCGGCATTAACGATGTTGTTTGCCAGCACCTCGGCACGCTGGCTGCGCAGCGCCAGGGCATTGCCGTGTACACCTAATGCTGCTTCAAAATTAATCGACATTCTTAGTTTCACCTTCCAGTTCGGTTTGCGTTTGCCTGCAGGTTTCAGTGCAGGGCTGTTTTTTGTCTCTGTTCCAGTACAAAGCACAGACCGTGCCAGCTTTATAGTTGCTTTAATTTCAATAGGTTAGAGGCTATTTTTGCGGATTAACCGGAAAAACGGCAACATGTTACCGCTCATTTTATGTGTCAGGGGCAGTGATTTGCCCGTTCCGGTAAATCACAGGAAATGCGACTAAAACAGCAGAGGCTTACGCCAGAAAGACAATTAAATGAAATAATCGCAGCAGGCCGTGCCACCGGCACAATAATTGCTTCGTATGACAGTTAATGAATGAAGTGACAATAACCCGACGATTTAGTATTTATGCTTGCCATTAATAAAATACAGTTGCCACTTGCCGGGCAAAGAAAATGCCAGGTAATGCTGATATTCATCCTGCTATCCGTTTGTTTCCATGCCGCATCGGCTGCCACCTTGCCGGCACAGATCAGGGATGCAGTCAAATCTGCGCTCGCGACGGAGCTGAAAAAACAGAAGCTGGTAACCACCAGGAGCAAGCGCGTGGAGTACGAAATTTCCCGAATCGACACCCGCCTGCGTCTTGCAAGTTGCAGCAAACCCTTGCA
>CAMYIF010000071.1 GCA_947258415.1 uncultured Pseudomonadales bacterium
CTCAGATCCGATGTTCCCTTTGGTGCTTTCCTGTCGGGCGGCGTTGATTCAAGCTCGGTCGTCGGCCTGATGAGCCGGCACCTGGAGCAGCCGGTGAATACTTTCTGTATCGGCTTTGACGATCCCAGGTACGATGAATCACCCTACGCGCAGCAAGCGGCCGACCGGTTCAAAACCAGGCATGTAATGCAGAAGGTTGCGCCGAACCTGATCGACCTTTGGCCGATGGCGACTTACCATTGCGACCAGCCACACGGGGATGTTTCGTTCCTGCCGACCTACAAGGTTGCCAGCCTGGCCGCGGAAAAGGTGAAAATGGTGTTAACCGGCGATGGCGCGGACGAACTGTTTGCAGGGTATGACAAGTACCGCAACTTCTTTACCCCGGAAATTGACAGGCTTTCAGAAGCTGATTTCCAGGAGCGTTACCTGAGGAATATTTCCCTGTTTACCAGGGACGGACGGGCAAAACTGTTTTCAGCAGAATTTGCCGGGCGGCTTGACAACCTCGATGTTTCAGATGTGGTCAAGCCCCTGTACGATAAAGCCGCGGGAATGGATCGCATCAACCAGGCACTGTATATCGACATGATGCTGTTGTTGCCGGGCAATAACCTGGTAAAACCCGACCGGATGGGAATGGCCGTCTCGCTGGAAAACCGGGCCCCGTTTCTTGATTACCGCATGATGGAACTGGCATTTTCCATGCCGGGTGAGTTAAAGCTCCGCGACGGAGAAACCAAGCATATCTACAAAAAGGCAGTGACACCCCTGATCGGTGAATCACTGGCGTATCGCAAGAAACAGATGTTTACCGTGCCAATCGGTGAGTGGTTTAAAACCGACCTGGCAGACATGTGCCAGGATCTTTTGTTGTCAGATCGTACCAAAAGCAGGGGCATCTTTGACTACCAGTACGTATCCTCCATGCTGAACGCCCACTGTACAAATGTTGAAAACAATACCCGTGAAATCAGGGCGCTTATGGCGCTCGAGATCTGGTTCCGGAAATTCATGGATTAACCCTGTGCCAGGAGACGTGGACTCGTGAAAATATTCTTCATTTCCTACGGCGGTGGCCACATCACGGCGGTGTTGCCGGTCATGGAGGCTATGCAGCAAAGAGGCCACGATTGTGTCTTTATGGCCCTTACCACGGCAGGTGATATTGCCAAGCGCGCCGGGGTTCCGCACGTAAGGCCCATCGACTACATGGATTTGCAAGATTCTGTTATCCAGCAATGGGGCAGGAAACTGGCGAGTCGTCATCATACCGATGGCAAGGGAATTTCATTGGATGAGTCCATTGCCTACCTGGGCGTATCATTCAGGGACCTGGCGCAGGATATCGGCGAGGAGGCTGCCTGGGAGCGCTATACCCAACAGGGGCTTAACGCCTTTTGCCCGGTCTATTTTATGCGCAATGTATTGCAAAAAGAAACCCCCGATGTGGTCGTGGCTACTACCTCGCCGCGCATGGAAAAGGCGGCACTACGCGCTGCCTACCAGTTGGGCATTCCCGGGTTGTGCATGGTCGAACTGTTCGGCCTGCTTGAAGAGCCCTGGTTGAGCCGACCCGATAATGGCCATGTGCTGGCCGTATCCAGGCCCGATGTCATTAACCGCCTGGCTGCCGCCGGTCGCGAACGGCGGGATATGTTCCTAACAGGCAGCCCGATGTTTGACCAGCTTGTCGACCCGTCCCTGCCGGACGCCGGCAGGAAATGGCGCAAGGATCGTGGTATCAATGACGATGAGAAAGTGGTTTTCTGGGCCGAGCAACCCGAACCGCTCGATCCTGAACTTCCCCGGCGAGTACGTAATCACCTGGTAACTGTATGCCGCACCAATGGCTGGCGGCTGGTGATCCGGTTACATCCAAGCAGTACCGATGCCAGCAAGGAAAGCATCCCGCTAGATTGCCTGCAAAGTCATGCCAGCGAACCGTTAACACATATCATTCATGCCTGCGATGTGGGTGTAACCCTGACTTCGACCGTCGGCTGGGAAGTATTGTTGTCGCAAAAGCCGCTGATGGTTATAACAATTTCGCCCTACAGTAATATGGTCACCTACGGCCAGGACGACGGTGCGTTAGCCTTGTCGAGCCTGGAAGATGCCGAACAGGGCCTAAGGACACTGTTATCTGGCAGTGAGGAATCCGTGCGCCTGCAGGCACTTCGATCGGCCTTGCCGAAACCGGGGCAAGCGACAAAAAATATCTGCGATCTTATTGAAACGGAAGTAGTAACAAGGCTGGTCAATTGACCCGTGTTGCAACCAAGGAGGCTAACGCTTGACTAAACCAGTTTTACACATTGTTCATTGTATCGATACGGAAGGGCCGCTGGATGAGGACCAGTCCTCGACCTTTAAAAGACTGGAGGACCTGTTTGGTATTCACCTTAAGCCCTCACGAGAGACCTTGCAAAAATTGCAAAATAAAGAGATCCCGCTCGATGGTCTTGAAGACCAGGTCGCTGCCGTATTATCGCCGCAATTATTAAATTACAACCGTACCTGGGCCGACGTGCGGGATATGCTTGACGATGCCCTTAGCCACGAATTTCGTAACCGTATGCTGGATGATTTTGGCCGGGGCTGGGTGTATAGCTGGCATTGTGTAGATCATATGGGATTCAGCGAAAACCCGCGCCACAAGGATACGGGCTACGGTAATGTATTCCGTTTTTACCGCGACATCCTGGCCGAAACCGACAGTGGGCAGGATGAGCTTGACTGGCATTTTCATCCCTTGTCCGTGACCAGGAACCCGCTAGGCGCTGCAACTTCGTACAACAATAACATGGATATACTGCTTAACATTATCAGCAGGCGCATCATCGATGATCAGTGGTTTCCGACAACGAGCCGTCCCGGGTTTCATGCCGAAAGACCCGATTCACACGCGTTCCTGGAGCAATGGATCCCGTTTGATTACGCCAACCAGGCGATTGATAAAGATAATAACGTGCAGAGGGACACTATGCTGGGGCGTTTTGGCGACTGGAATCGCGCGCCGAAAAGCTGGCTTGGCTATCACCCGCACCACGACGATTATCAACGGGAAGGCGCGTGCCGGCGCTGGATTTTCAGGTGTCTGAACCTGGGTACACGCTTGCGGCTGTTGACCGAGGAACACCTCGAAGAAGCCTTTAATGAGGCACGGGATAAAGGATCTGCAATCGTTGCGTTTGCCGACCATGATTACCGAGACTTGCGCCCCGATGTAGAACAGATGCGCGCTATGCTGGCAAATGTGCGAGGTAAATATCCCGATGTGAATATTCGATTTTCCGGCGCCGAAGAAGCCGCCCGTGAACACGTATCCGCGCTCGAACCCGATCTGGCTTTGCCTCCGCCAAAATTTGAAATAATAATTTCGGATCATCGTGTGCACGTGAAATTAATGTCGGGCAGTTTGTTTGGTCCGCAACCGTTTTTGGCCATGAAAACACACGATGGTCATTATTATCATGACAACCTTGACGTTGTGAAACCGGGTGAGCACTGGACCTATGTGCTGGATGACCAAACATTGCCGTTAACAGCTCTGGAAACCGTCGGGGTTGGCGGAAGCGGACGTTGTGGCGGGTTTGATGTGGTCTTGTGTAACCCAAATCTATCGTGATAACAGTATGAACATGGTGAATACCCTTTCCATAGATGAACGACACAACTGGTTGCTGCCAGTTTTGCTGCTTATAGTGTTTGGCACCATTGCGCTGCCGATGTTGCCCATCTGGCAGGGCGCCGTCAGGCTGCTTGCCGGTGCTGTTCTGATTGTTTTGTTACCTGCGTCGCTGAAACAAAAATGCCTGTTGGCGTTGCTGGCAGCACTCGCCGTTGGAGGCCTGGCTGCATGGCTTTTTAGCCTGGCCCAGCATCCGTTTGGACATACCATAAAGGCGTTGACCGATGTCTATGGTCAACCGCTGGGTATCATTCCTGATAGCGCAATCCTGCTTTTCGACATGATCTGCGTTTTTGGGCTGGGTTGGGTTTTGGCATCCAGAACCTGGCAATCTGATCGCACTATCTCGGTATTTGCAGTTTGCCTGATTATTTTCTGGGGCTGGGCGTTGTTGACCCTGCTGGCCCATGTTGTTAGCGGCGCGGAGCCCGGGCGGGTCAGCCAGATGATAACCGGGACCTCTGGCTGGGCGACCTGGGTCTATTTTGCCATGCTTGCCATCCTGCTGGTTCGCAATAATGTGGACACAAGGCGAGTTCTTTACTGGGTTGCAGTGGCAGGTTTGCTAGTCGGGCTCGTGGTATCCGTTCAGTGGCTTGTCGGTGATTTTTCCTACCTGCTCGATGCACCTGATTTTGCCAGTTATTTCTACCGGGTGCGTGGCACAGATTACTACCATACTTCGGCAACATTTGCCCTGGTGCTGTCCTGTGGTGTTGTATTGGCCCTGGCTGGCAAGGGACAACGCAATTTTCCCTGGTTACTGGCAAGTGCCGTATTCCTGATTGTACTGGTTATGCTTAATAGCAGCAGGGCCATGAGCCTTGCCCTGGCTTCCGGTTTGGGCCTGATTTGCCTTGGCGCTATTCGCCAGAAAAACCACCTGATTTTGCTGATTGCCTTGCTCGGCTGCGCAGCCATCTCCACCAACGTTTTGTATGTCAAACCGGTCAGCGGTCAATCCACTGTGACTAATGAAGGTACAACTGCAGAAGATTCAATTGTAGAAGAATCAATAACCGCGCCGAAGGTTAGCCATGATCGGGCCAGGACCGAAGATAAGGTAATCGATAAGAAAGAACCCGCTGATATAAAGGCGGTTGTTGCGGCAAATACAAATCGGTCAACGCTTGCATTTTCAGGACTTAACATGGTGTCCTCGAACGCCTTGATCGGGAGCGGCGTTGGTACCCTGGAGCTGCCTCTGCTGGGCAATAACTTCAACGGTTTGCAGTCAACCTATTCAACACATACATTGTTTCTCGATATTCTGCTGATGGCCGGGGCCCTGTCGTTCCTGGCTTTTTTGGCAATTTTCGCGATACCTGCGTGGCGGCTGACCATTGCCGGCCTGGTATTTCGTGAAAATGACAATGGCTATAATGCATACGCACTCCTGGCTGTGCTGGCTATGTTCGGTATCGGCTGTCTTTTTTTGCCACAAGAGCGAAACGAACTGATTGGTATTGCCTTTCTGCTGGCCGCCCTGGCAATACGCAGGCCGGTCGAACAGCATATTTCGGTTGTACCGAGAGGTAATCCGGTTCAGCTGTTGGCTGCAGGGTTGATTGTTATCGGTGTGGCTGGCTGGACAATTATTACCAGCCCGGCGTATGTGTTTCCGGTCATTGAATTTGCAGCACGTTACGGTCAAAGCATCAAGGAAAACGACGAGCGTGTGATCGTCACCGAGCCGGCGATGAAACCATTGCTTGCTTTATTATTACGCTTGAGGGGAGTCCAAAACCCGGAAGTGTCGGTATTGACAGACTCGGTGGCAGCACTGCCAACTGAAAAGACATGGGTTCTGTGGAGTGGAAAACGAGACTCTGCGTACCCTGTCCTCAGAAATAGTCTGGGTTATCAGCAGTACCGCCAGGGTGGACATGCGCCCAGCCTGCGTTTGCCTTCCAGCTGGTGGGTGGTGCCCAATTCGCAACCGATGGTCAATTTTGTTTTCGTTGGCGGTAAACCATTTATTGACCTGCCCATGCAGGAATTGGCAAAGGTTTCGACTATGGATGGCGCAGAAACTGTTGGTTCTGAGGTTGAAGGTATGCCTCGGGTTTATTCGGCCACTAATCAGAAAGTAAGCTGGCAGGTACGTCCAGAGCCGGGGTTGCCACTTCCTTACTGGTTGGGTATTCAGCCACACGGGGAGGGCACCGATGATATTGCTCCGGTAACGCGTAAAATATCTGGCCAAATCGGAGCAGGAGAGGACGTTCTACTGGATATTGACGGAATGGCGCCCGGCCTGATGCTGGCCCTCAACGCACAATTAAGTACCTTGCCAAATCGGGCTTACGATGCTGATATCAGGATGTTGCCTGCCGTTCGACCTGGTGCTGAACGTGATGTCGTTGATTTAAACTACGGATCGGCAACCCAATGGTCTGTCTCTGCCACTGCATCGCTCACATTTGATTTTAAAAATATTACACCAAACCTGGGAGTTTACCGCATGGTAGCCCTTAACTGGCGAGGCATTACTTTGCGATCTCTGTATAGCTGGACAGTCGAGGGGTCTTCGGACGGCACCTTTTGGGAGTTACTGGATAAACGTGAAAAGATTTTGCTCAGTAAAAACTCCGATAATCCATCTGCCTTTGTTCTTCCAAAAAGAGGATCGTTTCGATACTATCGCTTTCGGTTCTTGCCCTCAGAGTTAGGGGGTGATGTATATAGCGGGCTAATGGAATTAGAGCTTTATCCTCTGCCATGAAAAAAAGAATTTTGATGGCGGCTCGATAATGTTGTTTTAACCCGTAAAACAAATTTTAAAGGATGGAAAATTAACGTGAGAGAAATTAAAGTCAAGGACATTCACCACCCGGGTGTAACCGAAGAATTCGATCGCCTGACATTAAACGACCTGGAGCGACTGGTAAAAAAACGTGACCAGTTCGTCGATACGGGTTGCCCGGCCTGTCACAGCATGAATGTCGATTTTGCTTTCGAATATCAAAACCTTGGTTACCGTCGATGTCGCAAATGCGAACTGCTTTATATCTCACCGGCGCCCACGGAGGCGATGCACCTTGATTATGTTGTCAATAGTACAGCCATGGCCTACTGGCGGGAAACGGCTAACCCGTCAATGAAAGGCAGTCGACGCCCCATGTACAAGGAACGTGTTGATTACGCCAACGGTGTTTTTAAAAAACTGGGTTATTCGCCAAAAAGCAGCCTTGAAGTGGGCGCGGGAAATGGTGAGTTTGCCGAAGAACTCATTCATGGTTCAAATCTTGAGAAAATTGTCGTTCTCGAGCCGCAGGAACTAAACCTGGATTTTCCTAAAGTCGAGATTATCCACGGCGGTTTCGATGACCTGGAAAAGGAAGGCCGTACGTTTGATGTCGTCTTCGCCTGGGAGTTGATTGAACATATACTGGAACCCGATCAGTTCCTGAAACTGGTCAGGAAAGTGATGGCACCCGGGGCTTTGCTTATCCTGTCAACGCCCAATGAAAACAGTGTCGAGACCAGGAAACTGGGCACGGAGTCATCGAACATATTGTTTGATCACGTTCGACTGTATAACCCGCTGGCCATATCCAGGCTGCTTGAACGAAACGGGTTCCGGATTCTGGACCTGAGCACCCCCGGCTTGCTGGACGTCCAGCGTTTACAGGATAACCTTGAGAAAAATCCGGAGGCATTCAAGAATGACCCCGCGTTGCATTTTCTACTGACCGGCAAGGAAGAAGTGACAGAAGAATTCCAGGATTACCTGCGTGAAAATCACCTGTCGAGCCATATGCGCGTGGTTGCCGTGATCGACAAGGAGTGGAAGGGCGGGCATGCGCCACTATTGAAGGTTTCAGATTTTGAGGACAAAACTATAACTATGAAAAACTCAAATCCAGAGCAACAACCAACCAATTTCAATTCCGTTGTTTTGCCACATGTACAGGACTTGAAGGATCCCTATCCTCCTAAATTAATGCGTCATATTTTGAATGACATCGTGCAGATTGATAGCGGCAAATTCATCGATTTGGGTGGTGGCTGGGGCCAGCATGCCAGGATTGTTGCTGATATGGGCTTCGATGTCACCTCGGTTGACCGCGAAAGCGCTACTTCCGGTGTGGCTTCGGTAATTTGTGATTTCATGGTAGAACCCCTCCCTTTCGAAGATAACAGCATTGATATCGTTTTCAGCAAGTCGGTTATCGAGCATTTCTACGTATGTGACCTGCCTTTAATCATGTCTGAAGTCAACCGGGTGCTGAAACCGGGAGGCGCTTTCGTAATCACTACACCGGACTGGGAATACAATATGCGCGAGTTCTACCAGGTGTTTACTCATGTGACCCCCTACACAAAGTCCAGTCTTAAGCAGTGCCTGACCATGTATGGTTTTGACAGGGTAAGCACCCGGAACCTGGTCCAGCTGCCGCAGGTATGGAACAATAAATTCCTGACGATACTTTCAGATATCACGGCCTACCTGCCGTTGCCTCGATCCCTGGGTAAATGGGTGCGCTGGAGCAAGGAACGTTTGTTACTGGGTCTTTGTTACAAGGCTTCGCCCTGAGTGATTGCGTGAGCTACTCGCACCCTAAAAATGAGAGCAGGGTTATACCTTATGCTCAATTTGTCGATGCCAGCCTGGACTCCCTGACCTGGTATGACTTGTTACCCGGCGACGGAGTGCTTGTTTCGGGACTGGAAGATTCGCCTTCCGCGGCTGAAATTGCCGATCAACTGTTAACAACTGCAATCGATGACATCGATCAAATTGATTTGCTGGCAGCAAGGTTGCTGAATGGCTGTGCGTCGATCGATGCATATCCCGCCTGGCCGGAATTGTCCTTGCGGCTGTCGAAAACCATGTCCCGTAACTTGACGGCGACCGGAAGCCGTTCACTGCGTATGCGAACCCAGCGTTTGATTTACTACCTGCAAACCATCATTGATTCCGATCGCAACGATGGTTTCGCTCACTTGCTGGTTTCTGAAAAGAAACTCGGGGGCAATAAACCCTGGGATTACCTGCAACAGGCCGATGCCGAATGGTGGTTGACCTCGGACAAAAACAATATTCACCAACGATGCGCGGATGGTACCAGCAGGCATTGGTCACTCGGGCTTCCCACGCAGATCGATCCGCTAACCGATGGCAGAATTGCAATTGGATCACTTTATACCCGCGAGGCATTGCTGACCGATGGAGAGGATTGGGAAGTCATCAAGCATGAAGCCCCTGTGGTCCTGGTATTTGAGCATGGCGGGAAGCGGCTTTTCCTGGACCATTTCGGGGTCCTTTGGCAGGATCAGCCAAGAAGACAGATCATGTCAACAGAAAGGCCACAAGTACATTTTGCCCGTCATTTCGATGCTGTTGTTTACCTGCTGGATAATGGCGATTTCGGGCACATCAGCACCGTTGATTTAATTACCGGGTCAGTCAATCGTATTCCCGTGCTTCCGGTACAGGTATGCAATGACCTGGTTTCGGCAAACGGTGCCTTTTACCTGATCGACAAGCAACAGGGCAGCGTTTTTAAATTCAACCAAAACTGGGAATATCAAAGCCGGGCACTTTTATTTGGTCGCGGCAAAGGGTGTTTGCAGGATCCTGTTGCTATTCGTGCCCATCGTGACCGCTTACAGGTTGTTAGCTGGCTGTCAGGACAACTAACCGAACTGAAATGTTTCTAGCCAATGTTACCTCCAATGTCTGAAATTATCCTGTGTACGATTTGCGCAAGAGGCGGGTCCAAGGGCGTCCCCGATAAAAATATTCGGGATCTTGCAGGTAAACCCCTGTTGGCGCATAGCATTGAGCAGGCCATTAAAACGGAGCTTTTTGAGAATATTGCTTTCAGTAGTGACAGCGAGGATTACCTGGTTGCCGCCCGGCATGCCGGCGCTACTATCCTGGTAAAGCGACCACCCGACCTGGCGACTGATAAATCTGGAAAAATTGCCGCGATTCGTCATTGCGTGAATACAGCAGAACAAACCATTGGTCGACGGGTCGATATAGTCGTTGACCTGGATTGTACCTCTCCCTTGCGCCTGCCTTCCGATATCGTTAACTGTGTCAGGCTGCTGAAGGATAAAGGGATTGGTAACGTAATCACAGGTGCGCCTGCCAGGCGTTCTCCTTACTTTAACCTGGTGGAACGTCAACCCGATGGACGAGTTGACTTGGCCAAACGACCCGATAACCTGCTATTACGCAGGCAGGATGCCCCGGAATGTTACGATATGAATGCTTCTATCTATGTCTGGAAAAGGGATGTCTTGATGGACGAAAATGGCTTGTTTCACGCCGATACCGATATCTATGTGATGCCGGAGGAACGCTCAATCGACATAGATAGCGAGCTGGATTTTGATATCGTTTCCATGTTGCTGAAAGCCCGGACCGGGGATTAACCCGTTGAAGTGCCTGGTAATCGGATTCGGGTCCATCGGACGACGCCATGCACGGGTGTTGCAGGAGATGGGTAACGCCGTTGCCCTGGTGACGAAATCTGAACATGCCGATCTGCCTGTATTTAAAAAAGTTTCTCTGGGACTCGAAGAATGGAAGCCGGATTATGTGGTTTTAGCCAACGAAACACGTTTGCACTCAGTAACACTCGTGCAACTGGCCGAATCTGACTACAGGGGCATAGTGCTGGTTGAGAAGCCACTTGTAACCTGTGTTGATGAGCTGGGTAAAATACCGCCCGGACCGGTCTATGTCGGCTACACTTTACGTTTTCACCCGCTTATCCAGCGAATGCGGCAATGGGCTGGTGACCAGGCTTTGTGGACATTTACCGCCTATGTCGGGCAATATCTTCCCGACTG
>CAMYIF010000072.1 GCA_947258415.1 uncultured Pseudomonadales bacterium
ATCGGTATACCTTATAGGCGATAGCGACTTGACCCGCCTCGTTATACATCTCGATGATGAGATCCTTGCGAAAATCCTTGAGCGATACTTCCGAGCCCAGGCCGGAACCGAAATTCCAGATTTTATTGGCCCATTTTTCAAATTCCGGGTCGTGGGTGACACCTCTTTCAAGCGTGATCGCTTCAAATTTGGTTTGTCCGGGTGACTTGCGCTCGGTGCTGGGATCACCCCCTTCGCGGTGTATCACAGGTTCGGTAGTACGTTTAAGCGCACCCACCTTGGAGATTCCGGCAACGTAGCGGCCGTCCCATTTGACTCGAAATTTAAAGTTTTTATAGGGATCAAAACGCTGTGTATTTACACTAAACTGGGCCATGATGTCCTCCTACGCTTCTGCCTGGCCGGCGATTTGCTGAATTTTAATAACCACAAACTCTGCGGGTTTTAACGGGGCAAACCCGACCAGGATATTAACAATTCCATTGTTAATGTCGGTTTGCGTGGTGGATTCCGAGTCGCACTTGACAAAATAGGCATCCCTTGGACTGCTGCCCTGGAAGGCGCCCTGGCGAAACAGGGTTTGCATGAATGCGCCAACGTTAAGCCGGATTTGCGACCATAAAGGCTCGTCGTTAGGTTCGAAAACAACCCACTGGGTCCCCCTGTAAAGGCTCTCTTCGATGAACAGAGCCGTACGCCGTACCGGTATGTATTTCCATTCGGACGCCAATTGATCGGCGCCGACAAGGGTGCGGCTGCCCCAGACCACGCGGCCATTGACAGGAAATGAGCGCAGGCAGTTGACGGCCAGTGGATTCAGGACGCCGTTGTTGGCATCGGTGAGTTTTGCGGTCAGCGCGGACACGCCCCTCAGGGTTGCATCGAGGCCGGCAGGCGCTTTCCAGACACCCCGGTCGGCGTCGGTGCGCGAGATAATACCGGCAACCACGCCGCAAGGTGCAAATTCGGCAAGGCGTCCTTCCTGTAGCGGGTTAGGCTGGATCACGCGGGGAAAATACAGGGCGGTATTGGTATTACGGGCCAGGCCCCAGGTAGCGCTGTCCAGGCCTGTTGCCGGGTTGGTAATATCGCTGTGCTCATCCCAATCGAACAGGGGGTCGGCGACATAAATGGCACGCCGGTCCAGGCAATAGGCGGCAGCAGCCGAACGGGTTTGTGCACCTATATCACCCGTGTTGTCGAGGCTGAAAGGCGGTATACACAGCAGATTAAACAGGTCTGCTTTTTCCAACGCCCAGATACCTTCACGGTTGGCTTCCAGGCCTGCAGCAGAAACCTGGGCGTCGGTGATGGTGCCCCCGTCACTGCCGTCGGCATTGAACGCAACATCGCTGACTTCTGCCGGGCGTGTTGCTGCCAGTGGCCCGTCGACACGCACCAGTTTTGACTGTTGCTCGAGGATAGTGGTGGCGTAACGCTGATTGTCGACCAGCGCCGAAATATTATTGAAGGTCTCAACCGCGCCGGTTCCGCTGTCGGTGATGACCAGGTTGAATATTTCATTGGCCGCAGCAGCGGGATTAATTGCCGGGTCAGGATGACTAATAGTCACGGATAGACGCTCACCCCATTCGCCGCTGCTGGCTGCTTCCAGATTAAGGCTGTCCGCGCTTACCGTAGCCGCTGCACCACCCTGGGTAACACGAACAATCAGCGCATCATGGCCACCATTACGAAAAAACTGGCTTACGGCAAAACCCATCGGATGGCTTCGGGACAATTCGCCGAAGTTACGAGTGTAATCAGCATAACTTTGAACCAGCGTCGGTTCATTTTCAGCGCCGCGCAGGGCACTGCCGATGAATGCAGTGATAGCGGTAGCAACACCGGTAATGGTGCGAACTCCGCTCGGGACTTCTTCGATATAGACACCTGGATAGGTCAGTGGAACGCTCATGAAAATGACTCCCTGTTGGCATTTTATTTGTTCTCACGGCTGAAGCGGGTTACACCCGGTTATCGCTTCGCGGGTAACCCCTTGTTAACGTAAATTGAACTGTTGTTAATATTTAATTCTGATCATTCAAAACCCTGTTACCCGATTTTCAGGTTGCCTCCCGATCCATATACAGACCAGGATTTGTGCCTGGTTTAAGGCGTTGCATCCCGGGCAACGAAAATACTGACGGTAGCGGTTTCGCCGGAGGATGCCATGGTTAATTTTATCTGCGTTGGGTTGACCCCGATTGCCCCGAGGTTGCCTGCAGAAAACATCTGCGGTGAATCCAGCGTAAGCGTGTCCGCAGAATCGGTAGTGCCGTCACTGAAAACGTAGGTCAAATCGGATGCGTAGTAAGTCGAGGAGAGCAGTAACACGTGTATCTGGCTGGAAGCACTCGGCTGTATCTCGACCGTAACCTGGGTATCATCGGCTTCCAGGTCAACATCAACCTGGCCGGTAGCCTCTGCATTGATGACCTTTGAAGAGGCTGAAACGGTTTGCCCGCCGGCAATCGATACGGTTAATGTTGTGGTAATCCTTGACACGGTAATTCCTCCCTGAAAGCCAGAGTCTTTTCCCTGGTCAATTGAAAACAGGTATCTAAAAACAGAAATGTATACAAAACATGGAAGTTTTGACCCACTCTGCAAGCAAGATTGCCAGCCTGTTAATCGATCCGGGATCAGGCCGAAAAGCAGCCCGGTCAGGTTGATAAACAGGTGTTTTATTGTTCAGCACCTGCGGTACTTTGAACACGGTTCTTTCAACACGGTACTTTCAACACGGTACTTTCAACACGGTACTTTCAAGTTGCCCAAGCAAGTTGCTGAATATTTGTAGACGACAGGATAATGTGCGTGTCCTAACACTTGTATTGAGCTGGATCAATAAAATGTCCATTGCCCCCAGGTTTTCAAGCTAAGTCAAGGGACAGAAAATGGTTTTATCCTGTAACGGGTATAAGTTTTTAAACCCGCTAATGGATGCAATATCCCGGTATTACCAGGCATAAAATGCAGCCGGGGTGTTCAATCCTGCCTTGTATCGGGAATAGTGATATGCTATTGAGTGTAAATATAAAAACGATGTTTCAAGGTGGTTAAAAAAATTGATTTACCGACATGTAAAGCCGGGAGATGTCCGGTTTTTTAGACAGGAACATTCATTGATATCCGGCTGTACCAGGTTAGTATTTTGAATAAAAATAAAAATAAAAATAAAAACACCACGCCACAAAAATCACCTGAAATGACTGAATTACCGGTTGTTGGTATAGCTGCTTCTGCGGGTGGCCTGGATGCCTTCAAGCGTTTTTTCTCGGCAATGCCGGCAGACTGCGGTATGGCCTTCGTACTCATCCCTCATCTCGATCCCAAGCATGAAAGCCTGATGGTTCCGTTGCTTGGCAAGCAAACAAAAATGCCAGTCGTCGAGGCTGAAGAAGGGCAGCGGCTCAAAGCCAATCATGTTTACATTATCCCGCCCAACCGTTACCTGAGTTTAAATAGCGGCGTTATCCAGTTGAGTCGCCCGCCAGTTGAAAGTCCAGGAGGGATTGCCATTGACCCTTTTTTGCGATCCCTTGCAGACGATCAGCAAGAACGCTCAATCTGTATCGTGCTTTCCGGTACCGGAAGCCACGGCGCCCTGGGTCTCAAGGCTGTCAAGGCAGCCGGTGGTATGGCCATGGTGCAGGAGCCATCCAGTGCCGAGTACGATCAAATGCCTCGCAGTGCCATCGACACCGGGCTTGCCGACTACATACTGCCACCCGAAAAGATGCCCGAGGAGTTGCTCAAGTACGTGCAGCACTTCCTGTCCGGAACGGTTCAAGTTACTGAACCGCCTGCGGTTAAGGATGGACTGACCCGGGTTTTGACACTGGTAAGAGCACGCACCAAGTTTGATTTTCGGGCTTATCGCAAGCGCATGTTACTGCGCCGCATCCAGCGACGCATGGGCCTCACTCACAAGGTGAAGATCGAAGACTATCTGGCCATGCTGCGTGATAATCCGGAAGAGTTGAGCTTACTTTGCAAGGATCTGTTGATCAGTGTCACCAGCTTTTTCCGTGATCCAGAGATGTTTAAACTTCTTGAGACCCAGGTGCTGCCACCACTACTCAAAGGGCGGGGACCGGAAGACCAGGTGCGCGTTTGGGTCCCCGGTTGTGCTACGGGGGAGGAAGCCTATTCCATCGCCATGTTGCTTATCGAGGCTGTTGAGGCGACCGGCAAATCCATCCCGCTACAGATATTCGCCACCGATGTCGACGATAGTTCGCTGGAAATCGCTCGGGGTGGTCTTTACCCCCTGGCCATGCTGGCGGATGTGAGTAAAGAACGGATCGCGCGTTTTTTCACCAAGATTGATGGTACGCATTATCAGGCCAAGAACCAGTTGCGGGAAATGATACTGTTTGCCCCGCAAAACCTGCTCTCCGATGCACCCTTTTCGAAACTGGATCTGGTCAGTTGCCGCAACCTGTTGATTTACCTTGAACCCCATTTCCAGCAGAGTTTATTGGAGCTGTTTCATTTCGCTCTCAACCCGGGTGGTTACCTGGTACTGGGCCCCTCGGAGAGTATTGGCCGTCATGTCGATCTTTATTCACCGGTTTCCAAGAAGTGGCGTATCTTTCGTCGTACCAATGCTGCCCGACCGGTTCGTGCCAATTTTCCAGTAATGGCTGGTGAAAAAGCGAATGTAGCGCGTCAGACATCTGTCCAAAGCCCAGTCTATCGGGACAAATTGAGTGATCTGACCCGCAAGGTTCTGCTTGATGAGCATACCCCGGCGGCCGTCGTCATAGACAGGCGTTTTGAAGTGCTACATTATTCGGGTCCAACCTTCCTTTACCTTCAGCAGCCCGGCGGGGCGCCATCCCACGATCTGTTAAGTATGGCTCATCATGGTTTGCGGGCACGTATCCGGGCCGCGGTAAACAAGGTGATTCAAGGACAAGGGCGGGTCGATATTGGCGGCATACGCATTAAACGCAACAAAACTAATGTCATGGTGCGGATCAGCGTTCAACTATTGCCTGACAAGCGGGAGGCTGAGGAGCTGATTTTGATCACCTTCCAGGATGAATTGTTATCACCTGAGATAGTAGTCAGTAGCAGCCAGCAGGACGGAGAGGAAGAATCCCTGGTGCGGCAATTGGAATACGAGTTAAAGACCAATCAGGAAGAACTGCAAAGTACCATCGAAGAACTCGAGAGCAGCAACGAAGAACTAAAGGCCTCTAACGAAGAGGCCATGTCGATGAACGAGGAGTTACAGTCCACCAACGAAGAACTCGAAACCTCAAAGGAAGAACTGCAGTCATTGAACGAGGAGTTGAGCACGGTTAATGCCCAACTGCAGGACAAGCTGGATGAGCTCGAGGTCTCAACCAATGACATGCTTAACATGATGTCCAGTGTCGACACCGCAATCCTGTTCATCGGCTCAGATCGTACCATCCAGCGTTTTACACCCAGTGCAACCCGTTTATTCAATCTCATTGACAGTGATTTGGGGCGGCCCATCGGTGATATTACCCGGCGCTTCGACGATCCGGACTTGTCGCGTGATATCGACCTGGTGCTCAATAACCTCAAAACCCTGACCATCGATGTCCCGGGCGAGAAAGGTCGCTGGTACCTGCGAAACATCAAGCCATACAGGACAGCCGATAATCGACTCGAGGGCGCGGTGCTGACGTTCACCGATATCACGCCCGTCAAGCAGGCACAGCTCGAATTTTACGAGCTGGCCGAGACCCTCGAACAGCGTGTAAAAGATCGTACCCTGCAACTCCGGGAAGAACACACGTTCAGCGAGACCCTGCTCGATACCGTGGCCAGCCTGGTGATTGTTTTCGATACAGAGAAGCGGGTGGTCAGGTTCAACAAGGCCTGTGAGGATGTGACCGGTTTCAGTTTCGATGAGATGTTGGGCACCAATGACTGGAAGAAACTCATTCCTGTTGATGAACAGGGTAAGGTTGCAGACATTTTCGAGCGTTTAAAATCGGGTGAGGACATGGTTATCAATGAAAATCACTGGCTTGCCAAAGACGGGTCAAAAAGGTTAATCAGCTGGACCCGCAGGGTACTGAAGGACGCGGACGGCAAGGTTAAAAACATTATTGGTACCGGCCTTGATATCACCGATCAGCGCAAGGCTGAAATAAAAGCGCGTCATCACCTGGAAGCTGCCGCGCGCCTGCAGCGTTTGCAAACTGCCAGTGAGCTGGCCACTGTGCTGGCTCATGAACTGAACCAACCGCTGGCGGCCATTGCCATGTACGCCGAGAGCGGCCAGAAATTGCTTGACCACATGCAACCACCGCATAAAAAAATTTCCGGTGTGATGGGACAAATCAGCGAGCAGTCCCTGCGTGCCGGCGAAATCATTCGCCGATTGCGTGAATTCGTGAACCGCGGCAAGATCGAAGTCGCACCAATGGATTTAAATACCACCATACACCATGTTTGTGCCCTGATGGCGACCAAGGCGCTCAACGCCGGTATCAAGCTGAATATCAATACGGACGAGGATCTGCCCGATGTCCTGGGTGATGAAGTTCACATTGAGCAGGTGCTTTTCAACCTGATACGTAACGCCATCGAGGCACTCCAGGAAAGCGAAACAGCGGATGGCTGCATCACTGTCACTACCAGCCACGCCAATAACATGGCGCGCGTTTGCGTACGGGATAATGGCCCCGGTGTAGACGAAGAATCCGTGAGCAAACTGTTCGAACCCTTTTACAGCACCAAGGAAGATGGCCTGGGCGTCGGTCTGCGCATCAGTCGCAGCCTGATCCAGACCCACGGTGGCGAACTTTGGGTAGAGCCTCAAAAACCGGGTGGTATTTTCAATTTCTCAATTCCCTTTGTCAAATGAGCGCAAAGGTTTACATTGTCGATGATGACGCGGCCGTTCGTGATGCGTTGTCCCTGTTACTGGAAACAGCCGGATTGCAGGTAGCCAGCTACCCCGATGGCGCGTCCTTCCTGGCAGATATAGGCCCTGGTAGCAAGGGATGCGTGTTGCTGGATATGGCGATGCCTGTCATGAGCGGGCAACAGGTATTAGCCGCCCTGCAGCAGCGCGGTATAGGTATCCCGGTCATCTTCCTGACCGGACACGGTGACGCCATGATGGCCGCCAAGGCAGAAGAAACAGGGGCGGTCTGCTTCCTGCAAAAACCGATACATGGTGATGCACTGATCAAGGAAATACGCCAGAAAATGGCGATTGATCAGTAACCTGGCTAGTGTTTGCTGTGTGCCGGGAATAATCCCCCGGGGACATGGCTACCAGCGAGCGATTGAGCCCCGGACATCGACATGGATAAATGGACCACGAACAGCGTTGCTTCCGTAAACACCCAGTCCGCCGATTCGATTGCCAAATTCACCGCGACGGGATAATTGATTGACGATATCGGCTAACCAGACTGCATCCTTGCGGTTAATCACCTTGTCTTTATTCATATCATCCATGCGACCGTCCCTGGGGTTATCGTCGATATAAATGTCGGCAGCACCGCCCCAGACATGGCGGCTGTAGGGCACGTTGCCGATGGCTTTGTTATACCAGGGTGTCCGGTAACCACTCATGATTTTTAGGGCGTTAACGCTGTGCCCATTATTATTCAGGGCGGCGAGCAGGGTTTCCAGTTTCAGCAGCAGGTTTGCCCGAAGAACCAGGTACTTTGGGTACGAGCCTTGCTGTTTTGATAAAAAGTCACGCAGCCTGAAATTCGGGGAGATGCGAGTGTCAGCATTTTCGGCTGTAACCTCGATAAATCCTTCCGGAGGCTTGTATATTGCGTTTCCTTTCAACGGCTGCGCCGGGTAATTGCCGATGCGGTAGCCGTTCAATTTCCCGTCACTTCCGACGTTACCAGACGGAACCATCACGAAGACATGGATGACGGCCGTTTCGCCCCTCGCAGTATTTCTGATCACCAGGTCCACGAGTCCGGGTTTGTCTGGCGCGCGTAACCTGGAGGCGCCGACGGTGTGCGTTTCACCGAGATAGTCGATCGTTCCGCCTTCACTCGAATCCCGGTAATGAACGGTAAATGACTGGCCAGGGAGCACATAAATAGCGAACTCCGGGTAGTGAATGGTTCGCTCATTAATGACAATGGGCACCGACAAGCGGCTGGAATCCCAGGCGAGCGCGGGGGTGGCGATAGCAAACAAGTGAATTAACAGGCCAAAATAAATTTGTTTCATGATTGCCTCGATTCTTGCAGCGCTCTGGCCAGTGCAGTATCACGCTGGTAGATGTCACGACGGAAAATAACCTCCCCGGAATTGTTCGAGAAGGCGGTGAAATAAACGATATAAACGGGGATCGGTCGTTTCAGGTGGTATGTAGTGGTTTCACCCAGCTGGATAACTTTGGTAATTCCAGCAGCCTTGTCTGCCTGACCGTCATTGTTTAACAGCCAGCGTGCCAGCACGATGGGCTCCGACAAGCGAATACATCCCGAGCTGAATACCCGCTCTTGCTTGGCAAAAAGATGGCGTGTCGGCGTGTCATGCAGGTATATAGCATGCACATTCGGCAGCATGAATTTTATCCGGCCGAGTGCATTGAAATCTCCCGGGCGCTGACGGAGCAGGTAGGGAAATTTGTTTGGGTTAACCTTGCTCCAGTCCACCGTGTCAACGTCACGAAATTCTTTCTGCCCGCCGACCCTGACTTCATAGCCCTGGGACTTTAGAGCCTGCGGGTCTTTTTTCAGGAGCGGCAGTTTGTCTTCAACAGCGATGGTGTTGGGCACATTCCAGGAAGGGTTTACTACCATGTAGCGAAGCAATTCCGAGAACACGGGTGAGCGCCGATAAGGCTTCCCGACAATAACATCCATGCCCAGGGTTTCTTGACCACTTTCATGGATGCGCAGGGAAAAAGAAGCCAGGTTGACCCGGATGTAGGTATCGGGCGTTTCTTGTGGCAACCATCGCCAGCGCTCCAGGTTGGCATCGATCCGGTCGATCCAGGAAAAGAGGTCGGCATTCATCACCTCGAGCGTAGTAGCCCCGACAATCCCGTCGGCTTCCAGGCCAGCCGAGCGTTGAAATTCGATCACGGCTGTCTTGAGTGTTTCATAATAAATATTATCGTATTCGCCCGGGCCGAGCAGTCGCTGCTTTAACAGTACAACCCGGTCCGAGGTTTGTCCCGGTTTCAGCAAAGGACCTCGGGGCACCGTGACCGCTTCGGGTTCACCAAATTCAAGAATATAGGCGCGCTGCTTGAGTAACAGTTGATATTCCGGAGCCTTGGGCCATAGATTATCGAGCACCTGTTCGACTGACATGTTGCCCTCGAGCAGCTCATTTAATTGCGCAACACCATCTACTTCGGGTGGTATCAGGTGCCATTCCGGATCGAGCTTTACCGGGGAGACGACACCAATGGATCGATGCCTGGCCTGTTCAAGAAAAGCATCGGTGGCTAATAACTCAACCGCGGTTTTATCGATCCTGGATTCATCAGTAATAGACCTTGCCAGTATCGATGCGTGATAATTAGCGGGAATAAAGCCGTGATCTGCCGACTCTCGAATGGCAGCCAGCAAGTCCGGGATGCGCTTCGAGGTAAGGCCGTTAAACCAGATCGGTTGATGGTTTCGGTCACGATAAATTTTTGACACTTGTCGCGGATTATAAAGCGTCCGTCCGGCGATAACTGGCGTAGCTCCCGCATCCAGGGCCTCCAGGAACGTTCTTATTGACTGATCAAGACCAGCTGTTGCATCAATGGGCATTGCCAGGAAGCAAACGCCTAAAAACATAAATAACGGGCGCATTGCTTTGCGCCTGGGCAAACACTCAGCGGTGTTTGTAAACAGTGCGTAAGCACATCCGGGGAATTTAAACGCATTAACGGATGCTGAGCCGGTTGGACCCGATTCTGCAGCCTGATTGGCAATACTAATGTTTTTGGATAGCTTCATTTTTTGGTTTAATTCGACTCACAGGTTGTTTATTACAAGCCTTTTGATCGCACAGGAATTTTTCCCGTATGATGACATTCCCCGGTTTTGGATTGATTATCGTCAAGTACGAGGAGCAGGACGTATCCTAGCCGAGCAGGGTCTCTTTTAAAAGTTTACTTTTACCTTGAACGCAGGATTCTATAAAAATGATTCGTGGTCTTGAACATTTACAACGACGAGCCGATTATATGAGCGGATATTATTTTAACGGTGAGCTGTTACCCGATGGTTGCGGCATCGCAGTGGCTATTGAACAGGTGATCGGTTTTCAATAATGCTACCGGTAATGCTCTATGCCA
>CAMYIF010000073.1 GCA_947258415.1 uncultured Pseudomonadales bacterium
ACCCGAGAAAAAGCCGTTTTATCTGTTATCTTCATGGTCCTGGCCTATTGATCCTTCGCTACTTTTAATTGCATTTTTGACAATTCTGAAGACAAGGCGCCGATATTACCCGCGCCCTGGGTCAGCAGAACATCTCCATCCTGCAGTACACCCGCAAGCACACTCGCCACATCGACACCGCTGTCGATAAATACCGGGTCCACTTTTCCGAGCAAACGCATACTGCGGCACAGGCTCCTGCTGTCCGCCCCGGGAATAGCAGCTTCGTCCGCCGGGTAAACTTCCATCAATAACAGCACGTCGACTTCGGATAGCACGCGCACAAAGTCCTCGTAAAGATCGCGCGTTCGCGTGTACCTGTGGGGCTGGTAGATCATCACGAAACGGCGATTCGGCCAGCTTGCCCTTACCGTATCGATGGTTGCCTTTACCTCCCGAGGGTGGTGCCCATAGTCATCCACCATGAGCACCCTGCCGACGCCGGTATCAAACTCGCCATGAACCTGGAAACGCCTGCCAACACCACCAAACTTGCTCAGCCCGCGGCAAATGGCTTCATCGCCAACACCCTCATCGGATGCCACAGCAATCGCCGCCAGGGCATTCAACACGTTGTGATGACCCGGTATGTTGAGGGTCACGTCCAGATCGGCAAGGCCCTCAGGTCGTATCGTTTTGAAACTCATCGACAGGTCGGTTTGCCGGATGTCAACGGCTCGGTAATCGGCGTATTCGTTGACGCCATAGGTCAGAATAGGCCGGTTGATAAGCGACAGGATGGAACTGACATTGGCATCATCGGTGCAGACCACAGCCAGGCCGTAAAATGGCAGGTTATGCAAAAACTGGACAAAGGTATCTTTTAATCGACCAAAGTCACCCTCGTAAGTAGACATGTGGTCGGCGTCGATATTGGTTACCACCGAGGTCATCGGTTGCAGATGTAAAAAAGAGGCGTCGCTCTCGTCTGCTTCGGCGACCAGGAAGCGACTGTCACCCAGCTTGGCATTGGTTCCCGCGCTATTCAGCAACCCGCCGATGACGAAAGTTGGATCGATGCCGCCTTCGTGCAGCACCGAGGCAATCAGGCTGGTTGTGGTCGTTTTACCATGGGTTCCGGCAACTGCGATTCCGTGACGATATCGCATCAGCTCGGCGAGCATTTCTGCCCGAGGTACCAGCGGGATAAGGCGCTTTTTGGCATAAACAATTTCAGGGTTGGACTCGTTAATCGCGCTGGAAATGACAATGACGTCGGTATTTTCAACATTCTCTGCGGCGTGCCCTATAAATATCTTCACTCCGAGGCTGCTTAACCTGTCTGTTACCGCGCCCTGCCTTAAATCCGATCCGCTGATTTTATAACCCAGGTTAAGCAACACTTCGGCTATACCGCTCATTCCCGCACCGCCAATCCCGATAAAATGAATCTTGCGAATACGGCGCATTTCAGGAATGTTATAAGAGGCTTTCGAGATAATAATATTTTCAGGCACAACATAACTCCATGCATTGGCTGGCGACGGCTTCTGTTGCACCCCGATGGGCAACCTGACGGGCATTCATCGCCATTGTGATTATTTTATTTCGATCGCCGAACTGATCCGAAAGCAAGGCAATTAATCGCTCGGCAGAAAAGTCTTTCTGGTCAACAATGATTGCCGCACCGGCACGCTCGAGATAACGCGCATTGGCCGTCTGGTGATCATCAACCGCTTGCGGGAAGGGCACCAGGATCGAGGCCAGACCGGCGGCTGCTACTTCAGATACGGTTAAAGCGCCGGATCGACACACTATCAGGTCGGCCCACCCGTAGGCCTCGTCCATATTGGTAATGAACGGCTCTACCCGTGCACTAACCTGCGCTTTCTCGTAGTTAGCCCTGCTGATATCAAGGTGGCGTTTACCCGTCTGGTGCCATACTTCCGGCCGCTTGTCCTCTGGCATCATGGCCAATGCCTTTGGAATCGTCTCGTTCAGGACCATGGCCCCGAGGCTGCCACCGATGACCAGCAACCGGATACGACCTTCACGAGCCTGCATGCGTTGCTCGGGTGACGGTAAATTGGCAATTGTTTTCCTGATTGGATTGCCCACGCATACGCCCTTGTTACCCTGATCCCCGAACACATCGGGAAAGGCGGTCAGCACTCTTCCGGCAAAGCGGTAAAGCAGCTTGTTAGTCAGGCCGGCAATTGCATTTTGCTCGTGAATAACCAGCGGTTTACCCAGTAGCCAGGCAGCCAGGCCACCGGGGCCGGTAGCGAATCCACCCATCCCCAACACGCACCCCGGCTTGATGCGAATCACCGCAGCCATCGACTGAACCAGAGCCACCATGAGTTTAAAGGGTGCCAATAACAGACCCGCTAACCCCTTGCCCCTTAATCCACTGACCCTGATATAGGTGATCGGGAAATCAGCCTTGGCGACCAGGTCCGATTCGATACCTTTTTCCGTACCCAGCCATTCAATTCTCATACCCCGCGAACGCAACTCTTCGGCAACCGCCAATGCAGGGATGACGTGACCGCCGGTACCCCCGGCCATGACCAGGATATTTCGATTTGTGACCGGCAAAGTATCAACCATGATTGTTTGCCCCCGTCGATTTTTTGGCCTTCAACCCTGGTTTTTTGCCGGCTTTTTGATCCGGTTGGACCGATGCATAGTTCCTGGATTCGTAGTCAATCCTCAGCACAATGGCCAACGCCATAAAGCAGGTGAGCAAACTGCTGCCACCAAAACTCAGTAACGGCAGGGTTAATCCCTTGGTCGGTAACAGGCCGGTGTTGACGCCCATATTGATCAGGGACTGGGCGCTGAATAACAGGGCAATTCCATAGGCAACGTAGGCCGCGAAGAACCGGCCCGATTTTTCCGCAAAGCGGCCGATGATCATGATGCGGTAAATCAGGGCTATGAAGAGAACTACCACTAACAGGGAACCTATCAGGCCCATCTCTTCGGCCAGAATGGCAAATACAAAGTCGGTATGCGCTTCCGGCAGGTAAAACAGTTTTTGTACACTGTTGCCAAGGCCGACGCCGAACCACTCTCCCCGGCCAAAGGCAATCAATGCCTGGGTCAACTGGTAACCACTGTTGAAAACATTTTCTTCTGCCCATGGATCCATGAAAGTAACCAGGCGCTGCATGCGGTAAGGTTGCGAAATTGCCATCACAACAACCGCCGACAGGCTGACCAAAATCAGCACCATGAACTGGCCCAGTCTGACTCCACCCAGGAACATCATACCCAAGGCCGCAATCATCATGACGACAACGGCTCCCAGGTCAGGCTCCAGAAGCATCAGAACGATCATTAATGCCAGCACCGACATGGGTTTCAAAAAACCCGACCACTGGCTACGCACTTCGCGCAAACGCCTGGCGAGATAACTGGCCAGGTAAATGACGACGAACAATTTTGCCGGCTCCGATGCCTGGATATTGATCGGCCCCAGGGGTATCCAGCGCATACTGCCGTTCACTTCCCGGCCGATACCCGGAATCAACACCAGGGTTAGCAATACCAGCGCACAAATCAGTAAAACCCAACCCGATTTTTGCCAAAACCCTGTTGGCAGGACAAATACGACTGCTGCAATCGCCAGGGCGATACAGACATAGACTAGATGCCTGGTAATATGGAAAAAAGGGTTACCCATATTGGCCTCTGCCACTTCTATCGATGCCGAACTCACCATGATGATGCCAATCGATAGCAGTACCAGGGTCACACCAACGAGCACCCGGTCCGCTTTTTGAAAGTAATCGCGATACAAAGTCAGGGCGATCATGCGCGGTTGCAGGGAGGTGACGCTATTCATGACGAAGCCTCCGCTGCAAGCGTTTGCACAGTTTCGATAAACACATCACCCCGGTGTTCAAAGTTATTGAACATATCAAAACTCGCGCACGCCGGTGATAACAGGACAAGATCGCCCGGCCGGGCAAGTTTCCGGGCCTGCTGTACCGCCTGTTCCATGCTGTCGGCATTTACCAATGGCAGTTTCAAGTCATTTTGCTGAACAACACGGGCAATCGCATCTGCCTCCTCGCCTATCAATACCAGGCCTCGACAAAGCTGCCTGACAGGTTCTCCCAGGTCGTCAAAACTCGAACCTTTACCCTGTCCACCGGCGATCAGGACAATTTTCCCGTCAATCGCTCCGCCCAAACCTCGCAGTGCCGCTACCGTTGCGCCAACATTGGTGCCCTTCGAGTCGTTGTAATAATCAACACCCTCTATGCGCGCTAACCACTGGCCACGGTGTTTGAGGCCGGGGAATTCGCTCAAGGCAGCCAGCATGGTAGCCATGGGCAGGTCAATGGCGGTACCAATCGCTAACGCCGCCAGGGCATTGCAAACATTGTGGTTTCCCTTGATTTTCATATCATTGGCCGCCATCAGGGGCTGGCCATCAAAGGCCAGGCACAAGCCCTTGTCGGTTTCCATGACACCGAAGGTATTGTGGTCGGAGGGGACCATCCCGAATCGCCATGTTTTTGCCTGATTTGCTTTATTTGACGGCCAACCTGCCGGCATTTGCGGGTCGTCGACATTGACCACAATCTGGTGACAATTATGAAAGATTCGATGCTTGGCCTGGCGGTACTCTTCAAGGTCAATATACCGGTCCAGGTGATCGGGGCTGATGTTGAGAACCGTTGCAACCTCGGCCTCCAGGTGTGAGGTAATCTCCAGTTGAAAGCTCGATAACTCGATGACGTAGAGCTCATGATCTCCCTGGGCTAACAACTCAAGTACAGGGGTGCCCAGGTTACCGCCAACCCCTGTTTTTTTACCAGATTTTTGTGCCATCAGGCCAACCAGACTGGTGACCGTGCTCTTTGCGTTTGAGCCGGTGATCGCGACGACAGGCGCTTTGGTTGCCTGGCAAAACAGGTCAATATCACTACTTAATTGCGTACCCCCGGCAACGGCCTGGGCGATGGCCGGTTCGTCCTTGGCTATCCCGGGACTCACGTACAATACGCGTGCCTGACTTAACAAATCGCCATTCAACGGACCCAGGGACACTTTCACTTCCGGCAATTCATCCTTCAGTGCCTGCAAACAGGGTGGTTTTTCACGGGTATCGACAACTCGGAAATCTACGCCCTTCTGCGCCAGGAAGCGTGCACAGGAATACCCGGTTTTACCCAAACCGACGATAATCGCAGATGTTTTCATGCTGTCCATCGTGTTATCTGTTTACCAGCCTGTCGTTGTGTTGCAGTTATCAAATCCATATACACTGACCAGCCCCTGCTAACGCAGCTTCAGCGACGCAAGGCCGATCAAAACCAGGAATACCGTTATTATCCAGAAACGCACTATCACCCTCGGCTCGGGCCAGCCTTTCAATTCAAAATGGTGGTGTATCGGCGCCATACGGAACAGGCGCCGACCGGTCAGCTTAAAAGATGCCACCTGCAAGATCACCGAAACGGTTTCCAAGACAAAAATCCCGCCCATAATGAACAGCACGATTTCCTGGCGAACAATGACAGCAATAACCCCGAGCGCCGCACCCAGCGCCAGGGCACCGACATCGCCCATGAAAACCTGTGCCGGGTAGGTGTTAAACCAGAGAAATCCGAGCCCGGCGCCCACGATCGAACCGCAATAGACAACCAGCTCTCCGGCGCCCGGTAAATAGGGAATGTTCAGGTAATCCGAAAACTGGGTATTACCGCTCAGGTAGGCAAAAATGCCCAGTCCCGAGCCAACCATGACCGTAGGCATGATCGCCAGGCCATCGAGACCATCGGTCAGGTTAACGGCGTTACTGGTACCGACGATCACGAAGTAGGTCAGCACGATGTAGAACATTCCCAGCGGGATAGCCACATCCTTGAAAAAAGGCACGATCAACGCGGTTTCCTCCGGATTGCTGGCGGTATAGTAAAGGAAAATCGCCGCGGCCAAACCGGCAACCGATTGCCAAAAATACTTCCAGCGCCCGGGTAATCCCCGCGAGTTCTTTTCTACCACTTTTCGGTAATCATCAACCCAACCCACGGCACCAAAAACGAAGGTAACCGCCAATACCGTCCAGATATAGCGGTTACTTAAATCGGCCCAGAGCAATGTACTGATCATCATGGCTACCAGGATTAATGCCCCGCCCATGGTCGGTGTACCTTGCTTGCTCAAATGCGATTGGGGGCCTTCCGAACGAACTGACTGGCCGATCTGGTGAAAGCTCAGGCGCCTGATCATCACCGGACCCACTACCAGTGAAATAGCAAGCGCCGTGATTACGCCAAGGATTCCACGCAGCGTCAGGTACTGGAACACCGAAAAAAACCGGTCAAACTGAACAAGGTACTCTGCCAGGCTATGCAGCATTATTCTTCTCCACCTGTTATGGCACGCACTACCTGTTCCATTCGAGCGCTACGTGACCCTTTCACCAGAACCGTCGTATCCCCGTCTATAGCAGGAACAAGTGCGGCGATGAGCGTTTCTTTATCGGCAAAGCTATGACCGAAACCCGAGAACATCCTGGCGGCATGGGAACTCAAATTACCAACGGCATATAATTCATCCACACCCTTGTCAAGCGCGTACCGGGCAGAATCCACATGGCCTCGCAAAGCCTCGTCGCCCAGTTCGGCCATATCGCCAAGCACCAGAATTTTTCGACCCTGGCACATGGCCAACACGTCGATGGCAGCGCGCAGGGATTCGGGGTTGGCGTTGTAAGTGTCATCAATCACGCGACAATCGTTGATGCCTTTCTGACTGATCATACGCCCGGCCACGGGCATCGCCTCCTCCAGGCCTGTCTTTATTTCATCCAGGCTGGCACCCAGAACCATGGCGCCTGCAGCGGCGGCCAGCGCATTGGCAACATTATGTTTCCCCAGGTGATGTAATTTCACAGTTGTTTCGCCCAGCGGTGAAAGCAGCACAAACTGACAGGCCCCGGTCGCATCAACAACTATGTCCCGGGCAGCGAAATCGGCTTCTGGCTTGTTTGACAGACTGAAGGTGGTTACCGGCCGGGAACCCGCTCTTTGCAGCCACTTGTACGCATTCAGGTCATCAATATTAATGATGGCCACGCCCTGTTCAGGCAGGCCATCGATGATCTCGCCTTTAGCCTGCACCACATTACTCAAACTGCCAAAGCCTTCTATATGGGCGTCGGCCGCGTTGGTAATGATCGCTGCATCCGGTTTTGCCATAGAGGCGGTATAGGCAATCTCACCGATTGAACTCGCGCCCAGCTCAAGCACCGCGTAATCATCATCAGCGGCGATTCTTAATAGCGTCAGGGGCACGCCTATCTCATTGTTAAAGTTTCCCCGCGTTGCCAGCACCTTGCCTTTCTGATTTAAAATAGCGGCTGCCATTTCCTTGACCGTGGTCTTCCCCGCACTACCGGTTATCGCCAGCACTTTACCCTGAAATGCCGCCCTGTTGAGCTGGCCGATTTGCCCCAGGGCCTCGCGGGTGTTGTTAACCAGCAGGGCTGGCAAGCCAGATGTCACCGGCTCGCTGATGACCAGTGCACAGGCCCCTTTTTGGAAAGCTGTATCGGCGAAAGTATGGCCGTTAAAGGTCGGCCCCTTAAGCGCGACAAACAGGTCTCCTCTTTGCAAGGTTCGCGTGTCAATGCTGACCGAATCAAACTCGACGTCGGCCCCAATGGCTTTAGCCTCCAGCTTTGACGCAACCTGTTGCAGGGAAAAAGATCCGATCATGTGACTCGATCTCCGCCATTATTATGATCAGGGCCGCTGGAATTGGATCTTGTAATGTTCAATGCCTGCTTTACCTGTTCGCCATCGTTAAAGGCCATACGCGCGCCGCCAATTTCCTGATATCCTTCGTGGCCCTTGCCGGCAATCAGGACAACATCATTTTTCATGGCGTGAGTAATTGCCCACTGAATGGCTTTTGCCCTGTTTAATTCTGTTCTTGCCTTTCCCGGCGCTTTCATACCCGCCCTGATATCCCGAATAATATCCTCGGGTATTTCCCTTCGCGGGTTGTCATTGGTCAGTACTACCTGGTCGGCAAATTGCTCGGCCATTCGCCCCATTATTTCGCGCTTGCCCTTATCCCGATTACCACCGCAGCCAAATACACACCAGAGTTTGCCCTCGCAAACCTCCCTGAGGGTGGTTAAAGCCTGCTGCAGTGCGTCCGGGGTATGCGCGTAGTCAACGACAATCAACGGCATCGCCCCACCGCCATATCGTTGCATGCGCCCGGGAACATTATCCAGGCCGGCGACGGCCGCAATTGCACGGTCTACGGAGAAACCGCGGGTACAGAGAAAGGTAAATACGGCAAGCAGGTTACTCAGGTTAAACCGCCCGAGAAGCGGGCTCGAAATTATCCCGTTACCCCAGGGAGAGCGTACCAGTGCGCGCGCACCCTGTTCGGAAAGTTGTATTTTGGAAACGGAGATATCCGCGGACTGATCCTCGAGCGAATATCGATATACCCTTACCGGTGCATCAATTCTGTCGGCCAATTGCCGCCCGAATGAATCGTCGATATTGATAATGGCATTTTTTAATCCCGGCACACGGAACAGCTTTTCCTTGCTCTGGCCATAGGCTTCCATGTCTCCGTGGTAATCAAGATGATCTCGGCTCAGGTTGGTGAATATCGCCGTATTAAAGCGCACACCACTGGCTCTCCCCTGGTCCAGGCCATGCGATGAAACCTCCATGGCGACCACCTCGAACTTTTGAACCAGGAGCCTGGACAATATTCTTTGCAGGCTAATGGCATCGGGCGTGGTATGCCCAAAGTCAACCAGGTCGTCAATAGCACCGTACCCAAGGGTACCAATCACCCCGCAATTTACCTGCAGTTGGCTCAACGACTGGGCAACAAACTGGCTGCATGATGTCTTGCCATTGGTACCTGTGATACCAACCACGACAACATGCCGCGAGGGATCGCCGAAAAACCGTGAAGCTATCTCACCGAGGCGGTTTCTCAATTCAGGCAGCTCGATGACGGGAATGCCCAATCCGGAAACAAAATCCTTGTCCTCTATACGGGCATCGGTTACCGCCGCGACGGCACCCCGCTGGCTGGCACTTTTTATATAGGCCAGTGTGTCATGCTTTGCGCCCTTTAAACCAAAAAACAGGTCGCCCGACTGCACATCGCGACTATCAAGCTTGAGGTCAGAAACCATAACATCGCTCAGATCGGCATTGGATTCGGCACCATTTTCGGCAATAAATCCCGTCAGCAAATGCTTCAGGTTCATCCGCCTGGAAGAAAACTGGCTGACATTTACGGGAGTCATGTTTTACTCCCTGCCGTTTTCGAAGACGAACTGACAATGCTTGCGCCTTTAAGCTTCACTGCATCGGGCGATACGTTTAACAACCGCAGGGCACCGCCAACAACCCGTGAAAATACGGGCGCGGCCACCTCTCCACCGTAATACTCCCGACCCGAAGGCTCATCGATCAGGACCACTGCAACCACTTTGGGATTACTTGCCGGCGCCATACCCACAAAAAGCGCCATGTATTTATCGTGCTGGTAACCGCCTTCACTGAGCTTGTGTACTGTACCGGTCTTCCCTGCCACTCGGTAGGACTTAATACTGGCGCGCGTTCCTGTACCGCCCTTTTCCACAACCCGTTCCAGCATCCCCATCATTGCCTTCGCGGTCACCGCCTTCATCACGTGCTCGCCAGGCGAATTGTGCTGGTTTTTCAATAAGGATACCTGCTGCAGTTTGCCCTGGTTGGCAAAGGCCGTATAGGCCTGCGCCAGTTGCAAGGTGGTCACAGAAAGGCCGTAACCATAAGACAGGGTTGCCAGTTCTATTTGAGGACGGTTCTGCTGGTAAGGGAGCATGCCGACTCGCTCACCCGGAAAGCCGCTACCCGTATCCTGACCAAGGCGCACCCGGCTGAAAAACGATCGAACCGCGTCGGAGTCCATGGATAGTGCCAGCTTGGAGGCACCGACATTGCTCGACTTGGTGATCACGGTAGACAGGTCAATGACACCATAATTTCGGTGATCCCTGATGGTGCTCCT
>CAMYIF010000074.1 GCA_947258415.1 uncultured Pseudomonadales bacterium
AAACGTTGACATCATCACTGGTGCCGTTCAATCCAGCGTTAGCCTGGTTAAAGAAGCTACTGCCAAGCCGGCCGCTAAAAAAGCGCCTGCAAAAGCAGCTGCCAAGAAAGCCGCTACTAATGCTGCCTAATTGAACCAGAAGTTACCTTTGTAAGGGAAATGCCCGGGATTACCCGGGCTTTTTTTTGGCTTGCTTTTAGTCGATTAATAAGTGTGTTCTGACCCCACTTTTCTGGTTGACCCCGGGAATAATATGCCTTTACAGTTAGGACCCAAAATATATTGCCAGTGGGTAGCTTAACTGAATATTCTACAGGGCGCTTAAAGACCACTCGGCGGTAAAGATATATCAACCAATAGGGGAATAAAAATGAATAAGAGTGACTGTAGACACCTTGCCGGGAAATTTTTTCTGCGCGTCCTTTTTGGTATCTGTATTACCCTGCCAGCAACTACAGCCCTTGCCCGTACGGCCGAAGTCGAGGGTGGCGTCACGGCTGTCTATCAGAACGCCGATGATGGTCGTGTTGACTCCGAGCTGATCGGCAGCCTGGATCTTGTGGTTACACTCGATGCCGGGCCCGGAGCCTTCACATTATATGTTGAGGGCAACACCACTCCCCAGAGTGGACATGTTGCCGCCGTGCTTGGGGAAGCCAACGGCGATGCCGGTTCAGCGCTTGACCGCAATGGCAGGGGTCGGCTGCAGGTCTCGGAGTTGCTTTATACTTTGCCTGCAGGGCAAGGTGAATTCGCTGTTGGTTTGCTTGATGTGACCGGCTTCCTCGACGCCAGTGTTGTTGCCAACGATGAGACTGCCCAGTTCCTGGGAGCAAGTTTCGTTAACAACCCAACGGTTGAGTTTCCGGATTATACCCTGGGTGTTGTCTTCAACCGGACACCGGAGCACCCCGGGTTCGGCTATATCGCAGCACTGGCCAGTTCCAATGGCCTGGGTGACAACCCAAAGGCCTCTTACTCGGAACTGGTCGATGTTTCAGACAAGGGTAAAGGCGTTTTTGCCGCGTTGGAGCTGATTTGGAACAGGAGTGCCATGATTTATCGTCTCGGCGCATGGGTTAACAGCGCGGACCACACGGAACTTGCCGGTTCCGACACCGATAAGCATAACACCGGTCTGTATCTGTCAGCCGACTGGCTCAAAGGGCCTTTTTCTGCAAATGTGCGAGCCGGAATTGCCGATAAAACGGTATCTGCGGCGGCCGATTTTTTCGCCATCGCGGGCGCTTACCGGGACGATAAAGTCACCTATGGCCTGGGCTACGCGCTCACCGGCGTGTCCGGAGACCTGCCCGGCGATGTCGACGACACCAGCCAGGTTGAGCTGTATGTGCGCTTCGATGTTTTTGAAAACCTGCAGGTTACACCCTCACTTCAGTGGATTGAGAACAGTGGGTTCGACGCATCGAACGCAGTCTTTGACGACTCGGTTCTGGTGGCAGGCGTGCGCCTGAACGCAACCTTCTAGATGGTTATTTGGGGCAGCGCCAGGGAAAAAACCAACAGAGTTCTTACTCTGACTCTAGATGTATTTGGGGCGGCCAAAAAAGTCTCATCTGACCCCACTTAATTACTAGGTGGATTTTGGCGGGGCTTCGTTTTCAACGTCAGATTCATAGACAACCGATGCCGTCTGTGCGCTTGCCAATGCGTCACCGAAGTCGCTCTGCTGTTCCGCTGGTACTGGCAACGGCTTCAATGCACGAATGCCGACAAAGCCGAATAGCAACAAGTGAACAGCGCCGCTAAATACGTAGAGCCCAACTGGCCCCAATAGGCCCATCAACAGTGCTGCGAATAACGGTCCGGCAACGGCGCCGATACCATACAAGAACAACAAGCCGCTTGACACCTGTACGTATTCGTCGTTCCTTGCGTGATCGTTCGTAAGTGCAACCGCAACTGAATACAACGGAAAAGCCATGCCTCCCCATAATGCGCCGAGCAACATCAATGAGAATTCGGGCATCCTTGACCCTGCGAGGACAATTGCCACGCTGACAATTCCTGCGCCGAGCGCCGTGGCGGCCAAAACCCGGCGCCGGTCCAGGCGATCGGACAGAATACCGAGTGGCCACTGGCAAATAGCACCGCCGATCACGCCGCTGGTCATGTACCACGCAGCCGAATCGGTGTTGCCGGTGATCTGGAACGCAAAAATGGCCGAAACTGCCCAGAAAGAACCGTTCGTCAACCCGGCGGCTAAACAGCTCGAAGCTCCCGAAGGCGAAATCTCGAGCAATCGACGTAAATCAAGGCGGACAACCTGCGGTTTCTCCGGCGCAACGGATCGCGATAAAACGACCGGAATCAGCGCTAACGATACAAGAATAGAGGCAATAACGAACAGCTCCAGTTCGCGTGGATCGTACAGGAGCAGCATCAACTGGCCTAACGCCAGTACCGTTAGCGTTATGAAGATGTATATCGAAAATACACTGCCCCGGTTCTCGTTGCTGGTGCACTCATTAAGCCAGCTCTCGATGACTACGTAGAGCACAGCAAAACAAAAGCCGGTCAGGAAACGCAGCAGGCCCCACAACCACGGATCAGCCCACAAGCCTAACGCCAACGGCGCAACTGACGCGGCTGCAGTCATTGCAGCGAACACCCGCACATATCCTACGGCGCGAAGCAGCACGCCGCCACGCAGGCAACCGATCGTAAAACCCAGGAAGTATGAGGCACCGATTACGCCAATTGTTACGGTCGAAAAGTTTTCAAGACCTGCGCGCGTCGGGACCAATGCGCCCTGCAGGCCTTGGCCGGTAAGGAGAATGGCCACACCAAACAACAGGGCAGCAACCTTTACCAGTGTGGGCTTCATAGTGTGTCCTCGGAACATCGCTCGACAAATACGAGGCTGAATGCAAAGCGTAGAGTCAATTTTTCACACCTAACGATGGAGTCGACAAGCTGCTCGGTGAGGCAATTACTCATGACTTTTTCCCCATACATTTTAAGGTAATTACTAATTTCCTAACATCTGCAGGATCACGGAACAATCAACGACCGCTTGCCACTATATATCGAACAAGCTGACCCCATTGATTTATTTGGGGGAGCGCCAGGGATAAAACTAACAGAGTTTTTACTCTGACTCTAAATGTATTTGGGGCGGCCAAAAAAAAGTCTCATCTGACCCCACTTAATTATTTGATAGTACAACGCGGTAACGCGCATTGCCTGATCTTAGTCGCTCAATTGCCTCATTAACTTGATCCATGCGGAACGTTTCAATCTGCGGCTTAACACCATGCAAGTTTGCAAAATCCAGCATCTTCGAGATGGTTTGGGGGCTGCCGACTGGATAGCCTGAAACACAGGCTTGCTTCGCTAGAAGCGCAAACACCCCTATATCCAGAGGCTCAAGTGTTGCGCCAACAAAATGCAAACGGCCCCTGGGCGCGAGGGTTCCCAAATATAAATTCCAATCAAGTTTGACATTAACGGTTGAAATAATCAGGTCGAATCGCCCTTCGGCACCTTCTATTTCAGATTCATCACATGAATTCAAAGTATGGTTTGCGCCCAGTTTTAAGGCGTCTTCTTTTTTATTTTCGCTGGACGTAAAGGCTGTTACTTCGCAGCCCCATGCATTCAAAAATTGAAGCGCCAGATGTCCCAGGCCACCTATGCCGATTACTGCAACCTTGCTTGTCGGCTCGATACCAAATTGTACAAGCGGATTAAAGACGGTAACACCACCACAAAAAAGCGGGCCAGCAGATTTAAGGTCGATGCCCTCCGGTATCGCCACAACACTCATGGCCTGAGCCCTAACTTTATCAGCAAATCCCCCGTGATGACCGGCAATAGTTTGGATCGCCGACGCGCATAAATTATGATCGCCCGATCTGCACTGTGAGCAGTTGTTGCAATATCCGGCGTGCCAGCCTAATCCTGCATTTTGACCAACAGATAAGTTTTGAGCATCTTTTCCGATAGCCGAGATTCTTCCAACCACTTCATGGCCCGGAACCAGCGGGTAATGGCTCATATCCCACTCATTATCAATCATGCTGACATCGCTGTGACAAATGCCACAATACAAAACATCGATCTCAACTTCATTATCTCCTAAAGGCCCCGGATCGTATTCATAGGGTTTTAGTTCACCGTTTTCTTCAAATGCTGCATATGCTTTGATCATAGTGCTACCTTTCTATTTAGGAATAATAAGTGGAATAAGTGGGGTCAGAACACACTTTTTTTATCACCCCTTTGTTGTGTTGATCATTCGTCGGTTTAGGTTACACTACCTCTACTGAACTGGTTACAAGGATGCAACCGACTCATGGCCCGTCTTCCCCGCTTTTGCCCACCCGGCATTGCCCAGCATGTCATTCAACGAGGCAATAACCGAAGCATTTGTTTTGCCGATGAACGAGACTTTGCTGCCTATGCCAAATGGCTAAAGGAATATGCCACAAAATTCCAGGTAGCCGTACATGCCTGGGTGTTGATGACCAACCATGTCCACTTGCTGGTGACGCCTGCCAGTGCGCAAAGCCTGTCTTTAATGATGCAGGCCTTGGGGCGTCGATATGTCCGATATTTCAACCATCAATACCAACGAACAGGGACGCTCTGGGAAGGACGTTTCAGGTCAAGCCTGGTTCAATCTGATCGCTATCTGCTTCAGTGTTATCGTTATATTGAGTTAAATCCGGTAAGAGCCAGCATGGTCGGTGATCCCGTAAACTATAACTGGTCAAGTTATCGGTGTAATGGTCTGGGTGTTAAGTCAATGCTTTGCACGCCTCACGAACAATATTTGAGGTTAGGAAGAAATAAAAATGAGCGCCTTAAAGCCTACAGGGCATTGTTGCAATCGCATGTCGAAAAAGAGTTGCTGGCACAAATCAGGGCATCGGTTAATAAAGGACTTGCTCTGGGCAGCGAGCGCTTTATGGATGAAGTTGAGTTGTTGTACGGTCGAAGGGTTAAGGCGGCCAAAATGGGGCGGCCAAAAAAAGTTTCATCTGACCCCACTTAATTTCCAAAAAAGTTTCATCTGACCCCACTTAATTTCCCAGTCAGGCAACATCCCGTACTATTTTTTGCGTCTGTTCATTATACAGCTCATCCCTAAACTGCTCCGCAATCTCGATAAACTGCTGTTCAACTGTCTCCAGCGCAGCCACAATTTGCGGATCAAAATGACTGCCACGCCCCTCGCGAATGATCCCCATGGCTTTCTGATGCGAAAAGGCAGCTTTATATACCCGCTTTGAAATCAACGCATCATACACATCCGCGACTGCCATCAGCCTGCCGGAAAGGGGTATTTCTTCGCCCCTCAACCCGGCCGGGTAGCCACTGCCATCCCATTTTTCATGATGCGTGAGTGATATCTCGCGCGCGAGGCGTAAAAAGGAATTGCTCCCCAGGTGTTTTTCAGCGATGCGCAGGGCATCCGCCCCGATTTTCGCGTGCCCTTTCATGATTTCAAATTCCGCAGCCGTGAGTTTACCGGGTTTGAGCAGGATCGCATCGGGTATCCCGACCTTCCCTATATCGTGCAGCGGGGCTGATTTGTAAAGCAGGTCAATGGTTTCCTCATCAAGCTGGGAAGCATACCGGTCATCAACACTGAGCTGCCGGGCGAGCGCCCTGACATAGCGTTGTGTACGCAGAATATGAGCACCGGTTTCGTTGTCACGCGCCTCGGCGAGAGAGGCCAGGGTTAAAATCGTTACATCCCGCGTACCATTCAGTTCATCGGTACGTTCGCGTATACGCCTGATCATTTCGTTGGTATGCAGTGCCATGATGCCGAACTCGTCATTGCTGCTCACCGGTACCTGCACATCGTAAAAACCCGAGGTAGCCTTGTGCAGCACACTGTTTTCACGCGCCAGGAACAGGTTTAAATTACGCGTGAACGACATGATAATATTAACCGCCTGTATCAAGGTCACTACCAGCACAAAGCCAAATTCCTTCAATATCGCGAGTCGCGCATCATGCAGCGGCATGGTATCTCCCAGGCTCACCAGCCAGTCCAGGTCCTTGATAATAAGCAGCGAAAACACGGCCACCAGGAGCAGCACGAAAGCCCCCGCATACAGCGCCAGCCTGGATGTGAGCGGGAAAAACCTGCCCGAAATCTCCAGCCTGAGACCCTCCCGTTCAACCTGCAGGGCAACCTGGCGTTCACGAGCGAGGGCTGAATCGGTGCTTGCAAACAGGCCCATGGCCGCGATCCCGACCAGTACTTTAAGGCCACTGGCAAGGGGGAAGTCGTGCAACAGCATGTTATAGATACTGAGAATCACACCGGCGGTTATGAGCACGGCCAGTTCTATGGTGAAAACCCGCCAGGCCTGTCCTGCAAGCGGCATGGGGTCTACCAGGCGCTGGCACAGCAGGCTGCGCAGCAGGAAGGCGAGCAATAGCAGGCTGTCTATGGTAATGAAGACTTCCAGCGGATCGATGCCTTCCAGGAATGGACATACCTGTATGCCATACAGCGGAATAATCACCATCATCGCCAGATAGTGCAGCTTGATGCGCATGAAGAGCTCTCCCCCCAGGGTAGTTGTAGAGACCATGCTATAAGCGTACTGACCAGGGTGAACCCTGTACTTGTCAGGCCTGACTTTTTTGTAATAGAAAAATTATAGTTTATGAATCAGGTTTCAGTGGGAATTCAATTTTATTCCTGTACGTAGGCCCGTCGAAGATGAGGCTTGTAGCATTGCTCGAACGAAAAAGGCATTGCCGCGCGCAGCACACATAAAACGCCCTAGCCGGAATGGACCGTCCGGGTAATGGATATTTTGCCGGGAGAGCATTAACGCAGCAGCTTCGAGAGCTGGTTGCACTTAGCATTAACCCTGGTGGAGCTTGTTAATCAGCGCCGGTATTTCACTGGGATGCAGCAGGGTATGGTGGGGGTCGATACCCAGTTCCGCGTCCAGCGGTTGCTGGTGCTGTATCCAGACTGAGGTAATGCCGCTGCTGTGGGCGCCGGCGATATCCGCAGCCAGGCTATCGCCGACATGGACGGCTTCATGGGCGGCACAGTTGGCAAGTTTCAGGGCTTTGTAGAAGATTGATTGTGAGGGCTTTTGCTCCGGCTCCTGGCCGCCGATGATGATGTGATCGACATAGTCCGCGAGTTTGACCCGCTCGACCTTGGGTATCTGTGAAAATTCGGGCCCATTGGTAATGACGACCAGGGTAAAGAGTTTGCGTGCATCGATTAAAAACTCGGGGATCCCCGGGTAGAAATCGAACGCCTCGATGCGGTCACGATCGAACCGGTCCTGCAGGACCTGGGCAGCAGCGTCACTGACCTGATGCACACCACGCTCGCCCAGCAAATCACGAATTAACTGCACGCGGAACGCGGCTTCACTCTGTTGCTCGATAATCGGCAGGTAGCGCCGCCGTTGCTCTTCACTCCACTGACGGTAGATCCCGGTGACATAAGCCCTGGCAACTTGCTGCCCGTCCAGGCCAGTGCCATATTGCTCCTGAAGCACTGTACCCAGCAAGCGCATGGCTTGCTTATTAGCGCCCCGGGTGTCGCACAGGGTTTCATCAAGGTCGAGGAAAAGGGCTTTTAGCATGGTTCGCTCCGCTGTATTCAGGTCACACCGCCCATCATACGGCAAACGGGATATTTGAGAAAACGGGGGTTCAATCTGACCCGCCTAATTCACCACTTAATTCAAGAGTAACAGTCCAGCGAATATTACAGACAGCATGATATGCAAGCCTGGAATAGTAAGCAGCGCAAGCTTTTGAGCAAAAGGCCCATTCAACATGCCAAGTATGGCTAAGGTGTAAATTGATGTTGCCAGTGGCGTTACCCCTACGACAGGTATCGCACTCAAAGACTTAGTGAAAAACAAAACGAAGCCAGGATAAAGAAATAAAGAGATAGCAATAAGCCCAATTCCAAACTTGTTTTCTGAAAAGGAGATGTTTTGGCAGCTGAGACGATTCCTGAATACGCATACATAGAAAATCATCAGCGCTTCCAGGATAAAAAAAGCGCCTATATAAGAAGCCAAAAAACTGATATTTGAAAAAGAGGAGATGTAAAAAACAAAGCCGACATTTAACCAAAATAAACTTAATACGGCGCCCGTAAAACGGCTACTTGCCTTTAATTCCTGCTTAACGGCCCATAAAATGACTACGCTCAAAAACAGGGTTAATAGTTGTAAAGGCCATATTTTTTCATGATAGCCCGCAATAAAGCCGATTAACGTTTCAATGTCATAAGGAAGCGTTGCGGAAATAACCATTTACAAGCTCTGGACATAAGCTGCCATTTTTGCCCGCACATTGGCGTCCGGCAAGTAGCCATATGCTGCTCCCATATTTTCCTTCATATGCTGTATTTGAGAAGTGGCAGGAATTGCGCATGTTATTGCTGGGTGGGATATGATGAATTTCAGGAAGTACTCAGCCCAGTTCTTTACTCCCGCTTCTTCATTAGCCCAGGCCGGTAGTGGTTTTTCCTGAAACGCCCGAAATAGCGCTCCTCTTCTATAAGGCCTGTTGGCAATGACAGCGATACCTCGTTCCCGGGCAAGGGGAAGTAATCTGTTTTCTGCTTCGCGGTCCAGGATATTATATGTCAGTTGAACAAAATCCAGGTCGTGATTACGCATGATGCTTTCAAGCTCTAGATGTCTGCGTCCGTGCGATGTTGTGATACCTATATAGCGAATTTTTCCTTCTGATTTTTGAGACTTAAGCGTCACCAAATGGCCTTCCCAATTCACAAGGTTATGAATCTGCATCAGATCGAAACGAGAAATGTTCCACCTCTTTCGTTGCTGTTCCATTTGATCCGGCCCGTTGCTTGCCCAGGGTGTCCAGACCTTGCTGGCAGAAAAGAGCGCATCCGTGTTATTGAGTTGACCCAAAGCATAACCAACAACCTGTGCCGAAGAACCATACATGGGGGAGCAGTCAATCATACCGCCCCCGTACCTGAAAAATTCACGAAGAACGCGCACACGTTGATTTCTTAGCGCTATATCCTGCCCCACATTAAAAGTGATCCATGTCCCCATGCCTACTATGGGTATTTTTTCACCTGTAGAAGGGATTGGTTTTTTTATTAAACCAACAGCCTGGAACTTCTCGATAGATTCTGGAAAGCCCAGTAAAGGATCAGCCAGGCAATAGGCTGGCATCATGGCGAGTCCGCCCAGGAAAGTGCGCCTCGTTAGCAATAGCTTTTTTTTATTAGTGTATTTGAGAGTGCTCATATCAATAAGCTTTGCTGTATCCCGGCAACAGTCATATTGGCTGCACAAAAAACTATCTTAGCTTAAATACCGCTTTTTAGGATAGTCACCCATTTTTCTTGCATGCTCGCGCCCTTGATCATTTGCTTTTCTCTACATTGCGCAATCAATGATTAGAAATTTTTTTGGGACTTCAGTTCCCGTATAAAAGTGGGGTTAAAAGTGGGGTCAGATCACACTTTTTCGGTTGTTGGGTCAAAGCGACTAAGATGGGGCACCTAAAAAAGTCTCATCTGACCCCACTTTGTAAAGATGGGGCGTCTAAAAAGTCTCATCTGACCCCACTTTCTTTATTCAAGGCCAACGAGCGCAACATGAAGCTCATTGATACCCATCTTGACGCAACGGACAAAAACC